>JANOTN010000157.1:0-2825 GCA_031416375.1 Ilumatobacteraceae bacterium
AAGGGCACCTTCGACACCCTGCTGGCCAAGGCCGACGCCGGCACCGACGCCTACGTCCGAGCCGTCAGCCCACTCGACCTCGGCTACGGCCAAAGCGGCCGCCCCGTGGACGCGTCGCTTCTCGACGCCGTCCGCGGCGTCCACGGCGTCGACCAGGCCACCATCCAGGTGTCGGGCTACGCCCAGATCCTCGACCACGCCGGTAAAGCCGTCGGCACCGCCCAAACCGGTGTGCTCGGCATGAACTGGGTGACCGTCCCGGAACTCAACCCGTTCACCATCGACGCCGGGCGAGCCCCCGCCGGGCCCGGCGAGATCGCCATCGACAAACACTCCGCCAAGCTCGCCAAACTCGCCATAGGCGACCACACCACCGTGCTGTCAGCAGGTGAACCACGCCAGGCGACCATCGTCGGGATCACCCGATTCGGTGACGTAGACACCCCGGGAGGCCTGTCCGTAGTCCTGTTCGACGACATCACCGCCCAAGCAGTCCTCAACCGACCCGGCCAGATCGACGCGATCGCGATCACCGCCCAACACGGCATCACCCCAGACATGCTCGTCACCCGAATCGCACCCATCGTTGGTGCAACGAACGAGGTCATCTCCGGAGCGACCCTCACCACAGAGCATCAGAACGACATCGGCAAGGACATCAGTCAATTCGGTGTGTTCCTGACCATGTTCGCCCTCATCGCCCTGTTCGTCGGCGCGTTCATCATCAACAACACGTTCTCGATCATCGTGTCCCAACGAACCAAGGAGATGGCATTGCTCCGTGCCGTCGGAGCGAGCGGTCGGCAGGTCCGCCTCGCCGTCCTCGCCGAAGCCGTCCTAACCGGACTCGTCGCGTCCACAATCGGACTGACGGCAGGCATCGGTGTCGCCAAAGGCCTGCGGGCTTTGCTCAGCGCTCTCGGCGTCGACATCCCGCTCGACACCTTGCGGATCACCACCGCGACAGTGGTCGGCTCGATCCTCGTCGGTGTCCTCATCACCCTCGCGTCCGCAGTGCTACCAGCCCGACGCGCCTCGCGCGTCGCGCCGATCGCGGCGCTACGCGACATCGCCCAGGACCGGTCCGCAGTGTCGACCCGCCGCATCATCCTCGGAAGCGTCGCCACGCTGCTCGCCACCATGATCATGCTCAGCGGACGTAACGCGGCCGACGCCAAGATCGTCGGGCTCGGCGCATTCGCGCTGCTGGTCGCCGTCAGCGTGCTCGGGCCGGTCCTTGCCCGTCCTGTCGCTGCCGTACTCGGTGCGCCGCTCGCTCGGCTGCGCGGCACCTCCGGTGCCATCGCCCGACAGAACGCCATGCGCAACCCCAAGCGCACCGCCCGTACTGCGTCATCGCTGATGATCGGCGTCGCCCTCGTCAGCTTCCTCGCCATCTTCGCCGCCTCAATCAAGTCCTCCGGCGCCGGCGCGTTCCGTGACCACTTCCGTGGCACCGTGATCGTGGACTCGGGCGCGATCGACGCCAGCAGCGGCCTCACCCCCAACATCGCCGCCGATTTGACGTCGCGTCCCGGGGTGCGCACCGTGACCGAGCAGCGCATCGCGGCCGTCGAAACCGACGGCACGGCCGGCTTCCTCAACGCCTACGACACCACCACCGTTGCCACGATGTTCGACCTCGGTCACATCGAGGGAGACCTCGCCCAACTCGGCACCGACGGCATCGCCGTCGAGAACGGAACAGGCCCCGCAACGGTGCGGCTCGGCGACACCCACGCTGTCACGTTCCCGACCGGCACCGCGACGTTCACGGTCCGGGCCATCTACGACCATGCCTCGAAATTGATCGGTAGCCGGTTCGTCGACCTCGCCGCATTCGAAGCAAACCTTCCCGATCGCCTCGACTCCCGCATCTACGTCGACTCCGGGGACGTTACCGTGGTCGAGCAGGCCACCGCCGGGTATCGGACGGCGAAGGTGCTCACCACCGAAGCGTTCATCACCCAGCAGAACGGCAACCTCGACACGATCCTCACCCTGATGTACGCGCTGCTCGGCCTCGCCGTGCTGATCGCACTACTCGGTATCGCCAACACCCTGGCGCTATCGATCCACGAACGCAAGCGCGAACTCGGCCTGCTCCGCGCCGTCGGAATGAGCCGAGCCCAGGTTCGCTCATCAGTGCGCTGGGAATCAGCAATCATCGCCCTGTTCGGCACCGCACTCGGCCTCACCGTCGGCACCTTCCAGGCCTGGACCCTGGTTCACGCAATCATTGCCGGCGGGACGGCCCGGTTCGTCATCCCGACTGGCTCACTCATCATCGTCGCCGCAATCGCAACAATCGCCGGGGTGACCGCTGCCCTCCTGCCCGCCCGGCGCGCCGCCCGAATCAACATCCTCACAGCAGTCACCACGGTCTGACCCGGGGGACCCGGCGGCCATGGCCTTGAGTCTCGGTTTCGGGAACCTCAAAGCCATGGCCGTCCCCCTGTGCCCGGGCCGGGACACAAGTGAGCGTCCGTCGAAACATCCGAGCATCACTTCGTGTGCGCCGACCTTCTCCGTCTCGTACAGATCGTCAGCAATTTGGGCGAGGTGGTGGCCGAGTAGCTTGCCCGCCCCCCTGCTGGATTTCCTAACGTAACGGTATTGGGGTTACGCGCGCTCGAAGCAGGCCGGGGCCTACAGTGAGGCCGGTAGCGGCCCGCACGCGCGGCCGAGGACAAGGAGCATTTCGCATGCGGATCGGGTTGGTGTCTGACACTCATATTCCCGAGGCCAAGGAGGTGTGGCCCCAGGTGTGGGACGCCTTCATAGGCTGTGATGCCATTCTCCATGCCGGGGACATCTACGACCTG
>JANOTN010000158.1:0-9657 GCA_031416375.1 Ilumatobacteraceae bacterium
GCGTTGGCCTCAATCGCATCGACCAACGCCGTCGGCTCCCCGTTAGCGAGCGGAACAATCAACGAGGTCCCAGCCGACATGTGATCCAGCACGTCACCCGCCGCGTTCGGTGCCAGCATCAGCCCGACCGTACACGCGAACATTTGGTGTCTGACACCAAACGTTCAGCTTGCTCGTTCGAGCAGACGCTGCGGGGGGTGACAGCTGGTTAGCTCGTTGATGCGCCGAAGGCGGCGTCTATGGCGTCGAGCATTCGTGCCGAGCAGCCGACCATGTCGACCTGTTCGCCTGAATCAGGGGGTGCGATTTCGGTGACGATCCTGTCAGCGATCTGGCGGAACACGGTGGCGGCGGGTCCTGTGCCGTCGATCGAAACCGGGACACCGTTGTCGTTGCCGGCAGCAACGGCCGGCTCAAGGGGGACCTGACCGAGCAGCGGGGCATCGATATCGGATGCCAGCGCAGCTCCTCCGCCTGAGCCGAACAGGGCATACGTCTCGCCGTGGCCGCACGTGAAGGAACTCATATTCTCGATCACGCCGACGACCGGGAGGAAGCTCCGGCGGGCCATGTCGGCTGCCCGTTGGGCGACTTTCTGGGCGGCGATCGCCGGCGTGGTGACGATCACCATCGACGTGCGCGGCAGCATGCGGGCGAGACCCATCTGCACGTCACCGGTGCCCGGCGGCATGTCGATCAGTAGGTAGTCAAGATCGCCCCAGGCGACATCGCTGAGAAACTGCTCGACCGCCTTGGTGAGCATCAGGCCCCGCCACATCAGCGCCGTCGATTCCTCTACCAGGAACCCGGTCGATACGACCTTGAGCACACCGGCACCGATCTGCTTGGTGTTCGGCATGATCTTGGGTTTGTCGGAGCCCTCGACGCGTTCGGCTTCCATCCGGTCCGACATGCCGAGCAGGCGTGGCACTGAGAAACCCCAGATATCCGCATCGAGCACACCGACCGTGTGGCCTGAGGCGGCCAGAGCGGCGGCCAGGTTGACCGTGACAGAACTCTTGCCGACGCCTCCCTTGCCACTTGCGATCGCCAGCACCTGGCAAGAGATAGGGATCTCGGTATTCGGAGCGTGCTTGCGGGCGTTCCAGCGCGCCTTGGTCATCACCTCGGAGCGTTCCTCCGAGTTCATCTCGCCCCAGTCGATCTTGACGTCGGTGACGCCTGGATGCAGACCCACCCGGTCCTCGACCTCTTTTTTGATGTCGGCCCGCAGAGGACACCCGCCGATCGTCAGTTTGATGCCCACCCGAACGACTCCGTCGTCGCCAACCAGAACGTCGGGGACCATCCCAAGCGAGACGATATCGGCACCGAGTTCGGGGTCGATCACGTTGCCGAGCACCGCCATGACTTCGTCACGACTCGGAGGAGCAGGGCGCCAGCGAGTATCCACAACGCCATGCTACGGGCGACTACCTGTAAGCTTCCGAAACTGTTCGACATCGAAAGGAAACCACGATGATCACACTGACTGATACCGCAGCCTCCAAGGTCAAGGAATTGTTGGCTGCCGAAGGTGCCGCAGATTTGGCACTTCGCGTTGCCGTTCGTCCCGGTGGATGCAGCGGTTTCTCCTATGAGATGTTCTTCGACGGTGACATCGCCGCCGATGACGAGCAGGCCACGTACGGCGAAGCCGTCAGAGTCGTCGTCGATCCCGCATCGTCTCAACTGCTGCAAGGCGCAACACTCGACTACAAGGACGGCCTCGACCAGTCGGGGTTCGCGATCACGAACCCCAACGCCAGCCGAACCTGCGGCTGCGGCTCCAGCTTTTCCTGACGAAACCTCGAGGGTCGTTGCATCGCACCCCTCGCGGGTGAGAACGTGAGGGACTCATGCCCCCTCGGAAACGTCCCAAGCCTCGGTATCGTCGACGAATTTTTGGTATCGGAGTTGTCGCGACCGGACTTCTGTACGGCGTAGGTGCCCCGATCTACAACGGCCGGATCGAAGACGACCTCGAACGCCGAGTTCCCGCCGAACTGTCTGAGGGGGGCTTCGGCGGCGTGATCGCGTCGTTCTCCGGTCAGGATGGAACGCTGACCTGCTCGACCCCGTTGCCGGATCCTGAGGCAACGCTGCAAGCGGCTTACGACGTGTGGGGCGTGCGGTCGTTGGGCCTGGATCGAACGTGCCGAGTCAATCGTGCCCCTTCGGTCGAGGACACGAGCGGGTCCGCTGACGGCAAACTCGACAGCTCGCAAAGCGGTTCAAGTCCCGACGCATCGACGAGCAACGTGGCTCCTGCCAACGGCTTCGCCACCGTTGGCGAAGCGATTTCGACCGATCCGCAATTCGCGCTGCTGAACACCTTGGTTGCCGAGGCAGGACTGACATCAGCGCTCACCAATCCGTCAGCGGACCCCGTAACGGTGTTCGCCCCAACCGACGCGGCGTTCGATCAACTGCCCCCCGACGTGTTGGCCCAACTGCGTGCCGACCCGCAACGGCTCGCAAACGTACTCAACCGCCATATCGTTGCCGGTCGTCGGCTGTCGAGTGATCTCGTGACCGGCGAACTGATGAGCAACGCTGGCGATCCGCTCGCCGTGGTTGTCGACGGCTCGTCTCTGACCGTTGACGGCGCGCTAGTCACGCATCCTGACATCGCCACCGGCAACGGTGTCGTGCATGCCATCGATCGCGTCCTGATTCCGACGGACCTCGGTCTGGCAACCGACGAGCCTGTATCGAGCGTGGCCGCCGCCGCCAATGTCGACGCGGTGACACCGCTCGAACCCCGCCCCCAAGCGACCAGTACCGACGCCAGCACGCTCGAAGCAGGTCTCAACGCATTTGTGACCGCTAATCCGATTCTGTTTGAACCGGGAGCCGCTGTCCTGACCCCATCGGCGGTCGCGATCATCGATCAAGTCGCTGCCCAAGCGCTGGCGTTCGGCGGAATTGCGATCACCGTTGAGGGCCACACCGACACCGACGGCGATCCCGTCGCCAACGTCACGCTGAGTCAAGCCAGGGCAAACACGGTTCGGAAGGCGTTGATCGAGCGTGGCCTCGTCGGCGATACGTTGACAGCGGTTGGGTTTGGAAGTGACCAGCGCGTGATTGTTGATGGCGTTGAAGACAAAGAGGCGAGCCGCAGAGTTGCGTTCCGTGTGGCGGCAACTTCGTGAACGGTTCGACACCGATGCGATCAAGACAGAGGGGGATCAACTGATGCCGTACACCTTGGCGAAGGGGCTGTTTTGGGTGCTTGCAGCGCTGCTGTTGGGCATCGTGATCGGTTGGTTGTTGCGCAGTGTGGCTGCCAAACGGCAAGTCGCTCGCGCCCGCGCTCACCACGTTGACACGGCAGAACTGGAACGCTTGCGTGGCAGGGTCGCCAACCTCGAGCCTGTAGTCCACGAGCGCGACCGGCTCAAGGCTGAGCTCGAGATCGCACGAGCGACGCCGGGAGCGGCGACACCAATTGCGACACCAACTGCGACGTCCACCGGGACGTCGGCCGTCCAGAGTTTCGCCAACGCCGAGCAACCGGAGATCGTTGACGTCCCGCCGTCCACGCCGTCAACGCCCGATGTTTCGGCGGCAGTAGCGGTGCTTGGCAAACCGGTCACTCTCGATGATCTCAAGGTGGTCGAAGGGATTGGTCCCAAGATCGAAGGTCTGTGTCATGGGATCGGAATCCGCACGTGGTTCGACCTGTCGACGACCGAAGTGTCGTTGTTGCGAACGATGTTGACCGACGCCGGATCACGATTCCGCGCCCAGGATCCAACGACCTGGCCGCAGCAGGCGACACTGTTGGCCGAGGGTCGCTGGGTCGACTTCAAGGCGCTGACCGATCAACTGAGTGGCCGCGAGGCTTCCGAATGATCTGATCGGGTACCGTTAGCGCCATGAGCAAGCCAGCGCTTCCGTACACACCAGCCGTCCGTGCCGGTGATTTCATCTTCGTTTCGGGTCAGTTGGGGATGTGTGACGGGGCGCTCGTCGGCGGCGGTGTCGCCGGGCAGACAGCGCAGGCCGTCACCAACCTGATTGATCGCCTCGCCGAACTCGGCGCAACGCTTGCCGATGTCGTCAAGACAACGTGTTTCTTGATTGATATGGATGCGTTCCAGACGTTCAACGCCGCCTACGTCGAGGGCTTTGGCAGTCTCCGCCCAGCCCGGTCTACGATTGCCGTGCGTGAACTCCCATTGGGTGGTCACGTCGAGATCGAAGCCGTCGCCTACTCCCCCCGCGGGTAAGGTTCTGACATGGCCGGAGCGATCGCAATCGTTGTTGTGTTGCTGGTCTTCCCGACGATGGTCCTGATGAGCGGCGGGGTTGCCGCGGCGATCATCGGCCACTTCCTGCAGCGTGACGGCGAGACTCGTCATGAAGGCAGCGAACTGCTCGCCCTCGACGACTGAGAACTCGAGCGGATAGGTCGCTTCGCTCCTTTTGATTCCGCTCGTGTGCTCGATTCTCAATGGTCGGGCTCCGCCTATCGGCTCGCCCTCGATGCTGGCAGACTGACGGCGTGCACCGCCATGATGCGTCAATCGAAGTCCTGACCAAGGCGATCATCCGTTACGCGGTCGACCGGGTGCAGCTCGACCCGCCACCACTCGATGGACCACGAACCGCATCGGAACTGCGGGCGATGGCGGGACGTACGATCACCGAACGCGGGATCGGTGGGTTAGAAGCGCTGCGGGTGTTTGGCGATGTGCTTGCCCCAGCATGTATCTCGGTCGACCACCCGCGTTTCTTGTCGTTTGTTCCCGCTGCTCCTACGGAGGCGGCGATTCTGTTCGACCTCGTCGTCGGATCATGCAGCATCTACGCCGGATCGTGGCTGGAAGGCGGCGGTGCGATATTCGCCGAGAACGAGGCGTTGCGTTGGATATCCGATCTGGCTGGGCTCCCCGCACAGGCGGGCGGGGTGTTCGTCAGCGGCGGTACTGCCGGCAACCTCAGCGCCCTGATTGCCGCCCGTTGGGATTGGCGACACCGCGCCGGGGGCGCCCGTGATCGCACCCGAGGGCTGATGGTCGCGTCGGCAGGTGCGCATTCATCAGTAGCGCAGGCAGCTCGGGCGATGGACGCTGACGTGGTTCTCGTGCCGGCCGACGATCGCGGTCGGATGTCCGGCGAGGCGCTGCGTTCGACGGTCGGATCACTGGCCGACGACGAATACGACCGACTGTTCGCGATCGTCGCCACATCGGGCACCACCAACGTCGGCGTGATCGACGATCTCGCTGGCACCGCCGACGTCTGTGCGTCGAACGGTGTCTGGTTTCATGTCGACGGCGCATACGGCGGTGCCGGACTAGCAGCGCCGAGTGTTCGCGATCGTTACGTCGGGATCGAGCGCGCCGACAGCCTGATCGTCGACCCGCACAAGTGGTTGTTTGCCCCGTTCGACTCGTGCGCCCTGATCTATCGCGACCCAACCATCGCCCGCCACGCCCACACCCAACACGCGGAGTACCTCGATGTGCTCCACGAACAATTTGACGACAACATCCCGTGGAACGCCAGCGACTACGCCCATCATCTATCGCGCCGGGCGCGCGGTTTGCCGCTCTGGTTCTCGTTGGCGACGCACGGCACGAAGGCGTATCAGGACGCGATCGAGACCACGCTCGCGGTGGCCCACGCCGGTGCCGAGCTGATCCGCTCGTCTGAGCATTGCGAACTCGTTGTCGAACCCGAGTTGTCGGTCGTCGTGTTCCGCCGGATCGGTTGGGCGGCCGACCAGTATCAGAAGTGGAGCGATCAGATGTTGGCCGATCAGATCGCCTTCATCACACCCACTCGATGGCAGGGAGACGCCGTCCTGCGTTACTGCATCGTCAACCCGCGCACCACGGTCGATGATCTTGCGATGATCATCGACTCCCTGGCTTGACTGACCTCGTATGACTGACCTCGTGATCCGCAACACCCGCTGCGTAGCGACGCTCGACGGCGATCGCCGCGAGTTGGCCAGTGGTTGGGTGGCGATCACCGGTGGGCTGATCGAGGCGGTCGGTTCCGGCGAATCCCCAGCGGCCAAACATCGCATCGACGCCACCGACTGTCTGGTCACCCCCGGCCTGATCAATACGCACCATCACCTCTACCAGAACCTCACGCGGGCGTACCGGCCGATGACCGACAAGCCGTTGTTCGGTTGGCTGCAGACGCTGTATCCACTCTGGGCGGCGCTCGATACCGAATCGATTTATGTCTCGACATGGGTTGGGCTGGCCGAGCTGGCGCTCTCCGGATGCACGACGTCCACCGATCATTTGTACGTCCACCCGCACGGGGCTGGTGACCTGTTGACGGCCGAGATCGAAGCCGCTCGTGATCTGGGAATCCGTTTCCAACCGACACGCGGTTCGATGTCGTTGTCGCACAAAGATGGCGGCCTCCCGCCTGACAACGTCGTGTCGGATGACGACAGCATCCTTGCCGCCAGCGAAGAAGCCGTGCTACGCCACCATGACCGCGGTTGGGCGGCTATGACCAGGGTGGCGTTGGCACCGTGCTCCCCGTTCAGCGTGACCGAGGGCCTTATGGTCCGCACGGCTGAACTGGCCGAGCGGCTCGACGTTCGGCTCCACACCCACTTCGCCGAGAATGCCGAAGACGTCGAGTTCAGCCTGGCGACGTTCGGGTGCCGACCGATGGATTATCTCGAGCGAACCGGCTGGTGTTCGGATCGCACGTGGGTCGCCCACTGTGTGATGCCCAACGCTGATGAGATCCGTCGCCTCGGCGCAGCTGGAGTCGGCGTCGCCCATTGCCCGTCGAGCAACATGATCTTGTCGTCCGGAATCTCTCCAGTTGTCGATCTGCGTGCAGCCGGTGTAGCAGTTGGTCTCGGCGTTGATGGCTCGTCATCGGCCGACTCAGGTTCCCTCTGGCTGGAGGCAAGGCAGGCGATGCTGCTGGCGAAGTTGCGCAACGGTGCCTCTGCCGGAACCGCTCGGATGGCGCTCGAAATCGCCACGCTCGGCGGTGCGGCTTGCCTCGGTCGCACGGGTGAGTTGGGTGTTTTGGTGCCTGGCGCGGTCGCCGATGTGGCGATCTGGGATCTGACCGGCCCGCGCTACGCCGGAGCGATCGCCGATCCGATCGAAGCCTGGCTGCGTTGCGGACCGACATCGGCCCGCGACACGATCGTCAATGGCCGAGCCGTCATTCGCGACGGTCGGCTCGTGTCCGGTCGGCTCGACGACATGTTGCTCGCCCACGACCGGCTTGCCCGGCGAATGCAACAACTCGCCTGAACGTCTGGTGTCTGACACCAAACGTTCACCCTGACAGAATGGACTGATGTTGGCTCGTCGCGGTGGGATTGTCGCGGCTTGCCTGGTGATCGTCTCCGGGTGCGGGCTTGACACTCCGTCGGCTGGTGTGCGGGTCGTCCCGCCTTCGACCACGATCGACACCACTCAGTCGAGAACAGGTCACGGTGACGACGCCACCGCTACCTCGAATGACACAGACGACACAGATGACATGGTTGACGACGATCGCAACGATGAGGAGACCGACACGGCGATCGGCTCAGCATCGGATGGTTTGTTGCCTTCCAGTGTTGCGGTTGTGGGGGATTCGCTGACGTTGTCGGCGGTCGAGGAACTCGGGCCGGCGTTGACGGGTTTGGGTCTCGATGTGATCGCTATCGACGGTGTTACGAACCGCCGAATGGTTTCGCGTACCTCCACCGTTTCGTCGGGCAGCGATGCGATCGCGGCAATCATGGCGACCGAATCACCTGACCTGTGGGTGATCGCGCTCGGTACCAACGATGTCGGAGCGCACCAGAGCATCTCGGATATGGGACATGACATGCGCACCGTGCTGAACTTGATTCCCGATGATGTGCCGGTCGTGTGGGTTGACTTGTGGATCCGTGACCAGCCGTATCAGATCGTCGACGGCAACCAACTGATTCGGGCGATCATCGCCACTCGTCAAGGTTCAGGAGTTGCTGATTGGTACTCGCATGGACAACTCGACGTCGGTGTGATCACCGACGACGGGGTCCATCTCACGCAGTCAGGCCAGCGACGCTTCGCTGATTCGATCGTCTCAACGATCGACACGCTGTTTCGGAACTGACGGCTGGAGTCAGCTGCCCCAGCGGGACTGGCCGAAGCGGTAGCCGACTGAACGGACAGTCTGAATCAGGTTGGCGTGTTCTTCGCCGAGCTTGGCGCGGAGCCGTCGAACGTGGACGTCGACCGTGCGGGCCCCGCCGTAGTACTCGTAACCCCACACTCGTGACAACAGGATCTCACGGGTGAACACCCGGCCAGGGTTCTGGGCCAGGAACTTGAGCAGCTCATACTCCATGTAGGTCATGTCGAGCGGCTTGCCAGCGATCGAAGCCTGGTAGGTCTCGAGGTTCAACACCAGGTCGCCGTACTCGACCAGATCGGCTCGAGTTACCACCTCGCCCGCCGTGGTCCACAACATGTGACGAAGGCGAGCCTCGAACTCTGCCGGGTGAAAGGGTGAGAAACAGAAGTCGTCGAACAAATCGTCACGCAGTTGCAGGTCGGCAAGTTGCCCGCCGTTGACGAGCACGAGCACGTTGATCTGCGAGCCCTCGGACTTGCGGATCGTGCGCACGAACGCCCAGGCACCTTCAGGGTCGCCGGTGCAGTCGAGGATCACGCCGTGCCATCCGTCAGGCGGTTCGTGGTCGGCGGCATCGTCGGCTGACTTGACACCTTTCCAGCTGTAACCGGCAAGGTCGAGCGAGCGCGCCAACTCGGGCGCAACCTGATCGGCGAACACGGCAAGCATGTTCGAACCAGCGCTCGACGACGCAGCCATCAGATCGACCTCAGATATCGATCGAGCTCGAACTGGCTGACGTGTGTTTTGTAGTCGCGCCACTCGCGTTGCTTGTTGCGGAGGAACCATTCGAAGATGTGATCGCCCAGGGCATCGTGTACCAGTTCGGACTTTTCCATCACCATCAGCGCGTCGGACAGCGACTGCGGGAGTTGATTGATCCCGAGCTTGGCCAACGCCGCGTCGTCCATCTCGAACAGGTTGGAGTCGGCTTCCTCTGGCAATTCGTAGCCCTCGGAGATCCCCTTCATGCCGGCAGCCAGCATCAAGCTGAACGCCAGGTACGGGTTACAGGCGGGGTCTGGGGAGCGGTATTCGATGCGGGTCGCCAGCGGGTTCGACTTCTTGGCGATCGGTACCCGGATCAGGCCGCTGCGGTTGTTGCGCGCCCAACTAATGTGGACAGGAGCCTCGAACCCCGGTACCAGCCGCTTGTAACTGTTGACGGTCTGATTGGTGATCGCAGTGATCTCCGCGGCGTGGATCAACAACCCGGCCATGAATGACTTCGCCAGCGGCGACAGGTTGTACGCATCATCGCCGTCGTAGAAGGCGTTGTCGTCGCCACGGAACATCGACATGTGGATATGCATGCCGGAACCTTGCACGCCTTCGAGCGGCTTGGGCATGAACGTCGCGTGCACGCCCTGGCTGGCGGCGACTTCCTTCACGACCAGTCGAAACGTCATCACGCTGTCGGCCATCGTGAGCGCGTCGGTGTGACGCAGGTCGATCTCCTGCTGGCTCGGTGAGTCTTCGTGGAAGCTGTATTCGACCGGGATTCCGAGCTGTTCGAGCTTGCGGATGGTCTGCTTGCGG
>JANOTN010000159.1:0-11585 GCA_031416375.1 Ilumatobacteraceae bacterium
TCGAGGCGGCGCTGAACCAGACCGCGTTTCCGCTTTTCGGAAGCGGTGCCCAGTTGCGGGACTTCACCTACGTAGGCGACATCGTGCGCGCCAATCTGCTCGCCGCCACAGCTGATGTGGAGCCGGGTCTCGTTGCCAACATCGCCGGCGGGGGAGAATGCTCGATGATCGACTTGATCGCGATGGTCGAGGATGTCACCGGTCACCCGATCCTGCTCGACCATCGCGCTGCCGAACGGGGCGACGTCGCCCGCACAGGGGCATTGACCGATAGGGCTCGCGAGCGACTCGGATGGGAACCGCTTGTCGGCCTGCGTGAAGGCCTCGAACGACAGCACGAATGGCATCTGTCGCGCCGATGATCTCGTTCATCACGGCAGTGATCACCGCACTGATCGCAACTCCGTGCATCATCTGGATGACGAGCCGATGGGAAATGATCGACATTCCGAACGAACGATCCTCACACGTCGTCCCCGTGCCCAGGGGAGGCGGCATCGCTCTGGCGTTCGCTGCTCTGTTGGCATTCGCTCTGTCGAGTGAGTGGTCCCGAGAGACCACAACGCTCGTAGTGGGTGCCACGACTCTCGGCCTGGTCGGTTTAGTCGATGATCGATTTGGTCTGTCCGCCGGCCCGCGCCTGCTGGCGCAGCTGCTCGTCCCGGCGGTCGCCGCGATGTTGGTTGTCGATCGTTCGAGTGCGACGCTCCTCATCGCCGTGGTCGTCGCGGTTGTTTGCTGTGCGGCATACGTGAACGCCTTCAACTTCATGGACGGGATCAATGGCATCTCTGGCTCACAAGCAGCGATAGCTGGATTGGTGCTGGCGGCAGCGGCTCGCCACGACGATGTGCAGTCCGTGGCTGCATTGGGGTTGTCGGTTTCTGGCGCGGCGCTAGGTTTCCTGCCGTTCAACGCGCCTCGGGCGTTCATCTTTCTCGGCGACGTCGGCTCGTACTTCGTCGGTTTCTGGCTGGCCGGGTCAGCACTCCTGGCGGTGGACGCCGGGCTTCCTGTGCTCGTCGTGCTGGCACCCTTTGTCCTATACCTGCTCGACACCGGGGCGGTCCTGGTTCGTCGGGGCTTGCGTGGTGAGCGGTTGACCCAGGCCCACCGCGAGCACGTGTACCAAAGGCTGGTGCAGGGAGGAATGAGTCATACCGCATCCGCCAGCATCTGCGCCGCGTCAACGGCCATCTCTAGCGTCGCAATGCTCGCGGTCATCGATTCGTCGTTTGCAGTTCAAGCCGCCACGTTCTCCATCTGCTTGGCTCTAGGTGTCGTCTATCTCGCTCTGCCGACACTCGTCGGGCGATGGACCGCAAAGGGGGCGGCGGCGTGAGGGCTCCGTCGGTGCTCTACCTGGTGACTGAGCCGTGGTACTTCGCCAATCACAGGCTGGATCATGCGCGGGCGCTCATGATGGATGGCTTCGAGGTCCATGTAGCGACGAGAGCGGGGGATCGATGGGACGAGTTGGCGAAGGCCGGATGTCGCATGCACGACGTCGATCTCGCTCGCGGTGTAGGTGGTCTTCGGGGTCTGATTCGAGAGGTTCGTGAAGTTCGTTCGCTCGTGCGTGGCCTTCGGCCGACCATCGTTCACGCCGTGGCTCTGAAGCCGCTGGCGATCGCGCTGTTCCTCATCCCGATGCACCGTCGACCGACGCTGATCCTGGGCGTCAACGGGCTCGGTCTGAGTGCTGCGGACGGTGGCCGGCGGCTGACGTTGATCCGCTATGTGATCCGCTCGGCAGCAAAGGTGCCTCGTGTCGTCCTTCTGTTCCAGACGAGGGCTGATCAAAGCGCGATCGTCGGCGATGCCAACCGCGGGGTCGTCATTCCCGGAGTCGGCGTCGACACGGAACGCTTTCGTCCCGGCGTTCGACCGGCGGCTCCGCCTTGCGTCGTGGTGTACCTCGGTCGCGCCGTCAAATCGAAGGGTCTGCCCGAGCTTGTGAGAGCGATGAACGGCGAGATCGGCTCACCACCGAGTGTCGAGCTGCATCTCTACTGCACAGTCGATGAATCGAGCCCCGGCGCGCTCAGCGCAAAGGAACTTGCTGACATCTCCAACTGTCCGGGCATCACGGTGTTCGGCTCGACTCGTACCCCTGAGGTCGTGCTGGCGGGGGCGCACGCAGCCATCCTCCCTTCGTCCGCCGGCGAGGGTGTTTCGAAGTTCGTACTCGAGGCGATGGCATCCGGCACTCCGGTGCTGCTTGCCGCCCAATCCGGCAGCGCAGAAGTGATCGAGTCCGGTGTGACCGGCATCGTGTTTGATTCGATCGACGTCTCCATCCGAGATGCGCTCGAGGAGGTGTCCGGTTGGTCGCCCGAACATTGGAGCGAAGTGAGCGTCGCTTGCCGCGCGGCGGCGGAGCGTTCGTTCGCCCTCGATGTGATTTTGCCGCAGATCGTGAACCTCCATCGTCGAGCGGCCGAGGGCACCACGGGATGACAGCGTCGGTGTCGATCGTCGGCGCTACTGGACGGGTCGGCTCGGCAATTCTCGCCCACCTGGGAGCACGATTTGCCGTCTCGCTCGTCGAGCGGGTACCGGGCGACGAGGTCGTGCGGCTCGCTGAGCGTGCCGTTCTCGGTGCCGACTTGCTCATCAACGCTGCAGGCGTCGCCCATGTCGAGAAACCGACCCTCGCCGACATCCAGCGGTTGAAGGTCGGCAATATCGACCTTCCACTGGCACTCGCCGAGGCGGCTCTGGCAGAACGAATCTCGATGCTTCACATCTCGTCGGTCAAGGCAGGAGATTCGGAGGCGTCCTCGTCGCCTTATGCGGCCTCGAAACGAGAGGCCGAGGAACAGTTGGAACGTCGCTTTGGGCCGGCGTTCGAATCCGACGGTCTGAGCCTTGTCGTCGTTCGGCCGCTCGCACTTCTGTTCCCACCGCTCGACGCGGGACGTGTCAGTCGCCTCAAGTTCTTGCGGAGGTGGCCGGTCGCGCTCACACCTCCGGTGTCGCTCCCCGTCCTCGCTCCCGCGACTTTCCTCGCAGCAATCGAATCGCTCGTCGATCAGGTCTTGGCCGGCCTCGCCCCGTTGGGGTTCACACGGCGCGAGTTCGACGCCAACGAACGGGGGACGTTGCGCGACGTACGCGAGGCAATGGTTCGGTGGGAGCGATCGGCAAGCCTTGAGGTTGGCGGGCGTTAGATCGGACCAGCGGGTGACGGTTCAGCGGGGGAGCGTTCGACCGTCTCGTCGGCAAACACCACGGCCGGATAGGCGCACATCGCCTGGAGCGAGTTCCTGACCGCTTGAGGTCCTCCAGTCTGATCGATTTTGTGGTCCAGTATTTCCGGCTCGAGCGGAGCGACATTGACATGTGTGATGAGTGGGTGATGCGGACGGTGGCCGTGCTCGCCGTCGGTCAAGAGGTCTTCGTGCAGCTTCTCGCCCGGCCTGAGCCCGGTGAACACGATCTCAAGCGACGGTTTGTGCTGCTCGGCGAAACGTCGGGCGACGTCGACGATCTTGACCGGCTCGCCCATGTCGAGCACGAGCACTTCTCCGTCGCGACCGATCGCCCCGGCGTTGATCACCAATAGGGCCGCCTCTTCGACGAGCATAAAGTACCGAGTGATCTCGGGGTGGGTCACCGTGATCGGCCCGCCACGTGCGGCCTGCTCGCGGAACGCGGGTAAGACCGATCCGCGCGATCCGAGCACATTGCCAAATCGCACCGATACGTAGGTGCCGGAGGCTGTCATGCCCTTGTGTGCGGTGAGTCGCTCGGTCAACTGTTTGGTGTAGCCCAGCACGCTCGTCGGATTCGCAGCCTTGTCGGTGCTGATATTCACGAAGTGCGTCACGCCGACGTGCTCTGCGGCGTCGAGCACGTTCTCGGTGCCGACCACGTTCGTCTTCCAGCCCTCCATCGGACTCGACTCAAGCAGCGACAGATGCTTGAGCGCCGCAGCGTGGAACACCACATCAGGTTTGTACTCGTCGAACAGTTCGAACATTCGGTCGCGGTCGCGTATGTCGCCGAGCAGAAGCTCTTCGCCGTCGAGCAGGGCGCGACCGTGGATCGACAGCTGCACGGCGTGCAAGCCACTCTCGTCGCGGTCGAGCTTGAGCAGCGCCGTCGGCTTGAACCGGGCAAGCTGTCGGCACAACTCGCTGCCGATCGAACCACCGGCACCCGTCACCAGGACTCGGCGACCCGTCACGTACGACGCAACGGCGTCGGCATCGATATCGGCCGGGCGGCGACCCAGCAGGTCAGCCTCCGACACCGGCCGGATGTCGCCCACATGGAGGCCGCCGACCATCTCGTTGACCGACGGGAGGACCAGCAACCGCAGACCGGCCTTGTTGGCGATCGCATCGACACCTCGGATGAGATCGCTCGTCGCGCTCGGAACTGCCAGCAAGACATCCTCGGCGGCGTAGCGTTCCGCCACCTCGGGCATCTGGCTGATCGTGCCCCGCACCTTGACACCCGAGATCGAGTAACGAATGCGAGCCGGGTCGTCGTCGAGCAGGGCCACCGGCCGGTAACGGCTCGTGAGATCGGAGAGGAGTGCCCGGATGATCTGCTCGCCTCCCTCGCCCGCTCCGATGATGATCACAGGTGCCGCGCCCAGGAGCTCGCGTCGAGTCCGCTTCTGCTGATATAGGCGCCACGCCGAGCGCACGGCGACCGTGCCGGCGATCGCCACCGCAGCCGTCAGAGCTGGCACTGAGCGGGGAGCCGCCGGCATGAACCAGGCGAAGTTGACCACCGTCATCGACAATCCGGTCAGCAGCACCGTCGCTGCGAGCGCGAGAACCTCATCGAAACTGCCGTAACGCCAACGTCGCGTGTAGAGACCTGTCGCTACGCCGAACACGCCTTGCCCGACCACGGCGATTAGCCACGACCGGGCGGTGGCGTCGAAGTCGAGCGGGGTGAGCGAGAAGTCGTATCGGGTGAAGGTAGTGAGCGGCAGAGCTATCAGCCACACGACGCAATCGGCGAGATAGTGCACGAATGGAAGCCGACGCCGAAGGGCCGCGAGAAACCTACTCACCGTGGGGCTCTCTTTATTTCCACAATCGATACACCTTCACGTTCAACCCTCGTCCGGCCGACGACGCTATCCGGACGGCGTGGGTCGGCCCAACGCGACATCTGAGGTGTGGGTAGGCCCGAGGCGGCATCACCGCCAGGCGCGACCACCCTAACGACTAGAATGTTCGGTCAACGCGATCACGTTTTCAGCGTGTCCGATCCAACCCCGCTTCGGCACGAACTGTCGAAAATAGCACCATCGAAGAAACCAGGAATATCACCAGCAGCGGTACAACTGGAAGAGGGGCGGACCATGTGTCCCAGCGCCAGGGGAGCATGCTGCCGTCTACGCCCACCCCCCAGCGGCGTGATTGCTGCCAGAGCGAGACGTTCCACACGATGATTGCGCCCGAGGAGACTGCGACGGTGAGCGCTCGGTCGACCTGAGCTTTCGAATGCTGTACGCCTCCGAGCAGCAGAGGTGCTCCGACGAACACCGGGATGGCGTAACGGCCCTGCCAGAACAGTCCGGCCGTCCGTCCCTGAATCGTCTCCAGTACCCAAGGAACCACGATGAACGTGATCATCGACACTGCGGCCAAGGCGACGCGACGACGCTCGCCGAGCCACAGGACTATTCCGGCGAGAACGCCGAGCAGCAGCCACCACACCGACATCATCGATTCGGGGATGGGCGTATCGAGCCATCCGACGACGCCGATTGCTTCGCGGAGGTTGTCACCAGTGCGACCGACGACGGCCTCAAAGAACGACCACCCGGACAAATCCGTCTGAGCAGCGACCAGGTCAGACCCGACCGCCACCGTCCACCCAACGGACAAAGCAACTGAGATCGCCAACATCACAACTTGCACTCGTGAAAACCCGCCAATCGCAGATCGAGGTGAGCGGCGATGAAGGCCGAGCAGGATCGCCAGAATCAAGACCCACCAGAGGACGCCGTCATTTCGTGGGAGCAGCAACGCAGCGCTGCCGGCGATGAACAGCCCACTGTCTGGATGATCGTCAGCATCGGCTCCGAACAATCGATCACCAGCGACCCACATTGCAATCGCCCCTGCGATCGCCACACCGCTCGGGTTGATCACCGCCATGTTGAACAGAACAGAGGGTGTAAGGGCTAGTAAGACTGCGGCTGCGTGTAGCGAACGTCGATCGGCAATCAGGCGCGACAGCACAGTAGCGAGGAGCAGCACCGGGATGAGGCCGTGTAGTGCCCTGGCAAGCCAGTACGTCCGAGCGCCGCCCGGTGCCAGCGTGGCGAGCCCGGGCAAGATATGGCCCCATACCGGGTAGGAACCGGCAGTCGAGACCGGGTCGGTGTCTGCCGTTTCGACCACAGTTGCGCAACCTGCGGACCGAGCTGTTGACACGACGAAACACGCTGGATCAGGTTGGCCGACCCAAGACGGCACATCGAACGAGCGGTGCGCTACATCAGAGTCGGTTTTGGATCCGAACACATCACCCCAGACGAGGCCGGCCGCCCGAATCAAGTGTGCAGGTTCGTCGGCTCCTGCGCTTCTTGGCGTGAGCAGATTCTGAGCGCACACCATGGCACCAAGGGCTACGAAGCAAATCAGGAACAGACGACGGTTCACCCTCGGACCCTCCGACGAAACGTGTGTCCGACAATGATCGAAACCATCCGGAGTGCGTAGGCGGCGCTTTTCAACGGTCCGGCGGACGGTTTGCCGGCGAGGCGTTCTCGCATTCGCACCGGCACGGTCGCCACACGGAGATTGTGTTCGGCGGCGAGGTAGAGCACCTCGACCGTGTCGGATAGATACTTGACCGGAAACACAGGAGCCAAGGTCGAAGCGGCCAAGGTGTTGAATGCCCGGAACCCACTCGTTGGATCAGACACATGCGTACCCAATCGGGCCGAGATTGGGAAGGCGAACGACCTCAGGACAAGCCGCCGAACGAGTCCCATCTCGAAGCCGAGTTCGAATCTGGTGCCAATCACCAAATCGGCTGCGCCGACTCGGATCTGTTCCACCAGGATGGGGACATACGAGGCGTCGTGTTGCCCGTCGCCGTCGAGTTGGACCATCACGTCCGCGCCGAGCTCAAGTGCCCTGGTCAACCCCGACGAGATTGCAGCACCGACCCCCAGATTACGCGGGTGCCGGATCACGGTCGCACCAGCAGCACGCGCCGAGTCGCCGGTGCCATCCGTCGAGCCGTCGTCAATCACGATGACGTGGTCCACGACGTTCGCCGCGGCAGCGACGACTTCGGTGATCGTGCCGATCTCGTTGAGCGCCGGAATGACCGCAACGCTTAGTCCCATGACCACTTCCCGAACTGCGCTTGCACCGTGCCAGCGTAGGCGGGCGAGTTCTGGAACCAGGTGATCAAGAAGCCCGGATCCCCGCCAGGGCTGGGGCACAATGGCAGGGTGCTGTCGTCGACTCGTTCACCGCAGGCTGTGCTGGTGGTCGCCTCGGCTCGGGTGTCAATGGAACTTTTCGATGCGATCACCGCTGCGGCACCGAACGCGGAAGTCTTCGAGGTTTGGTCGGGTGACCCGTTGTTTACCCGTCGGAGTGGATTGGACGTCCTCCCGACCCCCGACTCGATCGAGTCGATCCCTGTTTCTCACCTCGTTCTGGCGCTCGGCGCTGTTGAACGGGACTGGGCGATCGGTGCAGCCGCTGCGGCTGATCTGCTCGACCGTTTCGAGACGGTCACGGTGTTGCGGGCGGGGTCGGTGATCGTCGGGGGTCTGCTCGATCGGTTGACTTTCGGGCGTGTGCCGGGCATACGACTGTTGTCACGTTCGATCGAACAGCTGCACTTCGACGGGATGCGGCCCGATCCGAACGACGCCGCCACGGCGGGTGGATTCTCGGCAGCGGCGTGGTCGGCTGACGCCACCGCCAAATCGGCGTTGCGGTGGCTGGCGGCACAGTTGGTCAGCGACCCGCAACGCCGAGTCGGTTCGGTGCTGTCGGAGTTGTCTCGCCTAATACCAGTCGACGAGATTGAGGATCCGACGATCGGGGTTAGTGCATGGCGGTGGCCTGTCGGCGTGTCGCCGTCGCTGATCGACCTCGACGGCTGGGCCCCAGACCGACCATGGGAGTTGGCGAATATCCCTGGCACGGCTCGTGTTTCTGTCGCTGAGCGAGGCGACATCGTGGAGATGTTGGCCAAGCATCGTGGCCAACTCGGAGACGGACGCCCTGCGCTGACGTTGCCAGGTGGCGTTTCGGTCGACGCCACGATGCAGGATCTCGTCGCCGACGCAATCGTCGCTCACCTGCGCGACAGTGTTGAACTGCCGCCCGATCCGTTCTTTCAGACAACGCAGTTTCTCAGATGGCTCGACAGCCCATCCGCCACGTGGTCGCCGCATGTTGGTCGATACTGGCGGACCCAATGGTCAGAGCGACACGATCTTGTTCGTGCGATGCCTGATCCCGACGGGCACGATCTTGCTTCCCTGCATGCTTGGTCGCGTCGATCGTGGCGAGATGAGGGCCGGTCGGCGCTGCTTGGCCCGACCGCGCCGATGGCCACGATCCGACGACCAGCATCAGCGCCCGACGGCGGGGTCAATCTCGTTGGCTATTTCAGCAAAGCCAGCAGCCTTGGCCACATCGCCCGAACGCTGCATGCCCAGCTCGATGCAGCGGGCGTGTCGACGGTTTGTATCGACGTTCCATTCAGCCCTAGCCCGGACGCCGACGAAGCCCACCCAACGGTGCGAGAGGCACGGTTTGAGCGCAGTCTTGTGATTGGCAGCGCCGATTCGTATGGGATGATCCGATCGGTGATCGGGCCCGACGTGCTGGTGCCCGAACGAACCGACGCGTACTGGTTCTGGGAACTCAGCCGCGCACCAGAACGTCACCGCCGAAGCACCGAATTGGTTGACCGCCTGATCGCACCGTCGTCGTTCGTCGGGGAGGCGTACGCCAAGTCGTTCGGCATGTCAGTGGACCACGTTCCGTTCGTCTTCCCCGAGCCGACTGTCGGAGCACTGCCAGAGCGATACCGCTCGCTTCCGTCAGCAACGGCAGTGCTGCTCGTTACCTTCGACTATCACAGCATCTGTTCTCGAAAGAATCCGATTGGTGCCATTGACGCATTTCGTCGGGCGTTCACGCCCGGGGAGGGGCCGCTCCTGCTTGTCAAGAGCACGAACGCCGCCGCCCATCCACGCGAACACGAAGCGGTCGCTGTCGCCGCAATGGGACGCGACGACATCGTCTTGTGGGACGAGGTGCTGCGCCTCGATCAACAAATGGCGGTCGTTCAGGCCGCCGACGTGATGGTGTCACTCCACCGAAGTGAAGGACTCGGCCTTCACCTCGCCGAGGCGATGTGGCTCGGAACACCCACGATCGCCACCAACTGGTCAGGCAATCTCGACTTTCAAAGCGACAAGAACTCCGTGCTTATTCCTGCACGACAAATCCCCGTTGTCGACCACCTCGGCATCTACGACGCCACGTCAACTTGGGCAGACCCGGATCTGGACGCTGCCGCAGCGGCGATGCGGTCGTTGGTGACTGAGCCGACCCGGTCCGAGCGCCTCGCCGACGCCGGTCGGGCGCTGATGCGGAACCAACCCAGCCAGTCAGTCGCCGGTACCCTGCTCTGGAATTCGATCAGCCGACCAGCAATCCGACCAGCAAGGAGTCGCCGATGAACGCCCCGAAGTCTGTGCTCAGGCGACTCTCCGCCCGACTCGGTGGATCGACGCCGTCATCGTCGGTTGTCGACCCGGACGATCCAGCGATCGTCGCGTTGCGAACGACGCTTCGCGAGATGCACGAAGATCTCACACTTCGCCTCGCAGCCCTGGCTGAACGGATCGATCAACTCGAACGTTTGGTGTATGACACCAAACGTTAATGAACGTTTGGTGTCAGACACCAAACGTTCGGTGCTCAGGCCCAGTGTCGAACGCCATGTTCGTCGTCGACATATGGCGGTGCCCCAGACATATTTGGTCGCTCCAAGAAATCTGAGCGGTGCGGTTCGAGGTTCGGGTTGAAATACGGATCGCGCTCGATCTGCCAGCGCCATCGTTTCAGGAGCAGGTCTCGTTCGACGTCGGTGGTGTGCGGATCTCGGCTGGCGCTCTCGAAGTGATACCAGGCGGCAAACGGAGTCCAGATGATTCGGTAGCCAGCGGATCGGAGCTTGAGCGATAGGTCGACGTCGTTGAAATTGCCAGGGAGTTGCTCGCAGAAACCGCCTACTTCCATAAACGCTTGGCGGCGAATCATCGCCGCCGCGGCGGTGACACCGCTACATTCGCGTTCGATGACGTTCATTCGGTATGGGCCCGGGTGATCGCCTGGCCAACCGGTCAACGAATGGTCGACCCGGCCGGCGTACAGATGGCCGGCGTGTTGCAGAGTGCCGTCAGAAAAGAGCAACTTCGCTCCCGCCATCGCCACGTCGGGCATCTGTGTGTGGGCGAGCAGTACCTCGATGCTGTCCGGTTGAATCAACTCCGTGTCGTCGTTCAGCAGCAACAGATGCGTTCCGCGAGATTTCACGACCCCAAGATTCATCTTCGCCGAGAAGTTAAACGACCCTGCGAATGGAACAAGCCTGAGACGGTCCCCGACGACGCGACCAAGCGCGGCGAGAACAGATGACGGCGTCGCGTCGTCGTAGACGATGACGTATTCGAGATTCCGATATGTCGAGTTGCGTTCGATGCCGGCAACCGCTTCAACTACGAACGACCGGTCACAACCCCACACTCGGCCGCCCGTCCCGCGGGTCGGAATCACCACGCTCACGAGCGGCTCGCCCAACACTCTTCGTCGAACCCGATAACAGCCGTCATATTGCCCCAGCTCGGTAGTCGACTCGATATCGAGTCGGTCGCATTGCTGCTGCACCGCACGACGCCCGTTTTCGTATGCGTATGGCTTATTCGAGGGATCGCTGGCGACGCTGGCTGGGGCCTGACGCCAGTGGTAGAGCACCTGCGGCACGTGGGCGACCTTGCGGGCCCGTTCGGTGAGCCGGAGTACGAGGTCGTGGTCTTGTGAACCGTCGAACCCCGTCCGGAATCCGCCCACCTCAAGCATCAGCGACCGGCGCGCCGTGGTCAGGTGTGTGATGTAGTTCTGACTTCGAAGCCGCTCGGGCGAGAAGTCTGGCTTGTAGAACGGCATCGATCGTCGTCCGTCGGGCCGAATCAGATCGCTGTCGCTGTAGGCGACCTCGACGTCCGGATCTTCGTACGCCGCCGACATTGCGTCCAGCGCATTGGATTGCAAAACGTCGTCGTGGTCGAGCAATGCGATCAAGTCGCCGGTCGCAGCGGCGAGAGCGTCAGTGCTGGCGGCAACAATCCCACCGTTGGTACTGCGATGCATGACCGTCAGGCGGGCATCGCGCTGAGCAGCCTCGTCCAGCAACTGACCGACCCAGGGTTGCGCCGAGCAGTCATTGACGATCACGTGCTGCCAATCCGCCATGGATTGTCGACGGACAGATTCGAGACATTCCAGGAGCGCATCGCGCGGCGGATCAAACACCGTCGTGAGCACCGAGAACCGTGGCATGGG
>JANOTN010000160.1:0-26460 GCA_031416375.1 Ilumatobacteraceae bacterium
CGGCGTATTCGGCCCACTTATCGGCGAGCGGTGCGATCGTCGCCGCTCGCTTGCCCAGCGCGGAACCGGGCGTGTATTCGCAGGTAACAGTCATGTGATGATCAATCCTTCAGGAACGTTCGGAGTTGGCTGGCGACTTCATCGGGTGTGTCCCATTCGAGCAGGTGGCCGGCACCGGCGATCACATCGCCGCCGCCCCATCGTTCGATCAAACTGTGCGGCAGCAGCTCGTCCTGCTCGCCCCACAGCACCAGCTTCGGGCAGGTGATCCGGTGAATTCGGTGCTTCAATCCGCGGTCACCGAGTGGCCACGTCAAGCTCGCCGAGGCAATCTCGGACAGGTACAGAGCGACCGGGGCTTCCTCCTCACCCTTGGCGGCGAAGCGAGCATTGAACGCCTCGGGGACGCCCTTGGCGAACAGGTGGGGCATCCGATCGGGACTGCGAACTGCGTAGAGGTCGAAGCCTGGATTCGAGGCGTCGGCGATCCCGAACGGTGCCAGCAACGCCAGCTTGGTGACTGCTTCCGGACGCATAGCTGCCAGGTCAGCCGCAATCATGCCGCCAATCGAGGCACCCACAACCGGGCACGGCGTGGCGCCGGTGGCGTCGATCGAGTCCCAGAACGTTGCCAACCAGTCGAGGTACTCGACCGGTGCGACGAACCCGGTCTCGCCGTCGAAGCCAGGGACCGTCGGAATGATGACCTCGCAGCCTTCGTCGGCGAGTTGCTGCAGCGCGGGGGAGACACCGGCGTTGCCGGCAATTCCGAACAGATAGATGAGCCGTTTAGGGAGTTGTCGTTCAGGCAGTCGAGTGTCAGGCACCGGTTGGCCACCAATCGTGTGAAAATTCGGAGAACATCGTTCGCAGCTGCGGGGCAACCTTCTCGCCGAACATTTGGGTGTTGTAGCGGGTCAGTTCGTCGTTCATGTTGCCGAACTGGAGCATCGCGCACAGGTTGCCGATGTTGAGCTCCCGGGCGGCTGCTTCAAGTTGCTCACGCACCGTGTCGGGGCTGCCGACGACGACGTAACCCTTGTCGAGCATCTCCTGCCACGTGAGGTCATGGCTGGCCTGCTTGGCTCGGGCAACTTGACGAACCTGTGATTTGTAGCGGGCACGGACGGAAGCCTCGGTGACGTAGCCGGGTGGGTCAGTAAAGCCGGGGTAGACGTGTAGAGAGCGATTGAAGAAGTACTCGGCCGGCTCGCGGTACAGCTTGTGCGCCTCGGCGTCGGTGTCGGCTACACCGATGAACTGGGTGACCGCTAGCCGGTTCGGGTTGGCGTCCTTGCCATGCGCTTCCACCTGTCGCCAAAATCCGGCAACGGTCTCGCGGACCATCCTGTAGCCGTAATACGTGAGCGCCCCGTAGACGTAGTCGTTCTCGGCGCAGAAGTCCCATGTCTCGACCGATCCGCCACCTGGAATCCAGATCGGAGGCCGCGGACGCTGATACGGCCGGGGGACCGGGTTGACGTAGCGATGCTGGTTGAACTGACCGTTGAACGCAAACGCCTCAGTCGACTCCCACGCCTGCTTGATCAGCTTGATGCCCTCGTAGTACTTGGGACGCAGGTGGCTCGGGTTGACACCGTACGAATAACAGGTGTCCATCGTGGTGCCGACTGGGAAACCGGCGATCAGGCGGCCACGACTCATCAAGTCGAGCATCGCCATTTCCTCAGCGATCCGGACCGGAGGGTTATAGAGCGCGACCGAGTTACCGAGCACCGTGATGGCCGCTTTGGAAGTGCGGCTGGCGAGGATCGAGGCGATCAGGTTTGGTGACGGCATCAGGCCGTACCCGTTGTTGTGATGCTCGTTGACGCAGATCGCGTCGAAGCCGCATTCCTCGGCGTATACCAGTTGCTCGATGTACGTGTCGTACGTCTCGGCCATGATGTCGCGATCGAACAAGGCAGGGTCGATGTCGACCCACACGCTGCGGTGCTTCTTGTTGAAGTCTTCCGGCAGCGCCGGGTACGGCATGAGATGGAACCAAAGCATCTTCATGGGTCCATAGTCTGGTCGCGCCAAGGTGGCGCTGTCCACGTCCGGATGGTGCCGCGATCATGTCTCGTTCGATAACAATTGGCGACTAGTCTGCGAGGTGTGAGCAATGTCGATTTGCGCCGATTGCGGTACTTCGTTGCAGTCGCGGAGGAACGGCATTTCGGGCGTGCGGCCGACAGGTTGCATATGTCGACCCCGCCATTGTCTCAGCGGATCCGTGAGCTGGAAGCAGAACTGGGTGTGACGCTGTTCGAACGGACGTCGCGCAGTGTCGAACTGACTGATGCCGGCGAGCATCTGCTCGGTGAGGCCCGCGGTGTCCTGCGGGCAGCGGAACGATTCGAGCAACTCGCCAAACAGCTGACATCGGCCGATAACGATCTCGGATTCGGGTTCTGTCATGGGAGCGAGGGTGGGGCGATGAACTCCTTGCGTCGATTCCGTGATGAGCAACCGGACGTTTTGGTTCATCCTGCGGCGATGACGTCGGTCAACATCATGGAAGGGCTCGGGTCAGGTCGGCTGGCTGCGGGAATCATCCGTGGGTCGGTGGCAGACCCTGACCGAATCGCATCGGTTCCGCTGGCGCGTGTGCCGGTTGATCATGTGGTCGTGGCGCTGACGCATCGCTTCGCCGGTGCAGATCGTGTCAACGCTCGTGACCTCGAAGGCGAGCCCGTGTTGATCGTCGATCGTGGCGATGCACCGCGGGCCCACGACGAGATCACTCGCTATCTCGCCGGATTGGGCGTCAGACCTGTCTGGGTAACTCACGGCGCGACGCAGATCGAGCGCGTCTTCGACATGGTGTCGATCGGCAGCAGTATCGGCTGGATGAACACCTGGCAGGCCGAGCGCGAGTCCGGCAGAGACGATGTCGCGATTCGCCCACTTGACCCAGTCGGCCTGTGGGACGAGTTCCGTGTCGCCTGGCGCCAAGGCGACACGCGTCTCACTACCGCAGCCTGCGTGCGAGTCGTCTTGGAAACCTGCGGCACCTGATCAGACGTCTTGTCGCTGTGTTTCGACGTTGCGAACGGCCGTAGGTGGGATGTGGCTCGACGTTCATAGCCTGAACTGCATGCTCACCCGCAACGGTTCCCGCACTTCGCTGGTTCCGGGGACGAAGGGTTTCACGTTCGTCTTGTCGATGGCGATGGCGGCGACAGCGTTGTCGGTCGATTCCGTGCTCCCAGCTTTCGGCGATATCCGCTCGGCTATGGGTTTGGCGAGCGACTCGACCGCTGTTGCCGGTTTGATCACGGTGTTCCTGATGGGGTCGTCGATTGGACTGCTTCCGGCCGGTTTGCTGGCCGACCGGTTCGGACGACGGCCCGTGATGTGGGGCGGACTACTGTTGTTCATTGCTGGCGCAATCGCAGCCAGCCTTGCTTCGTCGCTGACCGTAATGCTGATAGCCCGGTTCGTCTGGGGGCTCGGTTCATCGGGCCCGCGCGTTGCCGCGATGGCGATGGTCCGTGACGCCTATGCCGGCGAGCAGATGGCACGACAGATGTCGTTCATCATGGCCGTGTTCATTTTGGTCCCGACGTTTGCGCCAACGATTGCTGCGGGGTTGCTCAAGATCGGACCATGGCAGGTGGTGTTCTGGATGTGCGCTGTTGCGGCCGTCGCCGTCGCATTGATGGTGTTCCGACTTCCCGAGACGCTGTCGGTAGACGAACGACGCCCGTTGGCTGGCGGCGAGGTCTGGAGGAGTTGCAAGATCGTGCTGGCGACGCCGGGGACTGTTGGCTACCTGATCGCCATGACCGCCCTCTTCGGTGCGTTCATCGCCTACCTGTCGAGCTCAGAAATCATCCTTGACCAGGTGTTCGACCTCAAAGATTGGTTCCCGATCTTCTTCGGCGCGATGGCGATCGTGATGGGTGTTGGGATGCTGCTCAACGGACGGATCGTCGAGCGTGTCGGCCTCGACCGGCTCGTCTCACGTTTGCTGCTCGGCTACGGAGTGTTCGGCGTTGGCTTCTTGGCGACCGCCTTGCTGACCGAGGGTCGGCCTCCGTTCTGGTTGTTCGTCGCCCTGCTGGGCGGAATTTTGATCACGCACGGTGTGCTGGTTCCCAACATCAACGCCGCCGCGATGCGCCCGCTTGCCCAGGTTGCCGGTACCGCTGCGGCGATCCTCGGGATGGTGTCAGGCGTGCTCGGGGCCGTGCTCGGCAGCCTGATCAACCGCGCCTTCGACAACTCGATCACGCCGCTGGCGATCGGCTTCGTTGGCTCAGCGATCGTCGCCATTGTGACGTTCCGCCGGGCCACCGCCGAGAGCTCGCGCAGCCAGGTCGAGCAAATCCTGCTCGCCACGTAACGTCATCAGCGGGGTCTCCAGTCGAATCTCGCAGGCTCAGTCGTTGATGATGTTGCCTAAGCCGTCTGCTCCGACGGTCACGGTTCGTTCGGTGGGGTCTTGGACTTGCACCTTCACCGGGTTGCCGTCGAGGTCGAGCACGCCAACTGAACCGTGGTACCAGGTGGGAACGATCGGATTTGCCCAGAAGTCTCGGCGACGTTCGTCGTGGACATCCCACCGGATCGGTTCGTGATCCGGGTCACCGGTGAAGTAGTCGCTTGTGTAGATCTCGATCCGGTGGCCATCGTCATCACGAAGATAGAGATAGAACGCGTTCGATACGCCGTGACGACCGGGACCGCGTTCGATGTACTTCGCCACGTTGAGGGCGCCGATCCGATCGCACAACGACAAGATGTTGTGCGACTCGGGAACGGCGAAGGCGACGTGATGCAGCATCGGCCCGGAACCGAGCGTGAAGGCGATGTCGTGCACGGTCTGTTTGCGGAACATCCACGCCGCGTAGAGGGTGCCGTCGCTCCGATCCTCGATCGTCTCGGAGAGACCGAAACCCAACGATGTGTAGTAGTCGTACGCCGCCGGCACGTCGGGGATCGCGATGTTGATGTGGTCGAGTCGGTTGATACTCGCCCCTCGACGGAGGTCGTAGCGTTGCACGAGTGGCTCGACCCGGTCCATGTGGCGGACGAACTCAACCGTGAACCCGAGTGGGTCGACAGCCCGCACCGCCTCGCCGAGGCCCAGTGTTTCACCTGCTGCGACTCGCTGCGTCGCGCAGCCCCGATCAGCAAAGAATCGCTCGGCCTTGTCGAGGTCGTCGGGCGTGCGGACCCTGAATCCCATCCGTCGACACGCCGCCTGCGGGCCTTCACGGAGCACGACGCTGTGATGGACGAACTCCTCATAGCCGCGGAGATACAACACGCCAGGCTCTTCGGCCTGAACGTGAAAGCCGATCAGGTCGACCCACCATGTGCGGGCACGTTCGAGGTCCGTTACAACAAGGTCGACGTACGCCGATCGAACGATGTCGGGCGGATCGTTCACATCATCTCCTGCCTGCTGATGTTACAGATGGTGTCAGACACCATCTGTAACATCAGAATCGGTGGCTGACCCATGGCTGTTGGCCTGCGCTGGCGAGTTTGCCGAGCAGCTTGGTGAGGGTGATGCGTTCGGCGGGGGAGAGGGCGGCTGCCCACTCGCGTTCACGAGCGTTGTGGTGGCGGAACACCTGCTCGATTCTCGATCGGCCGTCAAGCGTGAGTGACAGCAGAACTGAACGTCCGTCATCGACCACCGCTACTCGGTCGATCAGTCCGTCCGCTTGGAGTGTCCTGGCAAGAGCCGATACGGCTTGTCTGCTCATCCCGCTCAGCTCGGCGAGTTTGCTCGGCTCAAGCCCGCCAGAGACCCACAACGTGAAGACAGCACGAAACGCCGACCAACTCCAGCCCGCCGGTCGATGCACCGTCGACTCAAGGTCGTAGACGATGACGTTGGTTACTCGGTGTAAGAGCAACACCATCTCCATCGCCTGTCGATCGACGTCTCCCAATCGATCGACGACTTCGTTGACGGCGCGGCCGATGAACGCAAGCGCCGCCTCGCCGCCAGTCACGTTGTCATCAGCCACTTTGTCATCAGCCACTTTGTCATCAGCCATTGACGAGATAGTACAACCTTTGATTAGATATGTCCATGCCTGTACGCACCGCTGCCGAGGTTTTGTCACGCCTCAAGAACGAAGCTCCGAACTTGTGGGTCGATGGCGAGCAGGTGACCGACCCCACCACACATCCCGCAACGGCGAACGCCTGCAGGTCGCTGGCTGCGCTGTACGACCTGCAATACCAGCCCGACCTCGTTGACATGATGACGTTCAAGAGTCCAACAACAGGCGACCGAGTCGGAATGAGTTTCCTCGTACCGGAGACGATCGAAGATCTCCAACGTCGCTCGGCGATGCACCGGGTGTGGGCCAACGCACATCTCGGTTTCATGGGTCGTGCTCCCGACTACCTCAACGTCAACGTGATGGCTGCCGGAATGGCGCCCGAGTTCTTCAACCAGAACGATCCACGCTTCGGTGCCAACGCCACCAACTACTTCGAGTTCGTCCGTGAGAACGACCTTGCCCTCACCCACGCGCTCACCAACCCGCAGGTCGATCGATCGAAGCGTGACTCGGAACATGATGATCCGTTCATCGCCCTCGGTGTGGTGCGCGAAACGTCGGACGGGATCATCGTGCGAGGTGCTCGGATGTTGGCGACGTTGCCGATCTCGGACGAGATTCTGATCTTCCCGTCGACCGTGCTGCAACGCAGCGACGACATGAAACCGTACGCGATGGCGTTCGCCGTGCCGAACAATATTGAAGGTCTGTCGTATCAATGTCGGGAGCCGTTGGATCAGGGTCGTTCACATGCTGACCATCCACTCGGGTCACGCTTCGACGAGATGGATGCGATGGTGTACTTCGACAACGTGCTCGTCCCCTGGGAGCGGGTGTTCTTGATCAACGACGCCGAGCTTGCCAACCAGGCCTATAGCGAAACCGGCGCCGTACTGCACATGGCCCACCAAGTCGTGAACCTCAAGATCGCCAAGACCGAAGCCTTGCTCGGCACCATGCAAGCCGCCGTCGACATGATCGGCACCGGCTCGTACCAGCACGTGCAGGAGATGATCGCCGAGACGATCATCACGCTCGAGATCATGAAGTCGTTGCTCGTCGCATCGGAATCTGGAGCGACCAAGAACAAGTACGGCTTGCTTTGTCCGGCGCGCGGACCACTCGATGCTGCCCGCAACTACTATCCGAAGGCGTATCAGCGGTTGGTCGAGATCTTGAAGTTGATCACATCGAGTGGCTTGATCATGATCCCGACCGAGGCCGACCTGTCAGGTCCGATGGGTACCGACATCGCCAAGTACCTCGGCTCAGCCGGCGGTGACGCACGTGAGCGAGTGCGGTTGATGCGGCTCGCCTGGGACATGACGTTGTCGGGCTTCGGCGGCCGTCAAGCCCACTACGAACAGTTCTTCTTCGGCGACCCCGTGAGAATGCGTCAGGCGTTGTACAACGTCTACGACCGCAGTGGTCCGGTGGAACGAGTCAACCAGTTCGTCGCCAACACCGCCTGGCCAGATTGATCGTCAGTCGGTGAGCAGTTCGACTTCACAGCTGATTCCCGGTACTCCGGCGAGCTTGGTGTCGGCGGTAACCAACTTCAGTCGAAACGCCTCAGGCGCGGTCGAGGACGAAGTCGTAGCGGCCGACTAGTTCGCCCGATTCGTCCTCGGCGAAACTGGTGATCAGGCTGTCTCTCACGCCGAACACGGCGTCGTCGCTGAGGTAGTCGCTCTCGACGTCGAACACATGAGTGATCAGTTCCTTGTAGCCGTCGGCTTTCAACCACACATGCGTGTGGCCGGGACGCATGAAGTTCCGCGAGTTGGCGGAGAGAAGGGCGCCGACGGGTCCGTCGTAGGGAATCGGGTACGGAACCGGCCGAACTGTACGGATCTCGTAGCGGCCCTCTTCGTCGGTCGTGTAGATGCCGCGCAGGTTCTCGGGCGACTGATCATCCATCTGTTGCACGGCGTAGTAGCCAGCGGTCGCGTTCTGCCAGCAGTCGAGCACAGCACCGGAGATTGGCTCGCCACGGGAGTTGGTTACAGTGCCGCGGATCACGACGCGGTCGCCGTCGTCAGGGTCGAGCAGCATCGTTTCGCCAAAGCCGCGCTCGGGCGAGTTCGGCACGTAGAAAGGTCCGAGCACAGTGTTCTCGGTGGTACCGGAAGCTCCGGCATACGTGAGCATTTCGACCAGCGTCGACACGCCGAACGTGTCGGACATGAGGATGAACTCCTGGCGGGTGTCACTGCACATCTGGCCAGTAGCGGTCAGCCACTTGATCCCTTCGAACCATTCGTAGCGCTGCAAGTTGACGTCGCGAGCGAACGCATGCAGGTGACGCACAGCAGACTCCATGATCTCCTTGAGTCGCGGATTCGGTGCGTCGGCGTACCGCCCAAGTACCTCCGCCAGCAACTCATCTTCCTGCGACACGTGATCCTCCCAGATTGTTGGATTCCCCGGCGGGCAACATAGTAGATCTTGCCAGTCGGCACATCTCCGACGTTCGCCAGAGGCGGGCTGTTACAGATGGTGTCAGACACCATCTGTAACACCACGTGTAACAAATCAGCCGAGCTCGGCGATTGCTCGGGCTACGGCGAGGATTCGTTGGGCATTTTGTACGTGGAGATGTTCGATCATGCGGCCGTCGATGGTGATCACGCCTTGGCCTACGGCGCGGGCTTGATCGAAGGCGGCGATCACGCGCTCGGCGAAGTCGACCTCGTCGGCTGAGGGTGCCCACACCTCGTTGGCTGGCGTGACCTGGCTGGGGTGTACGAGCGTCTTGCCGTCGAAACCCATCGCCTTGCCGTGTCGCGCCTCGGCAAGGAATCCGTCAGGATCGCCGACGTCGTTGAAGACACCGTCGAGAATCACCTTGCCAGCTTCCCGTGCTCCCAGCAGTGCGTAGGCAAGATGCGGAACGATCGGCGAGCGCTCAGGAAGCACGCCCGTTCGCAGTTCCTTAGCAAGGTCGTTGTTGCCCATCACGAGCACGTTGACCCGGTCATGATGAGCGATCGTCCTGATATCCAAGATCGCCGTCGGGGTTTCGATCATCGCCCAGATCGTGAGTTCGTCGGGCGCTCCGGCCAACACGAGTAGTCGGTCGATCTCTTCGAGGTAGGCGCGTGAGTTGACCTTCGGGATCACGACTGCCGCGGCACCAGATCGAGCGGCTGCGGCGAGGTCGTCGGCTCCCCACGGCGTGGTCAGTCCGTTGCAGCGAATCGTGATTTCACGGTTGCCGTAGTCGCCCGACTGCGCGGCGGCGACCGCGTTCGCGCGAGCGGTCTGCTTGGCATCTGGCGAGACTGCGTCTTCGAGATCGAAGATCAAGGCATCGGCGGGAATCGTCTTGGCCTTCTCGAGGGCGCGCTCGTTGGCGGCTGGCATGTAGAGCACCGAGCGGCGTGGGCGGAGTGAGTGGTCGGCCATGTCAGAAACCGTAGGCGGCGGCGAGATCAGGGTCGCGGGCGGCCAACTGTTGAGCCAGGTTCACGACCACCTGGCATTGCTTGCACGAAGCGTCGTCTTCCATCTTGCCGTCGAGCATGATTGCGCCGGTTCCGTCACCCATTGCGTCGATCACTCGCTGGGCATGGTTGACATCCGAGGGCCGCGGTGAGAACACCCGCCGAGCGATGTCGATTTGAGACGGATGCAACGACCACGCGCCGACGCAGCCGAGCAGGTAGGCGTTGCGGAACTGGTCTTCGCATGCGGTCGTATCGGTGATGTCGCCGAATGGTCCGTAGAACGGGAGGATGCCGGCGGCGACGCAGGCATCGACCATTCGGGCCAACGTGTAGTGCCACAGATCTTGTTGCGCAGTGCCACGCGGAGCGTCAGGATCATTCGGTTCGGGGTCGGCGCGCACAATGTAGTCGGGGTGGCCGCCGCCGACCCGTGTTGTCTTCATCCGGCGATTTGCGGCGAGGTCGGCCGGCCCGAGCGACAGGCCCTGCATGCGCGGTGAGGCGATACAGATCTCCTCGACATTGGCAACGCCACGGGCCGTCTCCAAGATGGCGTGGACCATGATCGGCCTCTCCAGGCCTGCCTTCGCTTCCAGTTGGGCGAGCAGCCGGTCGACGTAGTGGATGTCTTCGGCACCTTCGACCTTCGGGATCATCACCACGTCGAGTGTCGCACCGGCTTCCAACACGGCGGCGGTGAGATCATCGAGTCCCCAAGGCGAATCGAGGCTGTTAACCCGCGTCCAGAACTGGGTGTCACCAAACTCGACGGTTTGTGCAACTCGCACCAGCCCGGCGCGAGCGGCTTGCTTGTCGCCCGCCGGAACGCCGTCTTCCAGGTTGGCGAGCAGCACGTCAACCTTGGGTACCAGATCGGTCAGTTTGGCGATCATCTTCTCGTTCGACGACGGGAAGAAGTGGATCATCCGACTCGGCCGGAATGGAATCTCACGGAGCGGTGCTGGAGCGCCAACCGCCAGTGGTTTGAAGAAGTCCTTGGGGGATTTCACGAATCTCGACCTTACCCACCGGACGCACGGACTTGCATGGTGCAGTGACCCCGGCGACGGTTGAACCGTCGATGTCTCGGGCGCCCACGGGGGCTTGCCCCCGTGCTGGGGGATGGCGTCGACGGAATGATGTGACCGAAGTGCAACACTCGCGGCGTGGACAGCGCAACCTCAGTTCAGGTCGGTGACCTCACTCCGGAGGAAGTGCGCGTGCTCGGCTGCCTGATCGAGAAGGAAACGACGGTTCCGGAGACCTACCCGCTCACCGTCAACAGTTTACGAAACGCCTGCAACCAGTCGACCAGTCGCCACCCGGTCGTGTCATACGGAGATTACGAGATCGAAATCGCGCTCACGTCGCTGCGCGGACGTGGCCTGACTCGCACAGTACACAGCACTTCGAATCGGGCGACAAAGTACCGCCACGTTGTCCCGGAAGCGCTCGCGCTCAACGCCGCGGCGACGGCGGTGTTATCGGTGCTGATGCTCCGCGGCCCACAAACCGTCGGTGAACTGAAGGGTCGCACGGAGCGGCAACACCGATTCGATTCGACCGATGATGTCACCGCGGCCCTTTCGATGCTTGCCGATCGTGATCAGCCGCTGGCGTTGCAGCTTGATCGGCAGCCTGGTCAGAAGGACGCCCGCTGGGTCCACTTGATCGCGCCGTACGACGCTCCCGCGGGCCAACTACGTCGATCCGATGCTCGTGCGGCCGGTGCGTACGATGACCCCTACGGCGAGGCCACCGCCGAGTTCTACGACCTGCTGGCCACCAACATGTGGGACTCATTCGGACTTCAACTGCTCGACCTGTTGGCCGATGCTGACCCTGAACACGGTCCGATCCTCGATGTCGGTACGGGCAGCGGCGTCGGTCTCATCTATTTGCAGGCTGCGGTCACGGGCGGCGAGGTGATTGCGATCGAACCGTCGAAGGCTATGCGAACCGCGCTGCACGTCCGATTGTCGATGGATCACTCGCTGCGCGTCATGACCACCGTGGTCCCCCGATCGTTTGTGGATGCACCGCTACCTGTTGAGGCGTGCGCACTGGTTGCTTCTGCGGCGCTCGGACATCTCAACGATCAGGAACGGTCGCGTCTATGGCGGTTCATTGCCGAGCAAATGCCGGTGGGTGCGCCTGCCGTGATTGGTGTGCTTCCGCCGGAACGCGCTGTGTCGGTGCCGATCACGTGTTACCGACAACTCCAAGTTGGTCACTACACCTACGAGGGCTGGCAGTCGGGTGAACCGATCGATGACCGAACGATGGCTTGGTCGCTGACCTACAAGGTGCTCGACGGCGTGAACGTGATCGCAGAACACACGGCGCAATCGACTTGGCGTTGCGACAGTGTCGACGACATCCGAGCCGAAATTGCCCCGTTCGGTCTTGAACTCACGAGTCACCAAGACTGCGTCGTGATCCGCCGCACTCACTGAAGGTGCCCATCCAGGCGGCCTCAGTGCGGTGAGACCGCTACGGTTTGAGATTGCGCATCCACGCCGGAATTCGGGTGGGGCGACCGTCGGGGATCGTAATGCAAGCGTGCGCAGTTGCGCCGACGGCGCAGACGACATCGGCGACGATCAACAGGTAGGCCATCTGAAAGGTCGCTCGTTCAACCCGATGCAACGACACGTGAACGTCGACGAGATCGTCAAACTTGAGTGGTGCCCGGTACTGCATGAACACCTCCAACACGACCATGTCGATGCCTTCGTCGCGGATTGACGTGTACGGATGATCGATGTGTCGTAGGTACGCCACACGGGCTTCCTCTAGGTACGGGATGTATCGACTGTGATGGACGATTCCCATCGCGTCGGTCTCGGCGAATCGCACCCGAATCTTTTGCGAGAACTCGTAGTCAGCGTGGTTCGTCGACGGGTCACCCGAGATGCGCACGATGCGACCATAGTGGCTCATTCGCCGCCATACTCGTGGTCGATGACGCCGGCTATCCGGACCCTCGAAGCCGCACGTGTGGCGTTCACCATCCACGAATACGAACGCGGTGACTCGCTTCACGACTTCGGCATCGAGGCGGCCGACAAACTTGGACTCGACCCTGATCAAGTCTTCAAGACACTGCTCGTGACAGCCGACGGTTCACCCGCCGTGGCGATTGTTCCGGTCAGTCGCAAGGTGTCGCTGAAGGCTGTCGGCAAGGCGCTCGGTGCCAAACATGTCGAGATGTGCGACCCGGCAGTCGCCGAACGAATCACGGGGTATGTACGCGGCGGGATCAGCCCACTTGGTCAAAGGAGACTGCTGCCGACAGCCATCGATGAGACTGCGATCCTGTTCGACCAGATCTACGTCAGCGGAGGCAAACGAGGTCTCGACATCGGAGTAGCCCCCGACGACCTCGTCAGATTGCTCAATGCAACCGTCGCCGACATCGCCAGCTCTTGATTTCGGTCTCAGCTGATCGGTGCAGGTCGATCGCAGAGTCAGCTGCTGGGATGACGGAGCATGGCTTCAATTCTTGCCACCCTGGTTCGCGCTGGCGGATGCGAGCTTGCCAGCCGTGCTTTCCAACCAATTGGCCGACTGCCCCCACCGAGTCTGATGACGGCTCGCAAGGCGTCAGCGAGCGGCTGGCCGTATCCCATCCGCACCGCCCGCCGATCAGCCTCGAATTCGGAACCGTGACCGACAATATTCCCCAGTGCGTCGGCGGCGTAAAGGGCGGCGAGGAACACCCATGACACCGCAGTCAGCACTGCTGCGACCACTCGCCCCAACGCGGTGAGTGCCGCCGAATGCGACGCAAACGAATCGGTCGCCGCCCTCGCAACGTTCTGGACGAAGAATCCGAATCGGGCCAGTAATAACACCGGGAGTGACATCCAGTGCCCGAGGGTGAGCGCAACGGTGTGAAGCCCGATGTGATGGCTGAGTTCATGAGCGAGCACGCCGGACAGTTCGCTCGGTGACAGTTCTTCGATCGCGAACGTCGTCATGATCACCAGGTGGCCGCCGCATGCGAAGGCGTTCAGTTCATCCGAATCGAGCATTCGGATCGTGTATCGGTACTGCGGCAGGTTGGCGGCGGCCGCAAGATCCCGCCAGATCGGGGTGATGATCGCCAGCTCATCCGCTGTGGGTCGGCGCGCCCCGAGAAACGGGCTCAACACTGCGACTTGCACTGAAGGCACGAACAGCAACGTGCCCAGTGTGATCCAAACGATCGGCACGATCCAGTACGGCATGCCGACGATCAGCCACAGCGGAAACCAAACCACCACCATTGCCAACAGCCAGAAGGGCATCAGGGCGGCGACCGGCACCAACGCTGTCAGCGCCGATCGTTCGATCTGGCGACTGCGTCCCGCGATCGGCTGGGCCATTGATCGAGGATAGAGACGATCACACGTTCTTACCAGTGGTTTCTCGCACTTCTTGTCAGGACAAACTTGTTAAGAACCCTTCAAGTTGGCGACGGAACCTGCCGATTATCCGACGTGGAATCGAATGCCGTTGCGTCGACCGAGCCGAGCGCGTCCCCGGCCGTACGGGACCTGCTCCAACGAGCATCTGACGAACAGGATCAAAACCCAGGGGCAGCCCGACAGTTGGCGATCCAAGCGAGGGTTGTGTCTCGTGCCGATGGTGATCGCGTCGGTGAAGCGGAATCGCTGTACCGACTTGCCAGCCTCGCCCACTCCGGTGGTGATCCTGAGGATGCCTTCGGATTGGCGATGGAAGCCAGTGAAATCGCCGCCCAGTGCAACGCTCAACTGGTTGAAGCGTGGGCCGTGCACCTGCTCGGTGTCGTTCACTACCAGGCGTCGAACTTCTCGGAATCGCTCGAACGTTGCTTGCGGGCGCTTGACCTGTACCGGGCGACCGGCCACGGCGTCGATGCCGGAAACATCTACAACACGATCGCCGCCGTCTACCACTCGATGGGTGACAACGACCGCGCGATCGTCACCTATGAACAAGCGCTCGCCGCCGCTGAACCATATGGACGCCCGGATCTCGTGGCGTTGGTGATGGGCAACATCGCCCGAATTCGTTCGTCGCGGTCGGAGTACCTGCCCGCGGTGTCGATGGGTCGACGAGCCGTGGAAATTGCTCGTCAGCACCAGCCTTCGATCGTGACCAACCTGCTCGCCGATCTCGCCGAGGCATACATGGGTTTAGCCGATCACGTGAAGGCTGCCGAATGCTTCGCCGAGGCGAGGCGTGTGCTTCAAGAACGTTCCGAGGAAGGGTCCGAACCCACGCACGCGGCGCAGCTCGGAGTAATGGTTGCAGAGGGACGCGTTGCACTCCGACGTGGTGCCCTCGACGATGCGATCAGCGTGCTGCAGGCAGCCCTCGACATGTCGGAACGCACCGATTCGCGCGAGTACGAGTTGGAGGTCAACGACCTCTTGGCGACGGCGTTTAAGCGACGTGGCCGGTTTGAGGAAGCACTCGAGCGACGCGAGAAGCACGATTCGCAGTACCGACAGATGTTTACGCACGCTGCTGATCTGCGATTACGAACGCTGCAGGTCGCACACGAGACAGCAACAGCGCGACACCAAGCCGAGATCCTCCGACTTCGGACCCAGGAGCTGGAAGCGATGGTCGGTGGTAGGGCGACGGTAATCACTCAAGGTCCGGTCGCGACAACGCCGGCGTATCACCTTGAAGCTTTCGAACAGCTGGCTGTGTTGACCGAATTCCGAGATGCCGAGACTGGTGAACACACGAATCGTGTTGGTGACATGGCCGCCGAAATCGCACATGCGTTGGGCAAGTCGCCGGAGTGGTGCGAACAGCTCCGCACGGCCGCTCGACTGCATGACATCGGCAAGGTCGCCGTTCCTGACGCCGTTCTCCAAAAGACAGGTCCGCTGACCGTCGAGGAGTACGAAATGATGAAGTCGCACACGAGCATGGGTCACCGAATCCTCGCTGGGAACTCGGCGCCGCTGTTCCAGATGGCGGCCGAAATTGCCCAGTCGCATCACGAATGGTGGGACGGCAGCGGTTACCCGCTCGGAATCAGCCACAGCTCGATTGCGCTATCCGGCCGGATCGTGTCGATCGCCGATGTGTACGACGCGCTGTGCAGCCGTCGGCCGTATAAGCGGGCATGGGCCCGCCAGGAAGCAGCCCGATTCGTCGTGTCCGGCCGCGGTGGTCAGTTCGACCCTTCTGTGGTCGATGCCTTCGTCGCCATGCTGAGGGCGCGTCACCCAGAATTGGGCGAGGAACTCAACTAGTGCCGAGTGCTCGCACCACCCAGTCAGCGACGAACTCCGCCAACTCGTCGGCGGTCAACTCGATTCGGTCGCTCCTCCACGCATCGCTGAACGACGACACGGAACCAAGCACACCGAGCGCCAGCAACGCAGGATCGGTGTCTGGGATCTGGCCCGCAGCCTGCGCTTGCCGAACAAGAGCGGTGACGTCGGCAAGATAGATCTGACCGCTCGACCGGAGCGCATCGGCGATCGTCCGGTCAGCGCGCTCGACATCGACGAGGGCGAAGTACGTGGCGTGCTCTGCCATGAACAACACGCTGGCGGCGGTGCCCTGATGTATTCGGGTGACTGGGTCGGCACCGCTCATCGCGTCGGCTTGAGCACGACGAAGTCGGTGTCGCATCGATCGCACGACTTCGGTGAACAGATCCAGCTTGGTCGGGAAGTACCAGTAGAACAAACCCTTGGCGACGCCAGCGGCGGCACAGATATCGCTGATCCGCGTGGCGTTGTACCCGCCGTGAGCGAACAGGATCATGGCGGCGTCGACCAGTTGCTGCTTGCGCTCGCGGCCCTGATCCGTGAGCCGGCGTTCGGCCGCAGGCGTCTGTTCACTCATGCTCACGCCGCCAGTGAAGCCGACGCTTGACCAGCGGGTCAAGCCAATCGGCTGCTAGAAACTTGGGTATGACTGGTAACTGCATGACTGTTGAGGTGATGCCGGGATGCGAGCCGATGTCGCACATCGCCGGGTCGCCCGTGGGCGTGATGGCGCTGCACGGCTTTACGGGTACGCCCGCCTCGCTGCGCCAGATCGCCGACGCGATGGTTGACGCCGAGTTCGATGTCGAGCTGCCACGACTACCCGGCCATGGCACGACGGTCAACGACATGCTCACGACGGGCTGGGATGACTGGGTAGGCGAGGTTGAGCGTGCGTACGAGCGATTGGCGGAACGCGCGGACCGAGTCGTCCTGGTCGGTCAGAGTATGGGTGCGACGCTGATCTTGAATGCCGCCCTGCGGCATCGATCGGTCGTCGGGCTGGTGTGCATCAACCCGCTGACCCGACTCCGCGACGCCGCCACGATGGAGATGCTCGACGAGTTCATCGACGACGGTTTGAAGATCGTGCCGGGTGGCGACGGATCTGACATCGCTGACCCGAACGCTGTAGACATTTCGTACTCCGGCACCCCGCTGGTCCCGTTGCGTTCACTGATGCACGACGGCGTGGCCACGATCACTGATCGCTTCGGTGAACTGACGATGCCGTTGCGGGTGCTGACGTCTCGACAGGACCATGTCGTCGACCCCGCCGACAGCGAACATTTGGTTGCCACATGGGGAGGCGCCGTGGAACACACTTGGCTCGAACGCAGCTACCACGTCGCCACCCGCGACTATGAACGCGATTACGTGACGTCCGAGGCGGTCGCCTTCGTCAAGAAAGTGAGTCAGTCGTGAACGCTGTCACCGCTTTGTTGGGTTCGCTGCCGAGCCCGTCAGACAGCGCCATCTCGATTGGCCCGCTCAACCTGCGGGCCTACGGGCTGATGATCGCCCTCGGTGTGATCGCCGGTGTGTGGTTGATGGGCAAACTATTTGTTGACGAGCGGATCGGGACTCTCGACGATGCGTCGTCGATTGCAACGTGGGGGGTCGTAGCCGGCGTGATCGGTGCCCGTCTCTACCACGTCGCCACTGACTGGAGTCGATTCTCCGACGATCTCGGTTCGATCCCGAAGATCTGGGAAGGTGGGCTCGGGATTCCGGGCGGGATTCTGGCCGGGCTCGTGGTGGGTGGCTGGCAGGCCAAGCGACGCGGTATTCCAGTGCCGATGGTGATGACGTGCGTAGCGCCTGCCATTCCGCTGGCGCAGGCGATCGGTCGCTGGGGTAACTGGTTCAACCAGGAGCTGTACGGCAGGCCGACCGATCTGCCGTGGGGATTGAAAATCGACGCCGATCATCAGCCCGCTGGTGATCTGGCCGGCACGACCTATCACCCGGCGTTCCTGTACGAGTCGCTGTGGAATCTGGCCCTGTGCGCTGTGCTGCTCTGGATTCATCGTCGGTTCCGGCTGGCCCCAGGTCGCCTGTTGGCGGTATACGTGGTTGGGTACGGGCTCGGCCGATTCTGGATCGAGGGTCTCCGCATCGACCGAGCGCATCAGGTCGCCGGTATGCGTTGGAACCAATGGGTTGCATTGGCGGCGATTGTCGGCGGAGCGATCTATCTGCTACTGACCCGAGGCCGAACCTGGCCTGCCGCCCACATCGAACCAGACGCCGATTCGGAAATGGATTCGGCGTTCGAGACCGACGGTGATCCGACTCCGGTCGAGAGCCGATCCACGGAGGCACCGGTCGATTGATGATCGTCAACGGCCACTCCACGTTGGTGCGCCGACCCCGATCTTGATGCGCTTGATGCGATCGGTCGATCCACTGCCGGGAGAACCAACCTGGTCGAACCGGCCAAATGCATCTGCGTCACGTGGCCGCCGGATCGTGAACGCGGCAGAGGGTCAGGACGGCTCCCAGTCGGAATCGTCCTGACCCTCTTTTCCTGTGGTGGCTGTTCGCTCAACCGCCCCCGGCGTCGCTGGCAGCCTGGTTGGCGGTTGCATCGCTGTAGATGACATCGAGACCCCTCAGATCGGGAACCTGGATGGCCGGTTGGGCGGTCACCCCGGTGTTGGCGGTTGCGTCGCTGTAGATGACGTCGAGACCCCTCAGGTCGGGGACCGGGGTGGCCGGCGTGTTGCCGGCAGCCGGGTTGGCGGTTGCGTCGCTGTAGATGACGTCGAGACCCCTCAGGTCGGGGACCTGGATGGCCGGTTGGGCGGTCACGCCGGTGTTGGTGGTTGCGTCGCTGTAGATGACGTCGAGGCCGCGTAGGTCGGGGACCGGGGTGGCCGGTTGGGCGCTGTCGCCGAAGGTCTGGGCAGCGAGGGCGGCGGTGACGACGACGGCGGTGACCGCGAGGGCGGCGATCACCCACCGGGCACCGTGGCGCTGGGGTCGATCGGCTGGCTTGGGGCTCTCGACCGGGCGGTGGTGCTTGAACAGATGATGGTGGTGTGGTCGGGCTGCGGATCGGGTGGCGGATCGGTCGGATCGGTTTGTGGGTCGATGGTGATGGATCAGGGTTGGCATGGCTTGCTCCTCCGGGTTTTGGTCCCGATTTTGTTTTTCGGGCCTTCGTTGTTCAGAGCGTGAACCCGACCGGTCTTGTCCGGCCCACGAACGGGTCTCAGGCCGGTCTTGCGTGGGGGTACGGTTGGGTCTTGCTCAAATATTCGATGCTCGGACCGCTTGAGGTGGTGTTTCGGGGTGAGGTCGTGCCGATCACCGGCCGTAATCAACGCATCGTTCTCGCCGCGCTCGTTGGCTGGGCAGGCGAGGTCGTCAGCAGCGAACGCTTGACCGACGCCTTGTGGGGCGAGCAACCCCCGCGTTCGTCCACCAAGATCGTGCAGAACCTGATCATGCGGCTCCGCAAAACCTTGGGAGAATATGTCATCGAGACCCAGCCGGGTGGGTACTTGCTACGGATCGAGCCGGACGCCTGCGACATCCCCCGTTTCGACGGCTTGGTGGCGAGCGGCCGTGCCGCCGCGCTGGCCGGTGAGTGGGACACCTCGGCGAGTGCCCTGGCGAAGGCCATCGAGTCGTGGCGGGGGCCGCCGCTGCTCGAGCTTCGTGATTGGGAACCGGGTTTGTGGGAGGCGGTGCGGTTGGAGGAGCTGTATCGGTGCGTTGTCGAGGAACTGGCGGAGGCTGAGTTGGCGTGTGGCCGGCATCGTGATCGGCTGGCGCTCTTGCACAAGATCGTGTCTGAGGAGCCGCTCCGGGAGCACCGCTGGGCGTTGCTGATGTTGGCGCTTTTTCGGTGCGGTCAGCAGGCCGAGGCGTTGCGCTCCTTTCAGCGCGCCGGTGCTGCACTCGGGGAGCTGGGTCTGGTGCCTGGACCTGAGTTGGTCCTGCTCGAGCGGGCGATCAGTATGGGGGATCTGTCGTTGGGTCCGGAGACACTCGGTCGGCTGACCTTGAGCGTTGTGCCCGGCCAGAACCTCGTCGGGGTCCAAGGCTCGGTTTCGGGGAACGCGCCTGCGCCGACGGGCGGCGATCTCGAGCAGTTGCCGTCGGGCACGGTGACATTGTTGTTCACCGATCTTGAGGGGTCGACGCAACTATGGGAGGAGCATCCCCGTGCGATGGGGGAGGCTGTGGCGCGTCACGACGAGGTGGTGCGCATTGCGATCGAGTCACACGGCGGCCATGTCGTGAAGTTGACCGGTGACGGCGGTCTCGGCGTGTTCGCCAGCGCGCACGATGCGATCACAGCGGCGGTCGCATCGCAACTCGCGTTGGAGCTTGAGCAGTGGGGGGCGATCGGTCCGCTCGTGGTGCGTATGGGGATCCACGCCGGTTCCGTCGAGCTGCGTGACGGGGAGTACTTCGGTTCGTCGGTGAACCGTGGGACGCGGTTGGTGGCGGTCGCTCACGGGGGTCAGGTGGTGGTGTCGCGCGCCGCGCAGGAACTTGTGGAGGACATGCTCGGCGAGTCGGTCGAGCTGGTCAGTCTTGGTGAGCATCGTCTCCGCGATCTGGCGCAGCCGATGGAGGTATTTCAGGTCGTCGCACCGGGCTTGGTGCGGGACTTTCCCGCGCTACGGTCCTTGGACCGCCTGAAGGGGAACTTGCCCCTGCAGCACAGTTCGTTCGTTGGGCGTGATCACGAGCTCGCTGAGGTTGCAGTGTTGTTGCGTGACGCTCGGATTGTTACCTTGACCGGGGTTGGTGGCGTGGGCAAGACCCGGATCGCACTCCACGTCGCGGCGGACGTGTTGCCGCGATTTCGTGAAGGCGCGTGGTTGGTGGAACTCGATCGGGTCCGTGATCCGACGGTCGTTGTCGATGTCGTAGCGGCGGTGTTCGGCGTGACCCGACGCCCGAACCTGGATCTCGTCGAGACTCTGGCCTCGTTCTTACGGTCCAAGGAACTGTTGTTGGTGCTTGACAACTGCGAGCATCTCCTCGGCGCGGTCGCCGATCTGCTCCACGCTCTGCAAAGGACGTGTCCGAAGCTTGCGGTGTTGGCGACGAGCCGGGAAGGGTTGGGTGTTGCCGGTGAACATATCGTCGTGGTCGCTTCGCTCGATCTGCCCCGTAGTAGTGATCGCGATGCTGTGTTACGCAGCGACGCGGTGCGCCTGTTCGTGGAGCGTGCGGTGGCGGTCAAGTCGGACTTCGCCGTGACCGATGCGAACGCCGACTCGATCGCCGATGTCGTGCGGCGACTCGATGGGATCCCGTTGGCGTTGGAATTGGCTGCGGCGCGTGTTGCGGTGCTGAGTCCGATGCAGATCGCGCAGCGGCTCGATCAACGTTTTCGTTTGCTCTCGGGTGGTGAGCGAGGCGCGATCGAACGGCACGCGACGATGCGGGCGGCGATCGACTGGTCGTATGAACTGCTCTCCAACGATCAGCAAACACTGTTGGCTCGCCTCTCGGTGTTTGTCGGGGGGTGCACTCTCGAGGCCGCCGAAGCCGTCTGCTCCACCGTCGGCATCGACGAAGTCGATCTGCTCGATCTGCTCTCCGCCCTGGTCGCACGATCGCTCGTGCTCGTCGACGAGGCGGCCTGGGGGGAGCGCCGTTACCGGCTGTTGGAATCGATCCGCCAGTACGCGGAGGAGCGGGTGAACACCGCCGAGCGGATCGAGCTGCGCGATCGTCACGTCGGGTTTTACGCCGACTTCGCCGAGAACGCCGCCAGAGGGTTACGCGGCCCTGATCAGCTGCGCTGGATCCAACGGACCGAACCGGAGCTCGAGAACCTCAGAACAGCGATGGGATGGGCGCTGGCGAGCGACGACGCCGTCAGCGCCGAACGATTCCTCTCGTCGGCGGACGACTTGGAGCGCGGGCCGATCGGCGTGGCGGTGTTGCACAACGCCGAAGCGGTGCTCGCACTCCCCAGCGTCCACACGATCGAGCGCTATCCGTTCGCGCTGATGGCTGGCGCACTGACGGCCATGGTCCGCGGGAACAACGCCCGAGCCGAACAGCTGTGCACGCAGGCGCTCGCCGCGGCCAGCGAACCCAACGACGAACTCGAGGGCCAGGGTGCCTTCGTGCGCTTCAATCTCGCCCTTCGCACAGGCGACCCGAGGGGGACGATCAAGTATCTCGAGCAGGCGGTGCGTCACTTCCGCCGCTGCACCAGTCCGCATCTACTGGTGCGCACGCTCGGCGTCTTTGCAGCAATCCGAGCGGGTGGCCGTGACGTCGCCGCCACCGATGCAGCCCGAGAAGCACTCACCGTCGCTCGCCGAACCGGCAACCCCGGCCTGACGAGCAGCGCACTCGCAGGGCTCGCCTACGTCCTCGCCAACTCCGAACCAGAACGAAGCCGGGCGTTGATCGCCGAGACCTTGGAACTCAATAACCAGCTCGCTGCCACTGTGGTCGACGAACTGGCGATCGTGTTGACGATCATGGCCTGCGCAATGCTGGGCGAGCGCGACCAAGTCCTGAGACTGTCGGCCCGCGCCTTCGACGGCGCACTCACGGGGATCACCGCACTCGCCCCGTGCCTCGAGGCCGCCGCTGAGGCACTCGCCGGCGAGGCACCCGATGCCGCCGCCGTGCTCCACGGATACGTTGATGCTTTCGCCTCCTACGTCACGCAGCGCCAACCGCACGCCACGTTTCGCCAACGAGCGACCGCAGCCATCGACGCCCGACTCGACGCCGTGCACGTGATCGAGCTGCGCGCACACGGCGCGGCGATGACCCAAGATGAAGCTTCCACATACGCGCTCGATGTCATCAAACGCATACTCAAGGATGAGACTGATAGCTCGGCCCTCCGGACGCTCAACTCGTGACCGTGACGGTTCAGAACCGATCATCCAGGTGGGCAGCCTCACGCGTCACCATTAGCCTCGTGTGTTGTGTCTGAACGTCTGACGAGTGATGCGGTTGCCAAGGTTGCACGCCTGGCTCGGCTTGACTTGACCCCTGACGAGATCCAACTCGCCACCGAGCAACTCGGCGACATGTTGGATCACTTCGCCGACATCGACGCCCTCGATCTTTCCGGTGTTGTTCCGATGACGCAGCCGTATCGGTTGGTCAACGTGATGCGCGACGATGTCGAAATGCCGTGTCTCGACCGGGATGAAGTGTTGGCCGCGGCACCTCAACCGGAGGACGGCCGATTCCGGGTTCCTCCGACGACTGGGCTGGAGGTCTGATCATGGCGAGTCAACTCACCGCCACTGCGATTGCGTCAGGGGTGCGTTCCGGTTCACTCAAAGCGGTCGATGTTCTGGAACAGCACCTGGCGGCGATCGACGAACGCGAAACCGAGATCCATGCCTTCAACCTGGTCCTCGCTGACCAGGCTCGCAGTCGCGCCGCCGAGATCGATGAAGCTGTGGAGGCGGGTCACGACCCAGGTCCACTCGCCGGCGTACCGATAGCGCTCAAAGACAACATGTGTACCCGAGGCGTGCCGACGACCTGTTCGTCGAAGATCCTTGAGGGGTGGAAGCCGCCGTACGACGGAACGGTCGTCTCGATGCTCCGCAACGCTGGGGCGATCACCGTTGGGAAGACCAATCTCGACGAGTTCGCAATGGGGTCCTCGACCGAGAACTCCGCCTTCGGTCCGACGCGCAATCCGCTCGATACGAGCCGGGTTCCAGGTGGCTCTTCCGGCGGGTCAGCGGCAGCCGTCGCGGCCGGCTTCGCGGCACTCTCGTTCGGATCCGACACCGGCGGTTCGATTCGTCAACCGGCAGCGCTGTGTGGAGTCGTGGGTGTCAAGCCGACGTACGGTCGCGTCAGCAGGTATGGCCTCGTGGCGTTCGCCAGCAGTCTCGATCAGATCGGACCGTTCACACAAACGGTGGCCGATGCCGCCCTCGCGTTGCAGGTGATCTGCGGGCACGACCCGATGGATTCGACCTCGATCCCTGAGCCGGTGCCCGACTATTCGGCATTGCTCGATCGTGGCGTCGAGGGTCTTCGAGTTGGTCGGATTGGCGACCTGCCAGATGGTGCCGACCCCGATGTCGCCGAGCGAACCGAACAGGCCTTTGCGGCACTCGCCTCGGCCGGCGCAACGATCGTCGATATAGAGGTTCCGGCGTTCACCTATGGCCTCACCGCTTACTACATCATCGCCCCGGCTGAAGCGTCGTCGAATCTGGCGCGCTACGACGGCGTGCGCTACGGCCTGCGTGTCGACGCCCCCGACACCAACTCGATGTACATGGCGACTCGAAGCGCAGGCTTTGGCGACGAGGTAAAACGTCGAATCATGCTCGGCACGTACGCGCTATCGGCCGGTTACTACGACGCCTACTACGGCAAGGCGTTACGCATCCGCCGCCTCATGGCCGACGATTTCGCACGTGCCTATCAGCGGGCCGATGTGCTGCTCACGCCGACATCACCGAGCGTCGCCTTCCCATTCGGATCGAAGACCGACGACCCGCTGGCGATGTACTTGTGTGACACGTACACGATCCCGACCAACCTCACGGGCGACCCGGCGATGAGCGTTCCGTTCGGTACCGGTCAACGCGGTCTGCCGGTCGGGGTGCAAGTGCTCGCGCCTTCACTTGGCGAGCCGGTGATGCTGCGAGTTGCCGCCGAGTTGGAACGGGCTGCGGGAGGTCTGTCGTGAGCGCCGCACTGTGGGAACACGATGGCTATGAGATGGTCATCGGGCTCGAAGTTCACGTCGAACTGGCGACGAAGACGAAGCTGTTTTCTTCGTCACCGAACCGATTTGGCGACGAGCCGAACACCAACATCGACCCAGTCACGCTCGGCCTGCCGGGGGCGTTGCCGGTGCTCAACCGCCAGGCGGTTGAGCTGGCAATACGGATCGGCCTGTCGCTGAACTGCACCGTGCAGGCCTCCACGTTTGCCCGCAAGAACTACTTTTATCCCGACATGCCGAAGGCCTATCAGGTCAGTCAGTACGACCAACCGATCAACATCGACGGCTGGCTCGACCTGCCAGATGGGACCCGGATCGGTGTCGAACGGGCCCACATGGAAGAAGACGCCGGCAAGTCGTCGCACGTCGGTGGTGACGGGCGAGTACACGGAGCCGACTACTCGCTGATCGATCTCAACCGCGCCGGTGTGCCACTCGTCGAAATCGTCAGTCGACCAGACCTGCGCTCGCCTGAGCAGGCCAAGCAGTACGTCACCGAACTGCGTGGGATCCTGCTGGCGATTGGCGCATCCGACGCCAAGATGGAAGAAGGCTCGATGCGCGTTGACGCCAACGTCAGCGTGCGTCGCCCTGGTGCCGAATACGGCACGCGCTGCGAGATCAAGAACGTCAACTCGATTCGATCGGTTGGTCGGGCGATCGAGTACGAAGCCAAGCGCCAGATCCTGATGCTCGATGCCGGCGATTTTGTGCGTCAGCAGACGCGTCATTGGGATGAGGGCGACGGCCGCACGCACATGCTGCGCGATAAGGAGAACTCCGACGACTATCGCTACTTCCTTGAGCCGGATCTCGTCCCCGTTGAGCCGAGCCAGGAATGGATCGATCAGGTTCGAGCAGCGCTCCCCGTGCTGCCTGCTGCTCGCCGCACCCGACTCGCCGCCGCCGCCGGTGTGGCTCCCGATAGCGAACTGATCATGTCGATCGTCGACCGTGGACAAGATGAGTACGCGCTGGCCGTGCAAGCCGCCGGTGGCGATGTCGGTCGTGCCGTGATCTACGTCAAAGAAGCGTTCGCGGAGCTCGGTGCCGAACCGGCATTGCCTGCCGCTGACGTCGCCGCGCTGACTCGTCTCGAAGTCGAGGGTGCGCTCACGGCTACGCAAGCCAAGTCGGTGCTCGCCGAACTGGTTGCTCGCGGTGGGGGAGACGCGGCAGCGATCGCCGTCGAGAAGGGCTTCGAGGCGATGGACACCTCCGTGCTTGAAGGTTTCGTTGACGCCGCCATCGCCGCCGACCCAGAGGCATGGGAGAAGTTCTGCGTCGGCGAAGGCAAAGCAATGGGCGCCCTCATCGGCCACATCATGAAAGCCAGCAAAGGCCAAGCCGACGGCAAACTCGTGACGAAGATCCTCAACGCCCGCAAGAACTAAGCAGGCGGTAGCCGCTATGCGGTTTACGAGATTGGGTGGAACTGGGCGCCTGCGGATCGGTAGACGTGGCTCAGTTCGGCAATGTGATCGGCGTCCCTCGCCAAGCCGACAACCGATCCGCCGGAGCCCGCAGAGTTCACGAAGGCACCGATCCGTTGACCAATCTCGACCAGCCTGCGTTGGGCGGGGCCGACGTCGATCATCGTGGTTCGCAGGTCGAACGTTCTGTTCATTGCTTCGCCAAGACGTTCTCGCTCGACGTTGACAATCGCCAACTTGGCGACCATTGCCTGTTCCGTCAACTCGAACATTGCCGTCTGGACAGCTGGATCGCCTGCGTCGTAGCGCCTACGGATAGATCGATGAACAGTGTCACTGGTTTCTGCCGCCGACGGTGCCCAGGCGACGAAGAACGACCAGTCGGGCATGGTGAGCGGCTCCACTGCAACCGGCCCGAACGTCATACTCGCAGGCCGCCCGGTGACCTGCACGAGGCGATCTTGTAAACCGGCCTCGATCCCGAGTCGATCACGTTCGACCGACAACGCCAGTTTGGCGAGTTCAATCGCTTCCCACTTGTAGGCCTCCCATGCACCGAGTGCTCGAAGCGCT
>JANOTN010000161.1:0-47982 GCA_031416375.1 Ilumatobacteraceae bacterium
GGGGTCGACGACGTTGGTCAGATTGACGAGGCCGAGTGCCACCCAGCGGCCGAAGGCGTCGATCACCCGGAGCGCATCCTCGTCGCCTTCACGTGCAGCAATCTGGACCATCTCACCGCGCACGGCCTCAGGGTCACCACCTGCAAGATCGAGCACCCGGCTGACTCGGCGACCAACCGCGGCCTCACGGGCGAGCCGGGCAAGCCCGGCGCCAGACGCATAGCGTTCCCAGCAACCGCGTCTCCCGCATGGGCACGGCGGGCCGTCAGGATCGACAACCATGTGTCCGTACTCGCCGGCAAATCCGTTTTTACCGCGCTGCAGCTTGCCACCAGACACCAGTCCGCCCCCGATACCGGTTCCGAGCGTGACGAGCACCATGTCGGAAGCGCCTTTGCCAGCGCCATACAACCACTCTGAGACCGCCGCACATGTGGCGTCGTTGTCGACATTCACCTTTTGCCCGACGCGCTCTCCGAGCAGGCCGGCGACGTCGAAGTCGGCAACACCATCCAGGTTGGGCGCGGCACGCAGGACACCTTCGCGAGTCACCAAACCGGGCACACCAACGCCGAGCGCCATGTGCGGACCGAACGAGGTGGCGAGTTCTGCGAGTGTGTCGATCAGTGCCGGAAGACTGCCGGGACCGCGCGGAGTCGGGCGACGATCCTCGGCGACGACCTTGCCGTCAGCGTCGAGCGCTACGCCGAGACATTTCGTCCCGCCGACGTCGATGCCAACCGAAATCACGCTTCGGCGAACGCTTTGAGTTCGCGAATCGCGTTCAGAATCCGACGTTCGGCGCGCCGTTTCACAAAGCCGGGAAGCGGAACGACGAGTTCAATCGCCAGGTCGTATCGGACCTCGGTGCCGCCATCAGCGGTCGGCTGGAATCGGTAGGCACCCTCGATCGATCGCTGGATGTCACCTTTCACCATCGTCCACGACAAAGCCGACGGCGCTGCCGCGTAGTCGTACGACAACGTGTAGTGCGTGCTGCGTCCGAGCGCCGATGTGCGGAACTCCACCAGCGACGGTCGACCGTCGTCGTCACGAGAGGTGACGACAACGTCCTTGACGTCGTGCGCCCACTCGGGGTAGCGCTCAATGTCGGTGGCAATAGCCCACACCTCATCGGGCGGTGCCGCGATGGTGATGGTCTCTGAAGCGGTCTCAGCCATGGTCTGCATTCTGCCCGATTTTCGACCCGGAATTGGGGACGTCGGCGCGAGTTGCGAAGTTGCCGTTATAGGCAGCCCACAGCCCGTTCAGCCCGAACCCCAGCATCGGGACAAGGAACCCGACTGCCAACGACGATCCAGGGTTCCCGTCGGGACCGTCTGGTCGGGCTACGGCGGTGGTGATTGCGACCACGAACTGGATCAGCAGTGCCGCGTTCATCGTTCGACGAACCGGTGAAGGGATCGCCGAACCGAGCAGGAAATAGAGTTGTGTCACCGAAATTTCATCGCTGCGGCTGCGTTGGACTGCGTTCCAATACGACCACAGAAATGCCGCAACACCGACCGTAAACAGCACCATCGCGGTGACAGCTCCGACCCACTGTGCCGAAGTCGAGAACACCGTCGCGGCGTACGAGGCGGTGACGGAAAAAACGGCAGTAAGTGCCAGATTCGCCTTGACGATCGTGTCGGGAGCACCCACAGCCAGCAGTTTAGGTGTTGATTCCGAGTGCTGCTCCTAACCGCGCCGCTAGCACGTCGTAGGAGAACTCGCTGATCGCCCTTGCCCGAGATGCGGTTGCCATTCGGGTGCGTAGGTCTGGATCGGCGAGCAACCGGGTGAACGCCGCCACCGTTTCGTCGACGTCGTCCGGTCGTCGCACGACGATGCCGGTCGTTCCGTCGGCGACCGCTTCCGCCGCTCCACCGCTGTCGCCGGCGACCTGTGGAATCCCGCAGGCGGCCGCTTCGACGAACACGATGCCGAAGCCTTCCTGTTCGAGGCCCCCCCACCGGTTCCGACACAGCATCGTGAACACGTCGGCGCAGCCATAGACGCGAGGGAGTTCGTCGTTGGAGACACGCCCAAGGAACTTCACCGGCGCGTCGAGCTCAATCGCGAGCTTGCGAAGCCGTTCCTCATCGCGGCCACCGCCAGAAATAACGAGTATCAGGTCGGGATGGCTCGATCGCATTCGAGCAACTGCCCGAATCGCCGTGTCGAAACCCTTGCGCGGAACCAACCGCGAGATCGCAGCAATCACTTGGGCGTCCCGTCCGATCCCAAAATCGCTGCGCACCAGCGCTCGCTCGTCAGGCGTCAGCGGTCGGAAACGTTCGGTGTCGACACCTGGCGGCACCACGGTGATTGAAAGTTCCCGGCCGGCGGCCCGATTGGCTTCGGTCGCCGGATACTGGCCGGCGGCAATCACGTGGCGAGCACGCCGCAACACGTACGCCAGACCCTGCCTGGTTCCGGGTAGTCGGCCAGGCACAGTCACCTCGGCACCGTGCACGACGACGTCGTACGGAAGGTCGAGCGAGGGGCCAATCAGACCGAGCGGCACCGCCGGGTCGAGCACAATCAGTTCCGCCCCAAAGTCGGCGGCCATCTGATTGACGCGCCGAACCATTAACGGATGCGGGAGTAACACGGGTTCACGAACCCGCTCGATCCGATACGGCTGGTCCACGTCGAACTCGGCCGCCCCCGCATATGGGCTGGTGAGGACGGCGAACTGATCGGGGGGCAGGCGTCGCCACCATTCCCAGAGCAGCGATTGGATGCCGCCGACCTTGGGCGGAAAATCGTTGGTGACGAGCAGATGTTTCACGTGGCAGCAACCAACCGTTGAGACAGTCGTTCGGTGGCCCAAATGGCGTGTTCGCGGAGCATCTCGTTCTCGTGGGCACGGTAGTCGGCCAGCGATAGTTGGGTGCGACGATCCGTCGGGTCGCCGACGTTGCCGAGCACGATCAAAGCGTTTCGTCGCCACCAGATCGGGTCGCGCCCGGCGAGATACCAGCGGCCGTGACGCTCGATCAACTGCTCGTCGGATGCGTCGAGCAGTTCGAGCACGTCGACCCACGCCTGGACGGGTTCGGCACCGGCATGGTTGGCAAGCGGGATCCGATGCTTCTCGCCCAGCCTGACTGTCGGCGGGCAGACTTCTTGGCAGTCGTCACATCCATAGAGGCGATCGCCGAGAGCTTCACGAAACTGGACGGGAAAATTGCCGGGCTGTTGCACCAGCCAGGCCAGACATTTGTTGGCGTCCACGACTCCGGGGGCGATGATTGCGCCGGTCGGACAGCCGTCGAGACACCGTCGGCACGAACCGCACCCGTCGGCAACCGGTGTGCTCACCGGGTAGTCAGCGGTCGTGACGATGCTGCCGAGCACGAAGAAACTGCCCGCTCCAGCAAGCAGGATGTTGGCGTTCTTACCGAACCAGCCCAGGCCGCCGAGGTAGGCGACTTCGCGATCGACGATCGAGTTGTCGTCGGCGAAGGCGACGGCGCGGTGATCGGCTCGCCGAACCCGCCGGGCGATCACTCGCAGACCTTCACGAAGTGGGGCGTAGTGATCAACCCAGGCGTAGCGGCCGACCCTCGCCTGGGCTCCATCGGGTCGGTCAGGTTCGTCCGTCGCTCTGTACGGGCGAGCGGCGACGATGATCGAGCGCGCACCAGGAACGGCGCGTTGCGGGTCGGTCGAGCGTTCCGGGTTTCGATAGGTGAACCCCATTCCGGCATGGAGTCCGGCCCGCTTGCGACGGTTGATTTCTGCACGAGCCCGGTCGAGCACATCCGCAGGCGCAACGCCCACATGCTCGATCCCGTGCTCGCTGGCGATCGCAACAATTTCATCCCACGTCGGTAGCGGAAGCGGGCTAAGCCGACGAGCCATCCACCCAGCGTAGGGACGATCGGCGATGAGTCATTGCACTACCTTCACCTTGGCCCGGTGGCCGATTGCTCGACCGAGCTTGGCGTCACATGTCAGCAGATCGGAGAGTTGAGCAACGGGCCACTCAGCGATCATCGTTTCGACGAGATGCAGTGCAGTACACCATTCGTCGCACTCGTCCGATCCGTTGTAAGACGGAACGACCACGTGACGGACGAATGGATCAGAAACTTTCGGCATTAACCGACCTCCTTGTGCAAAGCAGCAACAACGGGCCGGAAAAACTTCGACGATCCGGCTTGGTGGCCGCGATGGCGCAATTGATCAACGCCAACCGACGTCAGCCGGCAGCGCGGTATTTGAGATCGGGGACCATTCCGGCTTTTTCGAACAAGCGCACAACTCGCGCTTGTTCGAGGTCGAGTATCAGCGGCTCGTGTTCCGTCGGTTCGTCGCGCAGCACAAATGTAACGACACAGTCGCCACATGCGACGGTGCATTGCATCGAGCAGTCGTCACACGAAATCGTGAGCCGACGATCAGTGAATCCGTTCATAGGGAACATCATGAACAAGCGGTGTAACAGAGTTGTGTCGACCGTTTGGCGGTTGACAGCCGCTGGAGATCAAAAGAGCGCAGAACTCTGTTGCGTTGTTGGTTCGGCTCGGCGGTTTGGTCCCGATGATCCGGATGGTTGCCGGGTGGTGGGTTCGGTGCGCCAGATGGTGCCGTCGGGTCGGTGCCAGGTGGCTGCCCGGCCTTTGGTCATGGTGAGTTTCCAGCCGCCTTCGTGGACGAGGTAGTGATGCTTCGCATCCGACGGTCATCACCGTTTGGCAACCGAACGTTTGGTGTCAGACACCAAACGTTCCCGTCGCCAAACGTCGAGTTGCCTGGTGATGAACGTTTGGTGTCTGACACCAGCCGACCTCCGAGGGCTTCGCCGTTCCCGGCAAGCACAATCGGGAACACGTTGGCGTCGCAACACAGGCGTCGGGCCGCCGAGACCGGGATTGGTGTCCCGTTATCCAACTCACAAATACTGTGAGCGTGTAACCCGGCGCGGATTGTGTGGTAGTCGATCAACACCCCGACTTGCGGGACACGCGCCACAGCGCTGCAGGTCACCTCGATGAAACTGGCGGTCGCCGACAAACGCCATCGCAAGATTCAAAGCCGATTCGCCGAAGAGCTGACTCGCATGGGTTCGACACCACTCTCGCCAACGGGCACCCCATTGTTCGACGTGGCGTGGTACATCAACGACACGCTCTACGTCGCTGAGGTGAAGTCGACCACCGCCGAGAACCAGGAGACGCAGCTTCGCCTCGCACTCGGTCAGGTATTGCGCTATGTCGAACAGCTCGGCGAACGACTCGGTGTTCCGGGCAAGCCATTCATCGTCGTCGACACTCGGTCGACGATGGCTGGTCCGGCTGCTCACTCGGCTTGGGGTTGGGTTGGTGGAACTGACCGGCGATCATTTCGATCGGCGATCCGACCGCTGACGAGCTCACGGCCAATCTCGTGAGACTCGACGTCAGCCGGCGACTCGGAATTTGAGATCGGGGACCATTCCGGCACGTTCGAACAAGCGCACAACTCGCGCTTGTTCGAGGTCGAGAATCAGCGGTTTGTGCTCCGTCAGTTCATCTCGCAGCACAAACGTCACGGCGCACTCGTTGCAGGCGACCGTGCATCGCATCGAGCAGTCGTCACACGAACTCGTGAGCCGACGATCAGTGAATCCGTTCATAGGGAACATCATGAACGGTCGGCGTTACAGAGTTCTCTGCGTCGTCGATCTCGTCACCTTCGATGCCTTCAGGTTCGATGTCTGCGACAGCAACGACAGCAACGACAGCAACGACCCGGCGACGGTCGAACCACGACCAGAACCAGCACGCTCCGGCAACAACCGCCCAACCAGCCAACACGTCGATCACGTAGTGCTCAGCGAGATACACGAGCGCAACGCCCATCGTCACCGGATACAACGCCAGCAGATATACCAAGCGGCCAGCCCGACCGCTGCGTATCCGGTTCCAAAAGAACATGGTGATCAGCAACGAGTATCCGGCGTGCAGCGACGGCATCGCTGCCACCGGATTGGCCCAATCGCGACCCGTCTCCCATGCGTGCACGAAACCCTCAAACCCAAGGTGCGACCAACCTCTCCCGGCCGGCCTGCGTAGCTTCGGCAACGCATCAAGCCTGATTTTCTTATCACCGCCGCCAGCCATCCATGGAGGTGCCGTGGGGAGCAGGATGAAACCAAGACATGCAACGGCCAACACCGTGGCGAATCGCTTCATGAACCGAACCCATTCGCCACGGTTCAGAATCCAGAGCGTCACGACCACTGCGATCGGCACCACAAAATGCGAGTAGTACACGACGGACGCCAGAACGTCGTACCACCGAACCTGCGCCTGAGAGTAAAACTTGGCTTGCAACCAGACAGGCGGGTCTGTGCCGAAGAACAACACCCGGTCGATGTTGCGGACACTCTCGACCTGGAGCGGCATTCCGATTCGATCGGCGGCACCGCGCGTTTCGTCGTAAGCGATCCACATGGCGACGTAGAGCGTCAGGTCGACGATCATCCGCCCCCACGCCCGAAGCGGCCGTCCGATGTGTGCAATCACGATCAACACCGCAACTGAGATCAACACCGAGATGCGATCGATAATCAGGCCGTATCGCCAGAACCAAATGACGTAGGCAACGGCATAGGCCGCGAATAGTGCCCGTCTGATCGCCACCCACCCTGACCGCCACATCACGGCCGCAACCGTAGCGATGGTGGTTTACGAGTGTCGGCTGCGAGTGCGAAAGATTCGAGAAACTGCTCGCCAGCGAGTACGTGCAGTGACATGCTGACACGATGCATTCGTCGCTCGTCCAACGCCTCGAACAACTTGACCAGCGGGCGCGAGGCGCTGTACTTGGGATCAGTCGGATCGGACTCGGATTGCTCTGGCTCGCCAACCTGCATTGGAAGGTCCCGCCTGACTTCGGGCAGGACAAAGGTGGCGGGCTCTACAAATACTCCGCCTCCGTTTCGAGGCATTCGCCATTCGCCCCATTTACGTGGGTCACCGAACAGATCATCGTTACCAATTTCCAGTTCTTCGGATGGGCGCTGCTGCTCGGCGAAACGATGTTGGCGATGCTGCTGATTGTCGGCTACCGCACCAAGTTGGTAGCTCTCGGTGGGGCGATGATGACGATCCCGATCATGCTGTCGGTGCTCTACTACGACCGCGCTGATGAGTGGTCGTGGTCGTATCTGCTGATGTTGATTGCCCACCTGCTCGTGTACGCCTCGGCTGCCGGAGACCACCTCGGACTCGATGGCGTTCTGCATCGGGGCACGGTGGCCGCCCACCAATCGATCCGGGTCGTCGGGGTCGTGGCCGTCGTCATTGGAGCAGCTGGCTTGTTTGTCGCGAGGTCGGTTTCGTTCGCAGGCAGTCAGGTGGCGCTGCTCGGCAGCGACGCCGGGTTTGTCAACGATGACGGCAAGTTAACGCGCCGCTGGGAGCTGAAGTTTGTGTGGTTCAACCCGTTGTGGGCGTTGCTCACCATCGCCCTCGGCGTATTGGTGCTGGCGGTACGCAAGCAGTGGGCAACTCGCGCCGCAGGTATCGGATTCGGTGCGATGGCCGTCGTGATTTTGGCGATTCAGAAATTCGACTACGTCAGAGACGATGACTCCATTCAGATCGTTGCGACCGCTTCGAACACGGCGATGTGGGGAGCGTTGGCGGTCGCCTTGCTGCTCGCCGGCCGCGCCACTGGTGATGTTGATGGTCACGCCGATGAGCTACCGCCGGCGAAGTCATGAACACCAGATGACGAACACGAAATGACGAGAATCAGGTCGTTGATCGTTTCACCGTGGTTGTGGGCGGCGGCGCTGATCACAATCACGGTTCGGTGGGGCCAACACCTGCAACGCCAGACGCCGGAAATCTTCCTCGGTGCCGCCCCGTTGGTTGGCCGCGATCCTGCCGACGGCTGGGACTGGCGATTCGGGTGGGGACTCGTCGGTGCAACCGCTGTCGGCCTCGCCGTCGTTGTTGCCACGTATCGCGGCTGGTGGTGGCAGATCTCGATTCGATCGACGATGATCGTGACCTCGTTGACGGCTGGCGCGTTCGCTGTGCTGCTGGCAGCGACCGATGGTCGTGACGGATTGCTGCACGGCGCAGCCGACCGCACGGAGTATCTCGTCAACCTGAAAATCGCACCCTCGGCAGGTCAGTTCCTGCGCAACTTCATCGATGACATCGATCAATACTCCGTGCACGTACGCGGGCATCCTCCCGGATTTATTCTTGTACTCAAGGCGATGGACGCTGTCGGGTTCGAAGGTGTCTGGCCGGTCGTTGGGTTGTCGATCCTGGGAACCGTTCTACTCCCTGCCGCGGTACTCATTGCCGTTCGGGCGACTGCGGGAGACGAATGGGTTCGGCGTTGCGCTCCCCTGTTGATCGTCGCCCCGTACGCCATCTGGCAGGTCGTATCGGCCGATGCCGTCTACGCCGCAATCGGTGCCAGTGGTGTCGCTGCCTGCACGCTCGGCCTGCGTCAGACTCGGTGGCGGGCGACGGGTTGGGGGGTGCTGGCCGGGACACTGCTTGGCGGGCTCCTGTTTCTCACGTATGGCGGGGCGACGTTCATCCTGACGCCGCTGGTTCCGATCGGTGTTGCCTTCCGCCGGCGTGCCGCCGGAGCACTTCCAACGCTCGTTGGGGCAGTCACCGCCGGCGCCGCAGTGACGGTTGGATATGCCATGTTGGGATTTTGGTGGTTTGACGGTGCCGCCGAGACGCGCCGCCAGTACTGGGCGGGGACCGCTCAGTTCCGGCCGCTTATCTATTTCGCCCTCGCCAACTTGGCGGTAGCCCTGATTGCGATCGGCCCAGGCGGATTCGAGGGTCTGATCCGAATCCTCAAGCAGTGGAAGGCAGCGTCACAGATCGCCCCCCTGGTGATCGGCGGCGCCCTCGCGTTGGCAGCGTCACATCTATCGCAGTACACGCGAGCCGAGGTTGAACGAATCTGGCTGCTGTTCTACCCGTGGCTGATAATCAGTGGAGGGCTCCTGATCTCGAACGACAAACGACGAGCCGGCGCGATCGCCGTTGCTGCGCAAGTCGTGACAGCGGTGCTGTTACAGGCCGGTCTGGTGTCGAAGTGGTGAGCTCACATCGTCGGGCGAGGCCCGACGGAATGCCGCAGCGGGGCGGTGGCGAACTCGCGCATGCCGTCGTCAAAACCAATCGAAGCACGAAACCCCAGCTCAACCGCAGCACGTTCCGGGCTGGCGAATACGTGTCGAATGTCGCCCAACCGGTAGCCACCGACGACTTGCGGCGCTGGTGCTCCGTCGGGACGCAATGCTTCAGCCATGTCGAGCACGGTGCGCGGTATCCCCGTGCACACGTTGAGGGCACCAGTAACACCTTCGGGGTGGGTCAGCGCCAATACGTTGGCGTGGGCGACATCAACAACGTGGACAAAATCGCGTCGCTGGCCACCATCCTCGAACACGCGCGGCGAAGAACCACGCTCGTACGCACTCCGGAAGATGCTGGCAACGCCGGCGTACGGGGTGTTTGCAGGCATCCGGGGGCCGTACACGTTGTGGTAGCGCAACGCAGTGACGATCGTGCCCAGATGTTCGCGCTGATACGCGGCGCACAGGTGCTCCTGGGCAAGCTTGGTAGCGGCATACACGTTGCGTGGATCAAGCCAGTGATCCTCCGGCACCGGCTCGGCGTCGAGTTGGGCACTGCACGTCGGACACGGCGGGTCATAGCGACCTGCTTCGAGATCGGCAAGGCATCGCGGACCAGGCCGAACGACTCCGTGCTGACCGCAGCGGTATCGACCCTCTCCATAGACGACCATGCTCGAGGCCAACACGAATCGGCCGGCGAATCCGACATCGTGCAGCGCACGCAGCAGGCATGCCGTGCCGCCATCATTGCGCGACACATACTCATCAACATCGGTGAAGTCGACACCAAGCCCCACCTTCGACGCCTGATGACACACGGCATCAACCCCTCTCAGTGCGTCGGACCACAGAGACGGGTTTCGAATGTCACCCCAGATGTAGGTCGCACGGTCGTCGAGCCCGGCTGGAACGCCATCGTGCGCAGCCGGATCGAGATCATCGACGACCACGACCTCAACACCCAGGCGCAACAGCTCATCGACGATATGGGAACCGATGAACCCGGCTCCGCCCGTCATCAATATCTTCACGCTTCGCTCCCCGCCATTGCTTGCCTGCCGACCAGGTTTCGCTCCACCGCTCTAACCGTTCGGAGATCCTCGTGCCCGATGTGATCCTGCCCGCTCTCGATGAGGCTGCTGCGATTGTGTGGGTGCTTGACCGTATGCCAGTGGGGTATCGCCCGATTGTGGTCGACAATGGGTCGACCGATGCAACTGCACATCTTGCCGAACAGGCAGGCGCGCTCGTCATCCACGAGCCGATTCGTGGGTTTGGTTCGGCGTGTTGGGCCGGGCTGCAGGCGGCCACCGACGACGTGGTGTGCTTCATGGACTGTGACGCGTCGCTCGACCCGGCGGCGCTGCCGATGCTGGTCGAGATGTTGAGGCGTGGCGATGCGGATTTGGTGATCGGCGAGCGGGTTGCCAAGCGGGGAACCTGGCCGGCACATGCTCGTCTCGCCAATCGCGTGCTGGCTGCCGAGGTTCGACGCCGTGCCAAGCTCAAGCTCAACGACCTGGGCCCGATGCGAGTCGCTCGACGGGCCGATCTGTTGGCGCTCGACCTTCGCGATCGTCGTTCTGGATGGCCGCTCGAGATGGTGTTGCGAGCGTCCCAAGCGGGCCTGCGGATTCAGGGAGTTCCGATCGCCTACCACGAAAGGGCCGGCCGTTCGAAGGTGACCGGAACGGTCCGTGGCACGGTCCGCGCCGTCAAAGACATGGGTCGGCTGTTGCGCGAGGATCACTCGCCTTACTGGTGAACGGACAGCCTGGTGCACATCACAATCATCGCCAAACAACCGAGGCCCGGGTTTGTGAAGACTCGTCTGTGCCCACCGTGCACGCCTGAGCAGGCTGCTCGACTCGCCGCAGCTGCCCTGACCGACACGCTTGACCAGGTCGACCTCTTGGTTGATCGCTTGACTGAAAGCCTCGAACGGGTGCTGCTGTTCGAGGGTGACGCCGAGCAGTGGCTGCGCGACGGGTACGCCGTTGTTGCTCAACGCGGCGACGGATTGGAGCAACGACTGTCGAACGGCTTCGACGACCTCGGTCCGGGGATCATGATCGGGATGGAGACCCCGCAGGGTGTGGCCTCGCTCGAAGATGGTTTGGCCGCTTTGCGGCGAGGTTGCGACACGATCGGGTTGGCTACCGACGGTGGCTACTGGGCAATCGGTGTTCACGACGTCGATCACAGGATCTTCAGTGGCGTCCCCATGAGCGCCTCGCACACCGGGCTTGCCCAACTGCGCCAACTTCACCGTTTGAATCGAAGCGTCTACCTGATGCCGATGACACGTGATCTGGACACGTTCGACGACGTGCTGGCAGCCTCGCAACGAGATGCGCAGACACCACTCGTTGACACCGCCAGAGCGGTGCTCGCTGAACTCCCGTGAGCGAGTTGGGGTTGGGTGACATGTGTTGGAGCCGACCGGCTCCGCGGTGATCATGCTCAACGGATACCGAGCGTGGCGTCGTGTCCTTCCGGCATGCCGCCAAGCGCAGTGAGCAACGCGTTGGCCGGCACCGACAGTGGCAACACGGTACGAGTCAGGAGCAGGTCGGTGTCGAGCCGACCGGCGCGGACGGTCGGACCAAAACTTCCCCAATACGCGCCGTCGGCCGTGATCGCGAGCTCGCTCGGAATGTCCTGCGCGCGTGCCATCAGGCCAATCTCGAGTTGATCGGCGCGGCCGCGGCGCACGATCGGACGCACGAGGTGATCCTCGCGAGCGACGCCCCACGACTCGACCAGTCGGCGTAACGGTTCGATCGCCGGGCCATCGAGCGATCCGGCCGTGGTGGTAGCGATCCGAACACGAATCCCACATGCAATCAGGCGCGGCACAGCGTCGGCGACCTTGGCGAAATTGTTTGGTCCTCTCGCCATGTCGTTCAGATCTGGGAGATGCGAGTCGAGCGAGATCTGCAACGCAACGTCGTGTCCAGCCAACATGGCGGCTCGTTCAAGTCGGTCACCGCTGAACAGGGTGCCGTTGGTGAGCAGAACCACCGGCAAATGGCCCGCCATCACGATGATCGTCTCTGGAAGCCAGGGCAGTAGGAACGGCTCGCCTCCAGTTACGCCGAGCCCGGTGAAGCCGAGTTCACGGGCCTGCTCAGCGATAGCGATCATGGTCGTCGGCTCGAGCTGACGTCGCTCGCTCCGTGGTGACGACTCGGTCAAACAATACGAGCACGCCAGGTTGCAGTTGTAGTTGGTGTAGATCCACACCCGACCGGGCAGGTTGCCTGCAGCGACCGCCTCCGCGACCGGCCCATCGATTACGGCGGAGATCATGACATCCCCTCTCGTTCGAGACGCTCAAGCACGCTGTCAGATGTCGGAAGTTCGAACCCGGTGGCAAACCGATTCAGGAACATCGTGGCTCCGATCGTGACGCTCAGCTCGGCGAGCAGATGTACAGGAGTCGATGCTCGGGCCGCGTCCCACACCTCATCGGCAACCGGCCCGGTGGCACCGGCCATCGCGTCAATCCATCGAATCAGACTCCGTTCGCCCTCGTCGGGGAACGCTTCCTCCAGCGCCAACTCGCCACGGAGTCCGCGCACCTCTGACCTCGTCAGTCCGACATCGAGCGCCACTGCCGTGTGAGCGTGGATGCAATATCGGCAACCCTGCAGCGCCGAAGTTCTCAGAATCGCGAACTCCTTCTGACGCGTCGAGGTTGCCCCATTGCCAAGCGCAGCACCGATAAACCCCAACGTTGGTCCTAGCAGCTCGGGAACGTTGGCCAAGGCGGCAACGATCGGCCCAGGGTCACCACCGGAGAAATAGACGTTGGCCGTGATCGGCGCAGTCAACTGGTCGAGCAACTCGATGCGAGCCATGGCTCCATCCTGACAAGTTCGCGGACGCACCGAAGCGATCGCGTAAATACTTTCCGATTTGTTTCCGGCTGTCGATCACGAGCACTGCACCGGCCACGTATCGTCGCCGCCATGGTCACCGATCAACAACATTGGGACATTCTGTGGGAAACCAAGTCACTCGATGAGGTGAGTTGGTACCAACCAACGCTGGAACCCTGACTCAGCCTGTTGCGCCGCGTGACGGTGCCCAACTCGGTGATCGTGTCGGTCGGTACAGGCGGTTCACGCTTGGTAGACCAGCTGTTGAGCGACGGGCATCGGTTGATCGCCGTCGATGTATCGCAAATGGTTCTCGACCGGGTCCAAGAACGAGTCGGACCCTCGGATCGATTGCAATTGATCTGCGCTGACATTCGGGATCTCAGGCTCGACGAACAGGTCGACGCCTGGCATGACCGAGCTGTGTTTCACTTCCTCACGACCGAGAACGATCAGGCCACCTACGCGCACGCTGCCGCTCGAACGGTGTGTTCAGGCGGTTACCTCACGATTGCCACCTTCGCCCCGACCGGGCCGAGCCAATGCAGCGGGCTCCCAACCGAACGGCATGATGCCGAATCGCTCGCCACCATCTTCGGACCGTCGTTCGAGTTGATCGAATCGTTCGAGGCCGATCATCTCACGCCATGGGATGCTGTCCAACGTTTCACGCACGCCGTCTTCCGACGAATCTGAACCCGCAGCACCCCATCTTGACACGAGCCCGGAGGTGGGTTGCGATTCCGATCGCATTTGTCGCCGCCCGCTCGGCTGGCCGCACCGGATCGACGGGTCGATCGTGGATGGGACGCTGTGCCGGCATCATGGTCCGATTGTTCCTGCGTGCGGTGCCTCCCCCGGTGTGGGCCCTGCTGGTGTTGATTGTTGTGTTCCCGGCCCATTCGCCGGCGGAATCGCCCTGGCGGTGTACACGATCGGGGTACTCGCTCGGCTCGATGCGGAAGCGATCGAAAACTCCGACCCGGCACCTCGCCGCCGCGCTTCGGACTGCCGCCGCGCCTACCCTGCCTTCAATGGCGTACGGCGGCCTCCCACTTGTTGCATCGCGGTTCTTTGTGTTGTCGATGTACCGCTGCGAGGTGGCGACCCGCGAGACGGTGATCGTCGGACTTGTCGGTGCCGGAGGGCTCGGGCGGATGTTGACGCAACAGAACGCATCGTTCGACGAGCCGGCGATGTTGACCACGATTATCACGTTGATTCCTGTCTCTCTGGCGATCGACCTGATCAGTGCTCGTGTCAGGGCGGCGATCCGTTGACTCGCGTATCAGTCGGCCGTCTACCGGGCCGCCGTGTACCAGCCTGGCTGGTCGGGTTGACCGCCTTCGCCTGTTCTGGCGCACCTGATGGCGCTGCCACCTGCGAACCGAGTTCGTTTCGGTCGTCGCCGCCGCGGGTGATTGCGCACGCAGGAGGAGAGAGTCTCGGGCCAGGAAACACAATCTTGGCGATGCACCGTTCGATGGCGGCGGGAGCTGACGTGCTCGATGTCGACATTCGGATGACGTCGGATGGTGTCATCGTGGGCGGCATTGTACGAGGCGCAGCGAACCTGCCCGGATGGGCTTGAGATCACGACGACCTACGCCGACCTCGATGTGATGCGCGAGGTCCGCACGACGGGCGAGGCATGGTGTGCTCCGGCCGAAATCGGGCAACCGCCGTACCGAGCTGATCGATTCACACCGGCCGATGTGGCCTGGTCGCATGATCACGGGCTGGCGATCTTCACGTGGACGGTCGATGACCCCGAGACCCTGCGCGAACTTGCCCTGGCAGGCATCGATGGTGTCTATACCCGCCGCCCCGATATCGCCCGCGAAGTGTTCGACTCGATAAAATTAAACGACGACTGAGTGTTACAGATGGTGTCAGGCACCATCTGTAACAGGCACCATCGGCACGCTCGCCTGTCTGACATCGCGCCGGCGTTGGCGACTGTGGAGTGATCACAGCGACAACAGAATGCGGCGATCGAGTCAGCCGCAGATAAGAAGTGACGAGTGTCGCGTTCAGATGCTCCGCGAGCACTACATACAACGCGTCATGGACCGTGAGGTGTCCACGCTTCAACCATGCTTCCTCCAAGAGTGGCCGAATCCGAACGCGATGCAGCGGTGCTGCGGCAAGCGAACGAAGCATCGACAACGCCTTCGCCGACGTGATCAGTCCGGCGCGTTCGGCTCGCCGGACGACGGACGCGGCCTCAACGAAATAGTGCTCCGAACCCACCAATGAGCTCCCGGCCTGCAGCTGCGCAAGGTTGCTCCGCCCGCCGACGGTGTCGAGCAGCAAGTCAGCGCCCGCTGAGGCGTCAAGAAGGTAGGCGGTCACTCGACTCGGCGCGCGCATCGGCGAGCAGTTGCGCGGCCGAGACACTCAGGATCGACGGCTCGTCACCTCGAAAGACCCGCCAACCACCCGAGTCTCATACCGACCATTGGTGACCATCTATTATTTAGATACTGATCATCCTCATATCACTAATAGCTATGAGCTGGGAGTTGTGAGTCCGTAGAAACACACGTACGCTATGTATATGTCGACCATCGCTCCACCCATCGAGGTTGAAACGGAGTTGGCTGAACTTGTGGGGATACTCAATGCGCAGCATGCACGCCTGGTTCGTTTGACCGCCCGCGCTGTCGCGTCTGGTGAGTGGTTCGGGTGCGGGATTCACACCCCAGCACAATGGTTAACGATCCAGGCCGGCCTGTCACGCGGCCATGCCCGCCAAGTCGTCGCTGTCGCCGAGAGAGCAGAATCGTTCCCGATCCTCATGGAAGCGTTCGACCGAGGTGAACTAGCCTTCGATCAAGTCTTCATCGCCGTCACACGCGCACCGGCATGGGCCGACGCGATCGTGACCCGATTCGCCACCGTGGCGACCGTGCCACAACTGGTGCGCATGATCCGCGACGAACACTTCGACGGCGACCCCGACGAACCAGTCACCGACACCGTCAAGCCTGATCGTGAGTCGTGTTCGTTCGGATGGGACGAACACTCACAACTACGAGTCAACGCCAACCTCGGTGCCGACAACGGCGCGACCTTCGAAGCAGGTATCAGCGAAGCCCGCGACAGTCTGTTCCAAGCAGGACACACCGACGTGACCTGGGCTGACGCACTCGTAGAGATGGCACGCCGATCACTGTGTTCGTCGTCAACGGATCGTCATGACCGATTCAAAACGTATATCCATATCAACACCGACAAGGGCGTGACCGAGTTCACCAACGGTGTCGTGCTCCCCGACACGATCCGCGATTACCTACTGTGTGACTGCCAGATCCAACCGGTCTGGGAACGCGACAACATCCCATTCGGTGTAGGGCTCTCGACCCGAATCGTCCCAGACCGCACACGACGAATCCTCGAACACCGCGACCAGGGCTGCCGGGTCCCCGGATGCGGGAACCAGCGGGTGGATATGCATCACATCATCCACTGGGCAGCCGGCGGGCCGACCGACACCTGGAACCTCGCCAGCATCTGCCCGTCCGATCATCTCAAGCACCACAAAGGGCTACTGCAGATCTCCGGCAATGCCGACACCCCAGGCGGCCTGATCTTCGCCGACCAACACGGTCGACCGTTGATTGACCATCCGACACCGACACCACCCACCGGGCCACCACCAAAACCCGACGGATGCTGGCAACATCCATCAGGTGAACGACTACAGCCAAGATGGATCGACTGGGCCCACCCCAACGCCTTGAAGCAACGACGCCGACAATCCGAACACCACCACCAAGCCGTGCTGGAACAACTCGAACACGAACGCAAAGACTGGATGATTCCAACCCCGGCCTCACCACAACCGGTCGACCTCACATCGCTCGGGCGAGACCCCTACATGAAAGCACTCGCCGCAGCTCGCGGCGATCCCACCAAGGTCCCCGACAACTGGGCCGACTGACAGAAGTGGACGACGATGCCACGTGCGAGATGCGCTGACGATCGTGTCATCGGAAAAGCCTCATCTCGACGACTACCTCTCGGCATTGCTCGGTAGCGACGCTGAAACATCTGCGATGTCGATAGCCCTAAGAAACACAGCGTCGAGCATCGCCTCGGTGAGACGACCCGTGAACGTGTTCTGTTGGCTGGGATGAAACGAACACAACAGGATCCGCCCGTCTGCGAGCGTCACTTCGACACCGTGGCCAAATTTCGTACGAGGAGGCACATCGAAATGGCGGCATGCGGCGGCGTACCCGAACCCACCAAGACACACGATCACGCGGGCGCACTCAAGCAGAGCCAGCTCACGATGCAGGAACGGTGCGCAAGCATCACGTTCGTCAGGATTCGGATGATTTCCAGGCGGAGCGCACTTCACAGCCGCAGTAACCCAAGCATCGATGAGGCGAAGCCCATCGTCGGCTGATACCGACGTCGGTTGATTGGCAAGCCCAGCGCGGTACATCGCCCTGAACAACCAATCTCCACTGCGATCACCAGTGAAGACGCGACCGGTGCGATTGGCACCATGCGCAGCAGGTGCTAGACCCAAAACGACGATACGCCCCTGAGGGTCACCGAATCCCGGTATCGGTCTACCCCAGTACGTCTCACTGCGATATGCCGCTCGCTTTTCGGCGGCGACCTGTTGGCGCCATGTCACGAGTCGCGGGCATGCTCGGCAATCGATCACATCTGATTCGAGACACATGAGCGAATCGGTACGACGAGCCAAGAATCCCATTGAACACTGACTCCGGCCCGTGCCCCCATCAGCTGAACGCAATTCGTGAGTGTGGCTAACGGGCGAGAGCTAGCAACTGTTGGGTGGCGATGGTGTTGGCACCCATTGCTCTCACGTCTCTGATGATTTCCTGGTCGTTGGTAACCACGACGACAGGGCGGTTGACAGGAAGCCGACCAACCTCGTCACGAATCACGTCGTCGGCGATCACTCCGGCCGGCGAGTACACAACCCTGGCGACACGGCGGCGGTCAGCCGTGGCCCCCACCACATCAGCACCATCAAACACGACCGTGATGTCGCTCCCGAACCGTCTTGCCAGATTCTCGACCACATCGAGCAACACGACTCGCTGACCCTCGAGATCAAGCGACGGCCAACCTGTCTTGGCGACGTTGTACCCGTCGACCAGCACGGTCGCCCCGGAACGAAGTAGATACTCGGTAGCAACATCCGAATCACCCATCACGCCCCCAGGAAGCGGCAAAGCCTTGCGCCTCGCTTGCGGGCGAGGCTTATCCGACTGCGTAGGCGAAGCGAGCGCCACCAGTTGCTCTGCCAGCGATCCGGCCGTCGCTGCCAGACGTGCCAACTCCGAGCGCTCGGCAGCGAGCATGGCACGATCGGCGAGTACGTCGTCTCGAATCAACTCAGCTTTGCCCTGTGCCGTGACCGCACCAGCGCGTTCAGCATCGACCCGCGCCAGTTTCGACGTGGCGGCGACCTCGCGATCGCGGGCATGTCGCAACTCGGTGCGGGCATCGAGCAACTCGGCACGCAACTCGGCCACCGACTCGGTCAACTTGGCGACGTCGGTGCGGAGATCGTGGGCCAACCCGTCACGCTGCCCGAGTTGTTCTTGAAGTACAACCAATTCAGCTCGGGTGCGAGCAGCAACTTGCTCCGCCGCCTCACGGCGCTTCTCGGACTTCTTCAACTCACTCGCAGCATCGGCTGCCTGCTCGGCGACTTCGGCCTCGGCCACCAGTTCAACCAGTGAGGCTTCCCAGCCAATCGGTCGTTCCAACCACATCTTGCCGATCGGATCGACCAACTCGGGCAACGCCCCAAAGGCGATCCGCGTGCGAAACGGTTCGTCCTGTTCGACCATCCGCCGGATCGCCGGCAACGCCGCTGTCGGGATTCGCGGCTGCTTCATGAACTTCTTCAAGCCATCCGGGAACTTCATCGGCGGCTTGAACTTCTGACCCTGCTCCGCCATCCGAACAGCGAACTCGAGCGCCGACCGCAAATGGCGGTGATCGATCGATGGCTGCTGCACATATCGAGCGTACATCGCCTTGCGATCCCACAAATCGAACGTTTGTTCTTGACACGAACGAGTGTTCGTGGTTGGATCATGTCCTTATGTTGGGAACCATTGCCGGACAACGCAGCTTTGACGACCTCGGAACACCGCTCTGGGACGCCACGTTTTGCGTACTCGACCTCGAAACGACCGGGGGAAACCGCAACGACGACATGATCACCGAGATCGGCGTCGTCAAGGTGCAGGGCGGCGAGTGCATCGGAACATTCCACACGCTCGTCAATCCCGGCAGGGCAATCCCTCCCCAGATCACGGTGCTGACCGGCCTGACCGACGCGGTGGTATGCACGGCACCACGAATCGAGACCGTGCTCGGCTCGTTGATCGATTTCCTCGGCGATTCAGTATTCGTCGCCCATAACGCCTCGTTCGACCTTGGCTTCCTGCGCGCAGCCTTCGCCCGCAATGACCGAGCGGACTACCGCCCGATGGTCGTCGACACAGCGGCGCTGGCACGGCGACTGCTGCGTGACGAGGTGCCGAACTGCAAGCTGTCCACGCTCGCCTCGCGGCTGCGACTCGATCACCAACCGAACCATCGGGCTCTCGACGACGCGCTCGCAACCACCGACCTCCTGCATCTCCTAATCGAACGGGCAACCGGTCTCGGCGTAATGGGTCTCGACGATCTCGTCACGCTGGCAAAACTGGCCGGCCATGCCCAAGCCGCCAAGCTCACACTGACCGTCAAGCTGCCACGCACGCCCGGCGTGTATATGTTCTGCGGGCATCGTGACGAGGTGCTCTATGTCGGCAAGGCAACCAACCTTCGACAACGCGTGCGCAGCTACTTCGGTCGTGAGGACCGTCGGCATATCGGGCCCATGCTGCGTGAGATGCAGCAGATTCGTCACCTCGAACTGCCCGACCCGTTGTCGGCCGAGATCGTCGAATCACGCCTGATCTCACGGATGCTGCCGCGCTACAACAAGTCCGGCACGCGAGCCGACAAGTACTGCTACGTACGGCTCGACGACACGATCTGGCCGCGCTTGTCGGTCGTGAAAGAAGCGTCGGCAAGCGGATTCCATCTCGGACCGCTTCCGTCACGGGCGATGGCCAACCTCGTCGTCGAGGCGCTGCAGTCGGCACTCCCGCTGCGACGTTGCTCGACGCGGCTGACAGCCAATCACGAGCCACAGCCGGATGCCGCTCCGTGTAGTTTCGCGCAACTCGGCGTCGCCCAGTGCCCGTGCGCCGGAGCCGCCGACCGCGACGCCTACAACGCCGCCGTCGATGCAGCCAGGCGGGCGATGACCGACGACCCCACGATCGTTATCGAGCAACTCACCGGCCGAATGAGCGAGCTGGCCGCCTGCCAGCGATACGAGGAAGCGGCGCTTGTGCGCGACCGCCTCTCGGCGCTGCTCGGGGCGATCCGGCGTCATCAACTTGTCGAAGCACTCCGCAGCGCTGACCGGCTCGTCGTGCGCCGCGGCGGTGTTACCTGGGTCGTCGATCAGGCTCGCCTGGTTGATGTCTCGATCTCGGGCGGGATCGGCCGTGCCCTCCCGGTCGATCCGCCCGAACCTCCGTTGGCCGATCGTCCGTTACGTCGCCATCACATCGACGAAGCCCTGTGCCTCGCCAAGTACTTCGACCAGCACGCCCACCGCCTGGCAGTGATCGGTTGTACCGGCGAATGGCGATTTCCGATCACGGCTACCGACGAGATTCCCCGACTCGTGACCCGTCAACGTCCAGCCGCCTAATCACCGCGCCGTCGTGATCGATTCGGAGCTGTTTGGTATGACCTGACGCCGGCAGCGCTGCGGCGATCAGGTCGGCCTGATTCGAATCGCACATCATCGCCACCGTCGGCCCGCTCCCCGACAGCCACGCCGCCCATGCTCCAGCGGCAAGTGCAGACTCGAGCGCAACCGCCGACTCGGGGACGTGCTGGAGCCGGACAGTTTGGTGAATTCGATCCTCGGTTGCGGTGCGGAGCGCTTTCACATCGCCAGTTGCGCAGGCGGCAACCAGCATCGCCAACCGTCCAAGATTGAATACCGCGTCGCTGCGGTCAACTGTTGCCGCCAACTGCGTCCGCGACTGATTCGTCGATGTGGTCGTGGCGTCGGGCACCCAAACCACGACCACCGGATCAAAGCCCACCGGAATACGCGTCACCGAGTCAGCGGCGGCGACCACAACACCGCCGTAGAGCGACGCTGCGACGTTGTCGGCGTGACCTTCCAACGCGGCTGCCACCGACAACGCCTGTCGGCGCACGGCATCATCGATCTCGTCGAAGTCGGCGTCGCCGCTCTGGGCGAGGGCGGCGACGGCACCACCGACCCGCATCGCTCCGCTGAAGCCGAGTCCGCGCCCAATCGGAATCGGAGAGCGCACCCACAACGAGCCGACACCGCCAAGCCGCCGAAAGGCGACCATTGCGGGATGGTGTTCGTCGACGATCCGCGCTTGCGCAGGCAGGTCACCCAAACCGAATTCGGCGTGCAGGGTCAGTGCCATGCCGAGCACGTCGAAGCCGGGGCCGAGGTTGGCTGACGATGCCGGAACTCGAACGACCCAATCTGCCATACCGAGTTCAGCCGGCAGCTTCCTGCGAGGCAGCCACGAAACGTTCAAGTGTTGCTTCGCTAGCGCCGCTATCGATCGTTCGTTGTGCCAGAGCGACGCCATCAGCAAGTGAATCGACGGTGCCGCTCACGACGAGTCCTGCACCCGCGTTGAGCACGACGATGTCGCGATGCGGCCCCAGGTCGCCTGACAACACCCGGCGAACGGCTTCGGCATTGTCAGCCGGGTCGCCCCCGGTGAAGTCCTGATTGCGGGCCGGAGCAAGGCCGAACTCGGTTGGGTCGACAACAAGGTGTCGGATCTCGCCGTTGTCGAGTTCCAGCACTTCACTACTGCCGGTAGTTGTGAGCTCGTCGAGTCCTCCACCATGGACTATCCACGAACGAATCGAACCGTGGGATTTGAGTGTCTCGACCATCCGTTCGGCGAACGCCGCGTTGGCGACACCGATCACCTGTCGACGTACCCGACCGGGGTTGGCCATCGGTCCGAGCAGGTTGAACACAGTCGGAATCCCGATCTCGCGACGCGATGGTGCAGCGAAACGGAAGGCCGGGTGGAACGAGGGTGCCAGGCAGAATCCGATTCCGGCGGTGTCGATGCAGTGCTTGACGCCCTCTGGCGACAGTGCGACAACGACGCCCAGCGCTTCGAGTACATCGCCGGTCCCGCATTTCGACGAGGCTGCTCTAGCTCCGTGCTTGCACACTGGAATTCCTGCCGCGGCCGTAACGATTGCTGCCATGGTGGACACATTGATGCTGTGGGAGTGATCTCCGCCGGTGCCGACGATGTCGACTGCGGTGTTTCGTTGCTCGTCGGTCAGCGGCACGATTGCAGCCGCCGCCAATACGGCGTCGAGTAGGCCTGACAGTTCCTCGGCACTCTCTCCCTTCGCTCGCAGCGCAACCACAAATCCGATCAACTGCGCTGGGGTGGCGTCGCCGGACAGGATCGTCGTCATCGCCGCCCGCGCCTGCTCACTGGTGAGGTGATGGCGGTCGAGTAGCAGGGTCAGGAGCGCTGGCCACCCGCCGTGGTCATCGATCATCGACATGACGGCGAGACTAACGGGCGAAGGTCACGCGGTGCGACGACGTTGTCGCAACATGCGACGCCGCTCTCGCTCGGTGGCGCCACCCCAGACGCCCACCTTCTCGCGACTCTCGAGTGCGTACTCCAGACACGTCTGGCGAACCCCGCAGTCCTCACACACTTGTTTGGCGATTTCTGCTTCTTCTTCGGTATCCGGGTAGAACACACCCGCGTCGAGGCCTCTGCAGGCCCCGAGCATTCTCCACTCAAGTTCATGTGTCGACACTTCGCGTCCCCCCATTGGGCGTCTCGTCGTCGTGACGGACAATAGAACGCCGCCGACCGAAATGCCAGAGGAAAATGTACGAAAAGTTCTGGTTTCTACGCGATCAGGTCGGTCAGCAGCTCAACAACAGCGATATTGGAGAGTTCGACCGATTCGAGGTACGCCGGATGATCGATCTCCAGACGGACTGGACCTGCTCCGAAGGCCTCGATCTGGGAGGGCGTGAGATCCCAACGGAGGTAATGCACCGCAGCTGTCACATAGTCGCGGGTCAGCCCCTGCTCGTGCTGGGCGTCGAGCGTGGCTCGCACTCGATCGCCGTTGGGCAGCACCACCAGCGCTGACCGTTCGACGTTGACCAGCTTCCGCAGCCATTCACGCACCTGCTCATCGCTCGTCAACTCGATGAACATCGTGGCGCACAGTTGGCCCGTGTCGGGGATCATCGGGTTGTAGGTGTCGAGTTCGGTTTGGATGTCCTCGTCGGAGATCAGTTTCTCGACTCGTGCCATTTCTTGGATCTGGAATCGCATCGTGTCGCGGTTCTCGAACAGGAACGTCACCACAGTCCCGACGTGAATTCGTCGGCGGCGCTTCAACTCGATCATCCGCGGACGGATCGTCTCTCGCTCACGCTCGTAGGCGCGCACATCGGAAATGTCGTCGAGAGTCAGCTTGCGGGATTCGGTGACCATCATTCGTAGTCAGTCCTCTGGGATTCCGTAGGCACGCGCCATAAACGAAATCGGATGGAGCGGTGCGATTCCGGTCTGTTCGGTGATTGCCGTGTTGGCGAGGTGACAGTCGCCGGTGACGACGTCGCCCCCAGCTCTCCTGATCTGTTCGGCCAGCTTCCCGGCGATCGGAATCGAGATGTCTTCGTTTTCGGCCCTGAAGCCCCACATCCCGTCGATGCCAGAGCACTGCTGCACCAGCTTGACCTTGGCACCGGTTAACTTCATCAGATCGCGACTCTTGAATCCGATGTTCTGGGCCCGTAGGTGACACGGCGTTTGATAGGTGACGTTCTCGGGGATTGCCCCTGTGAACTCGGTGTCGAGTTCGGTGCCTTCGGCCTTATGAATCTTGACGAGGTATTCGGCGGCGTCAAACGTGTGCGCAACAACCAGTTCGGCGTCCGGACCCCCGACGTAGTCGATGTAGTCCTTCTTGAGCACGTACCCACACGTCGGCTGCGGCACCACGATGTCGGTACCATTGTGAATCTCGGCGGCGAGCGTCTTGACATTCTTCTCGGCGACTTTAGTGAATTGTTTGAGATCACCGGCGTGCAGCCACGGAGCACCGCAGCAATCGGCATCGGTGACCGAACACTCGATCCCGTTTCGCTCGTAGACACCGACGAGGTCTTTGCCGACACGAACGTCTTGGTATTCGACGAGACACGTCGGGAACACCGTGACGTGACCCTGACGCTTGCCAGCGAGTTGCGGCGAGCGCTTCGTCATCCAGGTCGAAAACCGTTGTTTGGCGTACGGCGGGAGCAGCCGCACCGACGACACGCCGGTCACCTTGGCGACCGCCTTTCGGACGAACGAGCCTTCGGGAGCGGCCACGACTTTGTTGGCGAGGGGTGCCGCCAGCGTGGCGGCCTTGCCCATCAGATCGGTACGCGCCATCGCCTGCGTCGTGACACGTTGGCGGAGCGGTTTCTGGCCGGTGTCGTAGCGCATCGCCTCGGCGCGCAGCATCAGCCGCGGGAAGTCGAGCGCCCATTCATGCAAATCAGGAATGTACGGACAGTTGACGTAGCAGAGCTTGCACTGGAAGCACTCGTCGATCACGCGATCCTGCTGGGCGGGCGTGAGACGTCCAGCGTCTTGGTCGTCATGAACGTCGATCATCTCGAACAACGAGGGGAACGACGTGCAGTACTTGAAGCACAGCCGACATCCGTGGCATAGGTCGTAGACCCGTGTGAGTTCCCCACGGACGTCAGCCTCGTCGAGATACAACGGATGCTTCGGGTCGTAGATAGTCGTCATGGGCGTTCCTGATCAGGCGTGGAGCGGAGGGGACACTTCGCATTACCCCCTCCAATCACGTTCAGCTGATCGATTCCAAACCCTTGCCGAAGCGGCCTGCGTGGCTCTTCTCGGCGCGGGCGAGCGTTTCGAACCAGACGGCGACTTCGTCGAAGCCTTCATCGCGGGCGGTCTTGGCGAAGCCCGGGTACATCTGCGTGTACTCGTACGTCTCGCCGGCGATCGACGCCTTGAAGTTCTGCTCGGTGTCACCAATCGGCTCACCCGAAGCCGGGTCACCCACCTCAGCGAGGTACTCGAGGTGGCCGTGCGCATGGCCCGTCTCACCCTCGGCAACGGAACGGAACAGGGCGGCCGAATCGGGGAAGCCCTCGATGTCTGCCTTCTGAGCGAACCACAGGTAGCGGCGGTTGGCTTGGCTTTCGCCAGCAAACGCCTCTTTCAGGTTTCCATGTGTCTTTGTGCCTTCGAGACCGGGCATTGACTTTGTCCTTCAGGGAGTTGGTGGATACGGAGCGGCGCACGAAGCGCATGAGCCGCGGAACACGATCGATGTCGAATCGGGTTGGAACCCGGCGAGGCCTTCGATCGCGAGTTGGTCGGCACCATCGACGTATACGTCGCGGATGGTGCCGCAGAAGTTGCAGACAGCGTGATGGTGATCGGCGAGGTTGGGATCGAAGTGGGCTGGGCCGGTGTCGAACGTGACCTGCTGGAGTTCACCCATCGCGGTCAAATCCGTCAGCGTTTGGTACACAGTTCGCAACGAGATTCCAGGCATCTGGGCACTTGCGGTTGCAAACAATGCATCAGCCGATGGGTGCTGCTGGTTGTCGTACAACAGTCGAAACAGCAACTGGCGTTGGGGTGTGACCTTGAGCCCTTAGGCCCGAAACGCATCGACCAATTCAGCAGGGCTCCGCACGGCACACATCCAAGTACATCAATTGCTAATTCGCAACGTATGCTGACAGCGATCACACAAAACGTCACCAAACGTTCGAGCCCTCGCGCAGGCGATGGATCGGTGCTCTAAGGTTTGGCGGTGCGGTTCGATCGTGACGAGATGGTGGACCGTCTCGCTACCGAACAGTTCGACGTACTCGTGATCGGTGGAGGAATCACCGGCGTCGGCACGGCACTCGATGCGGCAACGCGTGGTTTGAAGACGGCGCTCGTCGAGCGCGGTGACTTCGCATCCGGGACTTCATCAAAGAGTTCCAAATTGATTCACGGCGGTCTGCGATATCTGCAACAGGGTGACGTTCGCCTGGTCTACGAGGCACTGCGCGAGCGGCAACGATTGCTCCGAAACGCTCCGCATCTGGTTTCCGTGCTTCCATTTCTGATTCCCGTGCTGAGCAAAGACGGCCCCGTCTCGAACAAGATCGCCAAGGCACTCCGTTCGGCGTTGTGGATGTACGACGTCACCGGCGGGCTACGGATCGGCAAACGTCACCAGCGCCTCAACGCCGCCGAGGCACTCGCCCACTGCCCCACGATGCCGGCGGAACGGCTTTCGTCGGGTTTCGTGTACTACGACGCGTCAGCCGACGACGCTCGCCTCACGTTGACGATTGCCCGCACTGCCGCATCACACGGAGCAGTGGTAGCCAACCGCTGCAACGTTGTGGCATTGACCAAGAATTCTAACGGCAAAGCGACCGGAGCGATCATCGACACGGGTGACGGTCAAGTCACCGTGCAGGCGCGAGTCGTCGTCTCGGCCGCTGGAGTGTGGACCGACGAGGTCAAGTCGCTCGACAGCGGTGCCGTTTCCGACTCGATGCGACCAGCCAAAGGCGTCCACATCACGATCCCGTGGGCACTCGTTGGCAACGACATCGCCGTGATCATCTACGTACCGAAAGACAGGCGCAGTCTGTTCCTGATCCCCTGGCGGGATCGGCCCGATGGCCCGTTTCAGCACTGCTACGTGGGTACGACCGACACCGACTTCGCAGGCTCGACCGACGCACCGCACACCAACGACGACGACCTCGACTACATCATCAACGCCCTCAACCACACACTCACCACGACGATCACCCGTGACGACGTGACCGGTTCGTGGGCCGGCCTGCGGCCGCTTGTGAAAGTCGCCGCATCAGCACGAACGGCCGATCTGTCCCGCCGCCACCAGATCACCGAAAGTGAGTCGGGCGTGATCACAGTGATCGGTGGGAAACTCACCACGTATCGCCAGATGGCCGAAGACACGATCGATGTCGTGATCAAACGGCTCGACCGATCGGGCCGGTGCACAACGCGTCGGTTGAAACTCGCAGATGCCGATCGACCCGCAGCATTGCAAGAACTGATCGCGCTCGATGCGAGCCTGGCCGAGCCGCTGATCCCCGGACTTGGGTCCGTGCGGGCTGAAGCCGTGTTCGCAGCCCGACACGAAATGGCGACGACCTTGATCGACGTGCTGACTCGCCGGACGCGGGCGCACCTGCGGGACCGGGCGGCATGCCTCGCTGCGGCACCCGCAGTCGCCCAACTGCTTGCCATCGAACTTGGCTGGACCCCCAGCCAAATCGACACAGAGATCGCCGACTACGAGTCGTTGTGCGCCTCTGAGATCGCAGCCCAAAGCCAGCCTGATGCCCGCCACGCTCAGCTTTCGGAAGACTTCCCTGGATGACCAGCCCGACTCCCCCGATCGAACTCAATGGGACTGCAGACCGATTCGAGGGCCGCTCGGCTCCCGTGCCCGACGGGTTCGTCGAAGCACTTGCAGGCATATGTGACACGGTCACCGACGTCACCGCTACCGCTGAGGCGAGCCGCGATTGGTGGCCGTTGGCGCTCCACTGGGCACTTGCCGGTTTCGTCCCTCGCCGTGCAGCTGTACTCGTCCACCCAACCACAACCGACGAGGTTTGTCGGATTCTCACTACCTGCAACGATGCTCGGGTTCCGGTCACCGCGGCGGCCGGTCGCAGTGGCGTGTGCGGTGCCTCGGTCCCCGTTCACGGTGGTGTGCTGCTCGATCTCACGGGTCTCGATCAGATCGGCGAGGTCGACGAGATCTCGGGCGTCGTCGAGACGCAAGCGGGCGTCTTCGGGCCAGACCTCGAGCGCCTGCTCAACACACGGCATGGGCTGACCGTCGGCCACTTCCCGCAGAGCTTTGAACTGGCAACGATCGGCGGGTGGGTGGCATGTCGCGGCGCCGGTCAGTACTCGACGCGTTACGGCAAGATCGAAGACATGGTCGTCGGGCTCGAGGTCGTGCTCGCCGACGGACGGGTGATCCATACCGGCGGCGCTCCAGCGGCGGCTGTCGGGCCCGACCTGAACCAAGTGTTCGTCGGCTCGGAAGGAACACTCGGCGTGATCACTCGGGTCTGGCTCAGGGCTCACCCAGTCGCCGACGCCCAGCGCCGCGCCGCCTACCGGCTGCCGGATCTCGCCACGGCGTTCGAAACGGTGCGCCGCATCATCCGGTCGGGTGCCACGCCTGCCGTCCTCCGACTGTACGACGGGGTCGAATCGGCGAGAGGCCACGGCGGTGACGGGACCAACTGCACGCTGCTCGTCCTTGACGAAGGCGACGAGCTGATGGTGGCGGCGACGATCCAGATGGTCGACAACGTCGCCGGGTCGCTCGGAGTACGGGCCGACGATCAGTTGGTTGCGAACTGGCTTGAACATCGCAACGACACATCGGCCCTGCAAGCACTCAGTCGCAAGGGGCTCGTGGTCGACACGATGGAAATCGCTGCCCCCTGGAGCAAACTCGACGATGTGTACGCCGCCGCCACTGGCGCGATCATGGGCGTTCCGCATGCCCGCGTCGCCAGCTGTCATCTCTCCCACAGCTATCTCGATGGTGCCTGTCTGTACTTCACGTTTGCGGCCCAGCCGCCGGCCGACGAGATCGAATCAACCTACATCGCCATGTGGAACGCGGGCCAGCGTGCGGTGCTGGAATCAGGCGGAAACCTGTCGCACCATCACGGCGTTGGTCTCAACCGGGCCCGATTCGTAGCTGCGGCGCTCGGCCCAGCCCATGACGTCCTGATCGGAATCAAACAGTCGCTCGACCCGAACGGAATCCTCAATCCTGGCAAGTTGGGATTTCCGAGCCCATTCGGGCCACCATCATGGCCGTGAATCTGGAACGCTGGGACCTCGACGCCCTCAAGGCTGGGGGCATGGTCGCTCTCATGTTCGCCGTGCCGTGTTCGATCGCTGCTCGTTGGGCGGCCGATAGCCGTGACGATTCCGTGATGGCAGCGTGGTTGTCATTTGGGGCGGTAATCGGATTCGTGCTCGGTGCTGGGTGCGCCGCATGGGTGCAACGCCGCGACTTGCCGCTGTCCCACGGGCTCGCCACCGCAATCGGAACGTACGTCCTTGCCCAGACCGTGTTCATCGCCATTCGTCTCGTACGGGGGAGCGACGTCAACTGGTTCGCAGCATTCTTCAATCTCTCGATGGTCGCCGGTGCCGGATTGCTCGGCGGTCTGCTCGGAGGACGATTGCGGGCAAAGGGTTTTCGGCCATCAAGCATGAACGACGCAAGCATGAACGACACTGGAATGGAGAATGACCAATGATTCTCGTCATCGACGTCGGTACCACCGGTCTACGTGCGGCGATTGTGCGCTCCGACGCAACATTGGCTGCGGTCGAGTACCGACCCTTTGCTCCTGACAGCCCGTTCCCCGGCCTCGTCGAGTTCGACGCCGCCCGAATGGCCGGACTCGTACTTGATGCCTCACACGCAGTCCTCCAGCGAACCGACAACCCCGTCATCAGCGGCGTGGGAATCGCCAACCAACGCGCCAGCACAATCGTTTGGGAACGCGCTACCGGTCGTCCGATCGCTCCAGCGCTCGGGTGGCAGGACCTGCGAACAGTCGGCGAATGCATCACCGCCAGGATCCAACACGGACTCAGGCTCGCCCCGAACCAGTCAGCAACCAAGATCGGTGCATTGCTTGCCGCGGCTGGCGATCGCGACCCAGACGAGTTGTGCTTCGGAACCGTCGACACGTGGGTCGCCTGGACGCTGTCGAATGGAGCGTTGCACGTCACCGACCACAGCAATGCCGCAGTCACCGGCCTGTACTCGATCGACGAGCTTGGCTGGCACGCCGGAATCTGCGACCTGCTGGGTGTCCCGATGTCGATTCTGCCGGCAATCGTTGACTCGTCCGGCATCGTCGGCGAGGCATCCGCGTTGCCGGGCAGCCCTCCGATCGCAGCACTCATCGGAGACCAACAGGCATCACTTGCCGGTCAAGGATGTGTCCAACCGGGTCGGGCGAAGATCACGTTCGGGACCGGGGGCATGCTCGACGTCTGCACCGGAGCGAGTCGGCCAGCGGCCGCTGACCGTTCAGAGAACGGCACGTTCCCGATCATCGCCTGGTCACGTGACGGGCAAGTCACCTGGGGTGTCGAAGCAATCATGCTGTCCGCTGGGAGCAACGTCGAGTGGCTTCGCGATGACCTTGGCATCATCGACACCGCTGCCGCCAGTCACGACGTTGCTAGCCAATGCGAGACCGCCGACGGTGTCGTCTATGTCCCAGCCCTACTTGGCCTCGGCACACCCCACTGGGACTTCGGTGCTCGCGGCACCCTGCTCGGGATCACCCGCGGTACGGAACGTCGACATGTCGTTCGGGCCGTACTGGAGGGCGTCGCCCACCGCGGTGCCGACTTGGTCGTCGCTGTCGAAGCTGACACCGGACTCTCGATTCCGTCACTGCGAATCGATGGCGGGATGAGCCAGAACCCAACCTTTGTACAGGCTCTGGCCAATGCGAGCGGAAAACCGGTCGAGGTTTCACCGGTCGTCGAGGCGACCACGCTCGGTGCTGGATTCCTGGCGGGCATCGCTGTCGGCGTCTGGAGCGACTTGGACGACACTGCCGCAGCCTGGTCGCCCAGCGTCGCAGTCGAACCAAACGGACAGCTCGATCGGGAGATTTGGGTCCGTGCAATTGATAGAACTACGTCGTGGATTCCTGAGCTTTCGGCGCTGGACTTCTAGACTACCGAGACGAGCCGATAGGCGAGGCGACCAGTCATCACGTCGCCGCAGTAGAACATCCCGAAAGGACACTCCCTCGTGACTGACTCCGCCATTGCGGATCACGCAGCACTCGACCAACCGACACGACGCGCCCTGTTTGGCGCCGGCGTGATCGGTTCCGCGCTGGCTGTCGCCGGTTGGCGGTCGGCATCTGCCGGATCCACCGGATTGTCCGAAGACGATCTGGCGCTCGCCAGCTTCGCCATTTCGCTCGAACTAGCCGCCCGTGACCTGTGGGACGTTGCGCTTGAGGCTGGTGCCGACCAGCCGATTTGGGCGGTCATTCGGGAGAACCACGAGGCCTACGCACAGCTTCTGGCCGGGATCACCGGCATTTCTGCGAACACTCGCGACGAGACGTTGTTCAGTGCCCACGAGGCGGCCTTCAGCACCAACACGCCATCAATCGTCGGCTACGACCTTGAATCAGCGGCCGCAGCTACTCACATCGACCTGCTCGGCAAAGTCGATGATTCAGACATTGCCGGCGCGCTGGCGTCGATCGCAGCGATCGAGTCGCGCCATGCCGCGGTCATCGCGGGCCTACGCGGCGACAGTCTCGACAAACTGTTTCTCAACACGGCAGCACCAATCGCTCCAGGAGTGACCTCGTGAACTCGCCCTCGACTTCCTCGCTGAACCGTCGGCAACTGCTTCGTAATGGAGGCCTCGTGTTGTCACTGGGTGCGATCGTAGCGGCCTGCGGCGATCGTGGCGGCAGCGATGCCCCCGGCCTGCTCGGAAATGCGGCACCGCTGCCGACGCTGCCGGAGGCGACAATCAATGACGTCGTCCGGCTGCGCACACTCCAGTCGTTGGAGTACACAGCGCTTGAGGTCTACTCGGCCGCCGGTCAGACCGGGGTTCTGACGCCAGCCGAGACAGGATTGGCCGAACGGCTCGTCAGTGACCACACGGGCCACGCAGCGTTACTCGGAACGTTGATCGCCGACGCGGACGGCGAGGAGTTCACCTGCGCAAACCCGTTCCTGATGGATCGCGCTGTGAAACCGATCTTGGCGGCGCTCAAAGACAGCGACGATGCCCACAGAGACGTACTCAACATCGCACACGCCTTCGAGTCGTTGGCTGGCGCTACGTATCAGGCGCTCGTCGCGACGCTGACAGACAAGACGCTGCGACGTGAGACAATGCGAATCGGAGCCGAGGAACATCGCCACGCTGCAGCGTTGGCGGCGGCGATAAATCCGAAGGCACTGCTCAGCCCGATCTTCTTTGGCGAGCCGGTCGAGAAGGACGCTGACGGGTTTCATATCCCATACGCGATTCCGTCTACCTTCGGCCGCCTCACGGGGATCGATCTCGTAGTCGGCCGCCGGAACGAAGCGGGTGCCCGATTCAGCACCCAGTTGCAGACGCCTGCTGACAACACGTTCGTGTACGACTACCAGTCCTGCTGAACGGCGAGCGACTGCTCGTCACGAGTAGCGGAACGCCTCGACCAGGTTGTAGACGAACGACGCTCCGAGCACCGCTCCGAACAGCAGGGCGATTCGGCTCGGAAGGGTCGTTCCCTTGCGCCAGAGGAACACGGCGGCGACGCATCCGACAATCACGACCAACAAGAAACCTGTCTCGCCCGTTGTCGCCAGGTCCCATAACTTGGTGGCTGACACGTCACCTGGGAACAGGGCGTTGTCCTGCCCGCTGAACGTGTTCCATCCCAGCCAGCCGGCCCAAAACGCACCAAACGAAACCGGGACAAGAACCGCCTTGTGGACCTTCAGGTTGAGCATGGCCACGATTGCGATCGTTGCGACGACGAGCGCCACTCCAGTCTGATAACCACTCTCGGTCACGTTGTCGACCATCGTGCTGACGACATCCGAGAACGTCGAGTTGACACCGGGCGCGTCAGGGACGGTAGTCGGCGGCATCGAACCGGAATCAGGCGTGGTGGAGGCGAGAAACGACCCCGATAACGACCGCGATAACGACCGCGATAACGACCACGACAACGACCACAACATGGCGTTCAGCTTGTCACGGCCCGTACACTCGGGTGTGCGATGGTGAGTCGGTCGGGTGGCCGCGGCACGGCTTTGACCGTGTCGAGGAAAGTCGGGACTCCACAGGGCAGGGTGCTGGCGAGAGCCAGGTTGGGGTGACCTAACGGTTCAAGTGCAACAGAAAGCAAACCGCCGATGGGCCGGGAAACCGGTCACAGGTAAGGGTGAAACGGTGCGGTAAGAGCGCACCAGCGTGCGAGGCGACTCGTACGGCTTGGTAAACCCCACCCGGAGCAAGGCCGAGCAGAGGGGACGGGCGGCTCGTCCGTCCGTGGCAACACGGACTCCCCTCGGGTAGGCCGCAGAGATGGATGGCCACCGGCATTCTCGTCGAAAGGCGAGGCGCCACAGAATCCCGCTTACACGCCGACTCACCACCGCAATCACCATCTACCGGGAGTTGTAACGCCGAGCACTGCCACCTGCACAATTTGAAACTCGTGCCCACGTGTCACCAAACGAGACCTGCGGCGTGGCACTACGGAGATCGATGGTCAGCAGCGAGCGCTGCTGACCATCGATTTCCGCTGGTGCCTATCGGTTACTTCTCAGGGCTTATGATGGCAAACCCACGGGCCTGCGTTAAGGAGGGTTACCGACCACCATGTACCGTCGGGCGAACCAGGATCGTGGGGGCACGGCCGATCATCAGACGCCGGATTCCAGCTAATCGATTCCTGCGGCCAGCGGTCATCACCGTCGAGCACGATGATGACACCCGTATCGCCCTTCGACCTGAGGTTGATGCAATGATTGGGAGGAAGCCCAGCCTCGGCCGCGCACCCCCATGTGTTGTCATTGCGGTCAAGGACGTCCGCTGGTGGGCCGCCGGCATCGACGACCGAAGCGCCGGCGCCAAGCAGCGCAAGAGCTGCGACGCCCGCACCGACGAGACGGCCGACGGTGTGGTGTCGGCGCGTATTGGTCAAGGAAATCATAAAATACCTCCCACTGAGTTGTGATCTGGTTGATCGCCACTTCTCCCCCGCACGACGGTGGCCACAAAGGCGGCCGCCGTGAACTGACCCCACGCAGAATAGTGGGTCAGATCAGGTTCGTCCAGCGATTTTCCATGCGCCCTACACCTTGCGTGGCTCTCGACCTGCAGGATTGGCGACTGATCAGGCGAACCGGATTGGTGGTTCGACGCGACAGAGGTATTGCCAACTTCGACACCATCACCGGGAGTGCACATCATGCGAAATCGCCTCGTTTCGTTCGTATTCGGAACCATGACATTCGCTGTCGTATTGGCGGCGTGCGGATCAGACGATCCGGACGCCTCCGCATCGTTCATCGCACCCTCCGACGGCGAAGCCGTGTCCGGCGCAATCGAGTTGTCGATGGCCGCAGAGGGAATCGAAATTGAGGAGGCAGGCGAGGCCCGAGACGATGCCGGCCACTTCCACGTGATCGCCGACGGCGGCTGCGTCAAATCCGGCGAGGCGATCGAGCGCGACAACGATCGTGTGCATTTCGGCAAGGGCCAATCGACCGGAGCGATCTACCTCGCAGCAGGACGTCACGAACTGTGCCTACAAGTCGGCGACGGTCTCCACACCGCGCTCGACGTCACGAGTTCCATCAACGTCGATGTCAAAGTCACCGACATTGAGAAGTGGTGCGCTGTCATCGGAGAGGTCGACGTCATGTTCGAGGCGGTCGACAGCAGCGATGACGAGTTCACCGTCAAACAGGTTGGCTACGAGAACATCCGCCGACTCGTCGACCAGCTCACTGACGCGATCGGACTCGTCGACGAGGATGCAAGGGTCGACATAGCTGCCGCTTTGGGTTTCGCCGACGCACTCGTCACCGCGATGGTCGACGCAGCCGACCCCGCCGAAGCCGAGCAGGCGGTGGTGCCGATCTTCGAGTCGATCGCCGATGGGGAGGAATTCCCTGGTTCCGAGTGGATCCTCAAGACCTGCGAGGTCGACATCGACAACTGAGTCACGAGACCGAGCAGGCGGGGATGTTCTTGGTCATGCGATCAACGTCGCTGTGAGCGGCGCAGCGAACGGGGGCCTGACTTCACGAGATCGGCAAGTGCCCGTTCCACTTCTTGAGCCAAGATCACGCTCGATATCTCGCGGGCGATCGGGCGCAGTGCGCCGACGGCAGTTGCCAGCTCCTCTGGCGTCGCTCCCCCGGCGAAGCCCGCTCCGGCCCTTTCGACCAGCAGCTTGACGGTGTCGGCGACGGCGTTCGACAGTCGTCGGCGCAGCAGATCTCGCATCATCGCCGACACCTCTATGTCAATGCCGGCCTGGCGCAACTGCAGTGCGTGGCCGAGTAGCGTCGGACTCGGGATCCGCCACATGCCGTCGGACTGCAATTCGACGTAGCCAGCGTCGTGCAGCTCCGCAATCAGGCCTGGGCGAACGTCGCCGTAGTCGACCACCAGTGCGACGAGCTCATCGTGGGTAATCGAGGCTGGCCGATCGTCGGACCACGGTGCGCTGAGGGTGGCGTCGACACCGAGCCACTCGGACACCGTTCGCATCGGTTGCTTGGTTGACACTAGTTCTCGGATTGTCTGCAATGTGAGGCCGCGATCACGCAACTCGGCGATCACCGTCAGGCGGTCTCGGTGTTCCTCGCCGTACACGGCGTCACGGCCTTTCTTGTCCGGCGGCGGTAGTAAATGCTCGGCCTGGTAGTAGCGAATCGTGCGTTCGCTGACGCCACTCACCCCAGCCAATCCGGCCAAGCTGTAGGCGACGACCGGGTCGGTTTGCTGCTGCGTATCGATCACGCCCCTATTCAACCATCTTCCTCAACCATCTTCCGGCAACCGTGACAGTAGTTACTGTTACAGTATATTGACAGTGGCTACTGTCAGAGTCATACTGAACGCATGAGCACCGTGATCGCAACCGAGGAAACTGAGCTGCACGGTCGCCGGGTGGCGTTCAGTCAGGTCGGCTCGGGACCAACGATCGTGCTTGTGCACGGTCTCGCCGGAACGATGCACACGTGGGACGAAATCATGCCGGGACTGGCCAAGAGATTCACCGTCGTGACCCCAGATCTGCCGGGCCATGGAAACTCGGTCGGCCCATCGGGCGACTACTCGCTCGGTGCCTATGCCAGCGGTTTGCGAGATCTGCTCGACGTACTTGGCCACGCTTCGGCAACAATCGTCGGGCACTCCTTCGGTGGTGGCGTGGCGTTGCAGTTCGCCTACCAGTTCCCCGAACGATGCGAGCGGCTCGTCCTCGTTTCGAGTGGTGGTTTGGGGCCCGAGGTCAGCCTCGCACTCCGCGCCGCAGCGCTTCCCGGCTCCGAGGTTGTGATTCCTCTACTCGCACATCGTCGAGTGGTCGCCGCCGGTACCACGCTCGGACGATGGGCACGTACTCTGGGCATAACACCGAACACGACCCTGCTGCAGACCTGTCGGGCATTTGCGACTCTGTCTGATCGTGATTCACGCCACACGTTCATCCACACGGTGCGCGCCGTCATCGATCACCGTGGACAGCGAGTCAACGCCGGCGACCGCCTCTACTTGGCCGATCAGAGGCACAACCTGATCATGTGGGGAACCGATGACCGGATCATCCCGGTCGAACACGCACACTCCGCGCACCTGGCAATGCCCGGCAGTCGGCTCGAACTCTTCGAAGGTGCCGGTCACTTCCCACATGTCAGCCACCCCGATCACTTCGTACGCGCACTCGGCGCATTCATCGACGACACCCAACCCGCCACGAACAGTCGGCGACGTGCAATCAATCGCTGACGGCCCGCATCGCGAACGGCAGCACGGTCAGACGCGGCTGGTCGGGAAACGCTCTCGCCAGCGAACTTCGAAGATGCTCCGGGCTGGGCAAGTCGACCTCTTCGACATATGTGATGTGGAGAATGCGCGAACTCGCCGTCGTCAGCCTGACACGGAGCTAGCCCTGCATCGACGTGTAGTCGATGTCGGCAAGTGTCAACTTCGACATCGCACTCGTCGCGGAGTTCATCACCGGTATCCACGCGTCGTGGAGCGGGCAGGGGTCGCCGCTGTTGCATGATTCGCTGACGAAGATGCAGCGATCGAACAGATCGTGCCCGTCGACGGCTTCGAGCACATGGCGCATGGTGATTTCGCCGGCCGGCCGGGCCAGCGCATAGCCACGCCGGCGTCCGCGGAACGAGGTGAGAATGCCGTGGCGGGCGAGCTTATGGAATATTTTCGCCAAGAACGGAGCGGGTAGCGATGCTTCCTCCGCGAGTGCCCCAAGGCCGAGCACGGTACCGGGAGGCTTCGAGGCGAGAACCGACAAACCGACAATCGCGTAACGACACTCTCTTGACAGCTTCACCCGAACCGACCTTCCCTACAGGTCACCGCGCGTCAACAGCCATCGAGCGATGACGAGCGGGACAACGGTCCACAACACGATTGAGACGATGAGCAGTGCTGCGGCACCTCCGGTGCCGAAGCTCTCCACCAGATATGCGCCGAACGGGCCGAGCACCGTTCCATCGGGACTGGCACCGAGCAGTGCGAGCACCCGCCCCGCCTCGAGCGGGTTCAGCAAGACCGCCAACAGCAACCCCACCGGACCCATCCTCACCGCTGGGGCAATCGCGATCAGCGCCAGATCCATCCCCAGCGCGAGCAGGAACCACAACGTGATCGCGGTGGAAGTCGCCTGCAACCGACTGCGGGCGAACGCCGAAAACGAAAGGCCAATGGAAATGCAGGCGTATGCCACGCCGAGCGTCGAACCGACGAGCGCGATCAGGGGCAGCACGTCGGATCCCTTGGCCACCCCGGAGAGCACAACGGCGGCACTGCCGAAGCCGAACAGCACCGAGATGGTCAAGGCGCCGGCGACGCCCAGGAACGCGCCTATCACGATGCTGGTGCGGGGGATGGGCTGAACGGCGATCATCGACAGCACACCCTGCTCACGGGCGGCGACCAAGGCGTTGCCACCGAGGAGCAGCCCCATGATCGCCGGCAACAGGATGCCAAGGTTGATCAGCGCCGCCGAAGCCGGGCCAACGCCCGCCAACCCCAGCTCGCGCAGCGAGCGCATCCCGAGCAAGGACACGGCGAGGCACAGGGCAGCGAAGGCGATCGCAGTACCGATCACCCATCGGCTGCGAGCGGCGCCACGGAACTCCCATGATGCGAGCGAAGCGGTGGCAGACTTCACGACCCGCCCTCCTCCCGGTCGTCGACGATCTTCCCATCGCGCAGGACCACGGTCCTATCAACGAAGCCGGCGAGATCTTTGGGTGACGGACTGGCGATGAGGGCCGTGGTGCCCTGCGCCCGAAGGTCGAGCAGCGCCTGCCACACCGCGGCCCGCCCTTCCTCGTCGAGGTTGGCGACGGGCTCGTCAAGCAGCAGCAGCCGAGGAGCGCCGAGCAAGGCAACCGCAAGCGCGAGACGTTGCTTCTGACCGCCGGACATGGTGCCGACACGAGTTTGCGCATCGCACAGGAACCCGTCAGGGAACGGCAGGTCCATGGGGTCTGCCCCGCGGAGATCGGCGAAGAAGGCGATCGACTCGGCGACGGTCGCGTGTTCCGGGAGCGTCACCACCTGTGGCAAGTAGCCGAGCGGGCGGCGAGAATCGACGGTGCCGTTCACGCGGTGACCGCACACCTCGATCGAGCCGGTGTACTTGGCGAGACCCGCGATACAGCGCAACAGTGTCGACTTGCCGCTTCCATTCGAGCCGGCGAGCGTGACGATCGACCCGGGCGGCACCGAAAAGTTGATGTCGACGAGCGTCGGCGCGAGCCGTCCGTAACGCTTGCTCACTCCGGTTGCGCGCACCACCACGTCATCAGACATAGCGCAACCTGCGCGGCTTCCGGGCGCGGTGCAGCGGCCACCACGCGCCCACGGCGATCAGCGCGCCGGTGAGACCCCACCAGCGCGATGCCGGCTGGGAGCGAAGGTCGTCGTCGATCGCCGGCGACTCCATGGCGATCAGAGGGCTGTCGTCGAGCACCACCGGGTCCTCTGACGCCCAGCGGTCTTCCACGGCCTGCAGCAACCTGAATGCGGGGCCGGAAGCGAGGCTCATCAGCACGGGCGCTCTCGTCAGCGTGCGGGCGATCGAACCGCCCTCCACGAAGGGCACATCGCCGATGCCATCGCCGGCGGCGTCGTAACCCTTGTAGTTACTCCAGTAGTTCCCGAACCCGGCGACGGTCCACTCGATGTTGGGGACCTCCCCGTCGGTGACCACCTGCATCGTGTTCTCCACGAAGCTGTTGCGGCTGAAGCTTCCCCGCGAAGACTGCATGATCTCGATACCCACCTGGTTGAGCCCGATTGTGTTGGATCTCACCGTCGCCGGCACCGACGATGTTGCTCCACCATTATCGAGCTTGATGCCGACACGGTTGGCCACGATGATGTTGTCGATCACGGTGGCACCGGAGCCGTCCTTGAGCACGATCCCGATGCCGGTCGACGGCGAGCGGCTGTAGAGGATCGTGTTGTTGCGAAGGTCGAACGGCCCGCCGTACATCAGGATCGCGCCGGCGAGGTTGCCCTCCAAGTAGTTGTGGTCGGCGCGGAGGTCGGATGCGTACATCCCGTGGATCGCGTAGCGGCTGTCGCGCACGTCGTTGTCACGCAGGGTCGTTTCGTTGGCGAACGACAAGTAGATGCCGTCGCGTGTGTCGTTGATCCTGTTGCCTTCCACCACCGCACCGGTGCTGTTCCACAGCGTGATCGCGTCGCCCCGCATACGGCCACCACTCGCGGCGCTGTTGGCGCGATCGAGGCCGGTGGCATCAGCGGCCCCACCGGTCGCATGCATTTCGCCTTCGACACCACCATCGGCGAAGCTTTCGATGACGTTGTCGGCGAGATAGGCACCCGCCACGCCCATCACCTGGATGCCCATGTACGTGTTGGTGATCTCGACGTCTTCGACGGTGACACCGTCGGCCAGGATCAGTAGGCCTGAGGGAGTATCGAGTGGCCCGGGTCCGCTGCCTGTCAGGCGAAAACCGCTGACGGTCGTGTCGGCCGCGGCCGCGGCGATCTTCAGCACCGTGCCGAAGCCGCCGCCGTCGAGCGTTGGGCGACCCTCGCCGCGCAGCGTGATCGGCACGGTCACGACGAAGTTGCCACGGTAGGCACCAGGTGCCACCATCACGGTGTCACCAGTGCGGGCAGCGGCCAGGCGCGCGATGAGCTCGGCTCCAAGCGCGTTCGGTGCACCGCTCGAGTCGTCTTCGCCGTCGCGGTTCATGTGGTTGCCGTGGTCGTTGGGGAGCATGGTCGTCGGAGTGCTTCCACCTGCGTCGTCCGATGCCCGCGCCACCGCAGGGAGCAGGACGAGCGCCGCAACCAGCACCACGGTCACGGATGCGGAAACGTGCGTCGCGCCTCTTCGTGCCATGTAGGTGTTGTACACCGTCGTGCCGAAGGAGGCGACCAACGCGGCAGCGATGATGAGGATGAGCGCCAGGCCAGGCCAGGCCAGTACGTCGAACTGGTAAATCTTGCTCGGCCCGAGCACGCGCGGCGTGAACGGTTCAGGGCGGAACGCAGCCGCTGGGTCGAGGTCGTGGCCGTAGACATAGAGGTGGTACTGCGTCATCGCCAGCACACCGACCGGTAGACCCCAGACGAACACGCTGGCTGCGCGTCGGATCCAACGCCGCCTGGTGACCGCGACGACCAAGACGGCCCCGGCTGCAACCACGGCAGCCGGGAGCCAGAGGATCATCTCGGGAGCGATCCGCCCAACGGTGTTCTCACCGAGGCCCAGCGATGCCGACCCGCAGGGCACCCGTGGTTCACCGATCTGACGCATGCCGATGTAGTGGTTGAGACCGTTGATCTCGCAGATGTCGCCGACGAGCCGTTCGCCGTATGCCGTCAGGTGCAGAGCCCCGGCACCGTTGTATTGCGGGGCCTCCAGCCGGGCGTGCCACAGCGGCTGCGGTATCGCCACCAGGCACAGCACCGCCGCCGCCGCACCGACGACCCAGCGCACGGCCGATCGACCCTCGTGCGATTCCCGCTTGGGTCCTGCGCCAGGGTCGAACTCGTCGAGCTGTTCGGCCATCGGTTCCACCCACCAGTCAGCCGACCTTGAGGGTGCCGACCATGCCGGCCGCTTCATGGCCGGGGATCGAGCAGAAGAACTTGTAGCTCCCTGCCGGCAGCGTGAACGATCCGGATCCACTAGCCCCGGCGACCACGTGGACCTTGTTGGCCTCGCTGCCCACGATCGCGAAGTCGTGCTCGATGGTGCCCGCGTTGCTCAACTCGACCGTGAACGCCGAGTCGGCCGACGCGGTGATCTCGCTCGGATCGAACGCGAACTCCTTGCCCGTGATACTGATCGCCGAAGTCGGCTTGTCGCCACCTCCGCCACTGTTGTCGCCACCACCACCACCGCAGGCGGCGAACAGGCTGGTGGCTGAGACGGCCATCGTGACCGCGAAGAACCGGCGAACTGACTTGTACATGAGTGCCCTTTCCATTGTCCGGGGTTCGCTGGTGAACCCCGGATGGTTTTGTCGATCGCGGGTGCGTCGAATTGCTATGGCTTGACCAGGAACCAGCCCTGCATCTCAAGGTGCAGCGCCGAGCAGAACTCGGAGCAGTACATGCCGAAGGAGCCGGGACGGTTTGCCTCGAACTCGATGTTGATGACCTCTCCCGGGTCGAGACTGGTCTGGATGTTGTACGCCGGGATGGCAAAACCGTGGGAGGCGTCAGGTGTGGTCTCGATGTTCGTCATGTGGAACCTCACCTTGTCGCCCACGTTCACCTCGACGATGTCGGGAGTCATGTGGCTGCGCATCACGGTCATGTACACGTCGACTTCGTTGCCGCTGACATCGATTCGCTCGTTGCCCGGATCGACCGCGAACTCAGACTTCGACATCGTCAGCGGTTCGGTGCCGGGCTCGTACAGCCTGAGGGTGTGAACGAGTTTGTCGGCTTTGATCATCTGCGTGTAGTGCGGCTCACCCATGCCGATCGGCATGTCGCTGAGGATCGTCATCGAGTCGCCCTCGATGTCGATCAGCTGGAAGTTCTGCGGGTGCAGGGTGCCGACCGGCGGGAAGCGATCGATCGACCACTTGTTCAACGCGACGAGGTACTTGCCGTCAGGGTTGACGGTGTCGCCCTCGGCGGCGCAGAGGTGACCGATGTTGTAGTTCACCGCGAGGTGATCGACCTTCTTCCACGCGTCGCCCTCGGCAACGCCGGCCTTCGGCCCGAGCGTCCACTTGGCGACCGCGCTGTCGACGAACAGCGAGGTGTAGGCGTTGCCCTTGTCGTCGAACTGCGAGTGCAGCGGGCCGTTGCCCAGTTCGACCTGGGCCTCGAGGCAGGAAGCCATCTTCAGGATCGGCACGCCGAACTCGTCGGTGCCGTCGTAGTCCTTGGTTTCGATGGCCGCCTTCAGCTTCTCGATCGAGAACACGCTGGCGTGCGGGTCGAGCTTGCCCGAGACGACGATGTAGTCACCCGAGGGGCTGACATCGACACCATGTGGGTTGCGCGGTTCGGGCACGAGGTGCAACACTCCCTGTTTGGCAGCCACGTCGAGGCGAATCATCTTGATGCCGTTCATGTCCTCGACGTCACCGTTCTTGACGACCTCCTCGGCCTTCTTCCAGTTGATCACGTGCATGAAGTCGAAGTCGTTGGCGATTGAAGTTGACTCGAGTGCCTTCTTCGGGTCGTCCAGCGTTCCGCCGGTTGCCATCTCGGTGTTGTACGAGTTGATGAACCCGAACCCGTCGCTGACCAACTTGCCGGCGTCGGCGAGGTCCTGAGTGTATGGCGGCAGCTCGATCTGGAAGCTGCGCTCCATGTCGATGCGGCCGGTCTTCTGGTCGATCGCCATCCAGCACGACGCCCCGCGGTAGTACTTCTTGTAGTCGGACAGCGGCGCATAGTTGTCGGGGGCCAGGTACGGGGCGGGAGTCATCGACGAGATGTGCACGTACTCGCTGTTGGGTGTGACGAAGCAGCCGCCATGCGACGTGCCCAGATTGGGCAGGTCGATGATCTGCTTGGTCTTGAAGTCGGCCAGGTCGATCATCGCGATCCGCCCGTTGGCGCGGTCGTTGATGTACAGCCAGCGGCCGTCGTAGTCGCCGTTCGTCTCGGAGAGCGCCGGGTGGTGCGTGTCGCCCCAGCCGAGGAGGTTGCTTTTTGCAGGGTCCGAACCCTCGTTCAACACCTTCTCGCTCTGGTCGCTGCCAAACCCGTAGCCCTGCCAGGCATCACGCGTGAACACCGGGATGACCTTCAGTAGCCGCATTGAGGGTGCGCCGATGACGAACATCTGCCCGGAGTGGCCACCCGAGGCGAAGATGAAGTAGGGGTCGAACTCGCCAGGGGGAACGAAGGTCTTCAGAGCGCCTTCCGCCCAGTTGCCCGTGAAACCGCGGGCATCAATGATGTTGTCGTAGTTTCCGCTGGTGCTACTGCTCAGGCCGACGCGGGAGCCGACCGCGCCGACGGCGACGCCGCCAGCCATCAATCCGATTGCGGTACGGCGCGACACGGTCTTGGTCGCGGGCCTCGGCGCTGCTGGCTCGGATTCGCTCATCGCATGCTCCTTCGTACTCGGTCCGGTCGCAAGCGGAGTCAAGCGACCTGTTCACCCTTTTGACATTAAGACGATCGCCGACGAAGTCACGACGGCAATCGACCCGATCCATAGGGACTTTGGTCCCAATGTTGAACCGCCTCGGGATCCGTGACTGCTCTGACCGGTGACAAGAGACTGCCGTAGTCGCCGAACGGGCAGACCCTTAGCCCTTAGGCAAACAGCGCCGGGTCGGGTTAACGCAGCGGTCACCGGTGCCCGGCCAGACCACTTCGACGGGTGCGTCGGCGACGTCCGACACGTCGGCCAGCAGACGGCCCATTGCAGCCGCCAACTTGCGCGCCCGAGCCTTCGCCAGCTCGGCAACCGGGCCAACGAACAACGAGTCGATCGTGTCGTCGAACAAGTCCCGCCACCGCGCGTAGTGCGCGACAGTGAAGGGCGTGCGGGCATGCACCGGTTGATACGCGCGAAGTGGGTTGCCGGCGTAGCCACGCACGCCGAACAGCTGCCACGACCACGATTCGACCAGCGTCTCGATGTATGCGTTCCGCATGATCCCTGCTGCCGCGAATACAGGCCCCAACAGATCGTCCATCGTCGCCTGCCGGCAGAAATCGCGGACAATCCGCTCGACATCACCGCTGTCTTCGATGTCGTCGATCGGGGACTCGAACAGGTGCGCCCAGCACGGTGGTTTGCCGCCTTCGTCGACCGCCGTCGTCATTGTACCTGTGGTGCGTGGCCTCCAAGTGATCGACCAACTCCGCCGCGCTCATCGTCGACCAATCACTCACCTCGCCCTCGGTCACGACCGCAGCGAGTTCGCTCAACGTGGCCACCGGATCAAGCCCTTGGTTTGCACACGCAACGAACAGCGTCTCGCCGCCGCCGCAGCAGTAGTCGAGCCCGCGGCTTTCGAACTGGCGCGCCAGTTGCGGATGCGCGTTGACCAACGCACCCAGGGTCATCGTCGGATCGATGTGTTCATCAGTACCTCTCATCCATCGTCATCGCTGCCCGAAACGACGACGACGTGCTGCGACTCCCGGAACAGGCACGCCACCGCCCCGACTCGGCGGATCAGAAGTCGCCACTATGTTGATGTTGGGGACTGGTCAGCTGGCGTCAGCGGTTGTGGCCTCGATCGCCTCTTGCGTGTTGCCGGCTTGTCCGACCTGGATCTTGCGAGGCTTGGCCTGCTCGGAGACCGGAACCCGAATCGTGAGCACGCCGTCGTGAAGGTCGGCCTCCAGGTTCTCAAGGTCGAGGCCGTCACCAAGCTGGATCTGCCTGCGGAAATTGCCACGGTAGCGTTCACTGAAATAGGGCTGGTCACCTTCTTGGCGCTGCCAGTTTCGGTCAGCGGCGATCGTCAGCACGTTTCGCTCGACCGTGATTTCAAGGCTCTCGGCCTTCACGCCTGGAAGATCGATGTGGACCCACACGTCGCTACCGCGACGGAAGGCGTCGATCGGCATCACACCGGAACCGTTTGGCTGACGACCGGAAAGCCGACTGAAGAGCGTGTCAAGGTCGCGGAATGGGTCAGTCTGGATCATCATTTCGAATCTCCTTCTGGATAGGTCTGATTATGTGCTCCGATTAAGCGGAGACACTCAACATAATATACGTGATTATGTTGAGTGTCAAGATCCAGCTCTCGATTCCCTAAAAACGACGATGGGGTCGACCTCGCAGTGCGAAAGTGTGTGATTATGTTGACGGCCTGACTCCTTTTTGGCATCATGGAGGGCATGGAACGGGGGCCTACCCATAATCAAGACGCATCACTCCATGCGACCGTTGTCGATGCGTGGCTTGCGACGCAAGCCTCGCCGAACACTCGCGCTGCGTACCGCACTGACCTGGAGACGTTCGGTCGCTGGTGTGTCCAACAGGGGTCGATTCCACTTCACGCCGATACGGCGGCGGTGGTCGCCTTTCACGCAGCACGCGAAGCAGTCGGCGACAGCGCGTCCACGCTCAGGCGGCGGTGGTCGTCGCTGTCATCGTTCTACCATTTCGCAGCTGACGCCGATTCTGCGGGTTCCAACCCGGTCAACGGGGTGACCAGACCGAGGACATTGACGGGTGATCCAAGTCCAACCATGGTGCTTTCGGCTCAATCCGTCGAGGCGTACCTGGTAGTGGCGGCAGGGCTCGATCCCCGACTTGATGCACTCGTGTCGCTGCTCGTGTTCGACGGACTCAAACTCGGCGAGGCGCTTGCGCTCGACGTCAACGATGTAGCAGGAAGACCTCCAAAGGTGTCGCTGACGATTCGCCGGAAGGGCTCTTCACGGCGAGTCACTCTTGAAGTCGGCAGCGCACGAGCGGTGCATCGCTGCGCCGGGCGACGCACGGGAGAACCACTCTTCACGAGCGCCCGACCAGCACGAGCAGATGAAACGCCTCATCGGCTCACGCGATTCGGCGCAGACCACCTCATCAAACAACTCGACACAGCCGACAACATCCCTGTTACCGCCAACGCGTTGCGGCGATTCCACTTCACCGCTAGCCACGAAGCCGGCACCGACATCGACCACGTGCGCCAGCGCGCCGGTCTCGCAGACGTCCGCAGCCTCCGCCGCTACCTGACGCACCCAGACACCTGACCAAGGAAATCACCCGTCGTCCAAATGGATCTCGACGACCAGCCCGACACCCTCCGTGGATGAACCGTTGCGGCTCGGTTCCTCGGCTGGGATGATCGGAGCGACCTGAGGCGGGTCGCGGAGCACATCTGCGGCCAGCGCCCTGGCCCGCCGTAGGTCCTTGGCCATCACAGTCACCTCCGCCAGAACGGTGGCGAAGATGCCTTCTGGCCCCACCACCTCCGACCCGATTGTGACGTCGATGTCGATGTCGAGCGCCAGGAAGTCGGCCGACGCGACCTGGGCGAAAGGCAGGGCCACGAGGCGGCCGGTCGCCGACGCGTGCACGATGGCATCGACAACCGCACACCGCGGGCGGCGGCTCGGCTTAACCTTCGAAGGCAGGTCCAAGCAGCTCCGCAGCTGCGCCTCCACCAGGTCGACGCCCCACACTGCCTGAACGTAGTCCCAGATCCTCCCGCCACCCATACGGGCATTCACCTCGATGATGCGCGGGCCCCGACTGGTGCACTTGCCTTCCACATGCAGTACACCCCGCCGCAGCCCGAAAGCCTGCACCGTCTGCACGACGAGGTCGACCAACCGACGGACGGCCTTGCGGTCGTGGTCCGGTGGGCAATGCAGCCCGGTCTCCTGGAACGATGGCTCGGCCGTCGGCCAATTCTGGGACACGCTGGAGAACACACACTTCCCGTCGTGCATGACGAGGTCGACGTCGAACTCGACGCCGTCGAGGTACTCCTCCAACAGGAGATCGTTGCCGGCCCGGAAGATGGTGTCGTTCTCGGGACGCACCACGCTGCGAACGAGCGAGTACACGGCCGGCAGGGACTCCAGGTTGTCGACCCGGACGCACCCCATCGCGCTGGCACCAAACTCGGGCTTGACGACGGCAGGGAAACCCACATAGGCGGCAGCGGCGAACAGTTCGTCGAGAGACCGCACGCGTCGTGCCCTCGGGGTAGGCAGCCCCAGGCGGGCCGAGAGTTCACGTGTGCGTATCTTGCTGCGGGCGGCGTCAACCGCCTCCGGCGGGTTCCCCGGCAGTCCGAGTGCGGCAGCCACCCGAGCTGCCACGCACACGCTGTCTTCCCAAAAGGTGAGCACGCCGTCCGGTCGGATGCCTGCTCGCTCGAGCGCACCGAGGACAGCCGCAGCGTCGTTGTCGGCGTCGCCGACGATGGATGCCGGGAGCCACGCCACGGCAACGCCGTCTGAGACGAGCGACTCGGACCAGTAACCGGGTTCGTCCACGACGACGAGCCGCGCGCCGAGTTCGGCCATCCGAACGTGGGCGCGGCGCTTGCCCTCATAACCGGCACCGACCACCACCACCAATGCGCCGTCGATGCTCATGCTTGCAACCAGTCCGGGTCGTCCACCAATGCGGTGCGCTCGGTTGGCGCCGCAGACCTCAGCCCTAAGGCGCTGGAGCGATCGAGTGCCGACAGCACGGTAGGGGCAGATTGAAGCGCCTCGAGCAGCACCTCTCCTTCAAGCCGTAACACCGTGCTCTGTTGCTCGGTCGTAACCGTCGCATTCCTGGGCGCGTTGTCGAGCAGGCCGCGCTCCCCGAAGTAGTCACCCGGTCCGAGGTGGGCCACCACCTCCCCGTCTCGATGAACGAGAACGCTGCCCTCGATGACGGCGAAGAACGCATGGGCGGGTGCACCCTGCACCACGATGTCGACCCCAGGCGGGAGCGGGCACAACTGAGACGCCGCGGCGAGCTGCTCGAGCACGACGCGAGGCGCACCGGCGGTGATCGGGAGC
>JANOTN010000162.1:0-2708 GCA_031416375.1 Ilumatobacteraceae bacterium
GACACGATCGAGGTCGATGGCACCAGAGGCATCGTCAAAATCCTCAAACGCGCCGAAGCGTGATGACGTCACGGGTCGACCGGCGTTTTCGGTCTCCCATAGCCACGTTTGGTGGACGAACAAGGACTAAGAATGCTGAACACGAAGCGGATTGTTGTTACCGGTGGGGCGCGGGGAATTGGGGCGGAGGCTGCGGCTGAGTTCCGGGCTCGTGGCGCGGAGGTGGTCACGCTTGACGTCTCTGATGGGGCTGACTTGCGGTGCGATGTGTCCGACGAAGCCCAGGTTGATGCCGTGTTTGCGGAGATCGGCGCGGCGGGCCCGATCACTGGATTGCTCAACAACGCCGCCCTGCTCGTCGCTCGGCGATCGATGGATGACATCACTGGCGATGACTGGGATCGGATGTTCGCGGTCAACGTGAAGGGCTCGTTCCTGTGCAGTCGCGCCGCCGTTCGCCACATGGACTCAGGTGCCAGCATCGTCAACATTGCCTCTGAAACGGCGTTCACCGGATCGCACGGGTTTATCCACTATGTCGCCTCGAAGGGCGCTGTGGTCTCGTTGACCCGCGCCTTGGCGAACGAACTCGGCGACCGCGGTATTCGGGTCAATTGTGTCGCTCCCGGCTTCACTCCGACGCCGGGATCAGCGGCGCTCGGAACGTACGACCCCTCGCGCACGCCACTTGGGCGGGTGATGCAGCCCGCCGATCTGCTTGGCACGTTCTGCTACTTGATGTCGGACGACTCAGCGTTCGTGTCGGGTCAGACCACGCTCGTCAACGGCGGGCGTGTCCCGTACTGACAGAATCGGACGATGCACGGCTACGACGAGTTTGATGTGACGGCGCTGGCGGATCTTGTTCGCCGCAAGCAGGTGCACCCGCGGGAGTTGGTTGAGGCGGCGATCGAGCGGGTCGAACGACTCAACCCGTTGTTGAACGCCGTGATCCATCGCCAGTTTGAGCGGGCTCGCGCCGACGCCGAACGCGTCGACCATGATGTACCGTTCGCTGGCGTGCCATTTCTGTTCAAGGATTACAAGGGGCGCGAGGCGGGCGAGTCGTATCACGCTGGTGTTCCGACGTTGCGTGACCTCGACTACAGGCCGCCAACCGATAGCCGATTTGCGCTGCGTGCGCGTCAGGGAGGGCTGATCCCGATTGGTCGCACGAATGTCCCGCAACTTGCGGCGATGGGGACGACGGAGCCGACGCTCTATGGGCCAACCCACAACCCCTGGGACCTGTCTCGGTCGCCAGGCGGGTCGTCCGGTGGTTCTGCCGCCGCCGTCGCAGCGCGGATCGTGCCGGCCGCTCACGGGAACGACATCTCGGGGTCGATTCGAATCCCGGCAGCGATGTGCGGGTTGGTCGGGTTGAAACCGACGCGTGGGCGGGTGGTTACCAGCGATACCGATCCGGCGACCGGCATGTTCGCCGAAGGAGTACTGACCCGAACGGTTCGTGACACGGCTGCGCTCGTCGATCTGCTCACCGATCGATCTCCGTGGTGGCCTGCTCCGGGATGTTCGGAGTCACTCGCACCCGTCGTTGGAACCGACCCGGGTGTGCTCCGGATCGGTGTCTGGACCGAAGCATTCAACGGTGGCCAGACGGAGGGTGTCACGGTCGACGGCGAATCCGTCGGCGCTGCCACCGATACAGCTCGCCTGCTCGAGTCGATGGGCCATCGAGTCGAAGTCGCCGCTCCGGCCGAGTTCTCATCCGACGAGCTGTGGCAGACAGCCCGTACCGCATTGGGCGCGTCTGTCGCTGCCGACGCCGCCGGTTGGCGCGGCCGGATTGGGCACCCCCTTGGCGAGGCGGACCTAGAACCACGAACCTGGGCGATGGTGCAAGCTGGCAACGCCATGTCAGGGGTCGAACTGTTTGACTTGATCGGTCGGCTGCAGGACATCTCGCGCCGCGCACTGTCGTGGTGGGACGACTTTGATGTGTTAGTCACGCCGACAACGCCGACGGCGGCGATGCCGCTCGGTGACTACCTCACGAACTACGTGTCAGGACTCGGGAGCGCCTTCACCCGCCCGATAAACGTGACCGGCCAGCCGGCGATTTCGTTGCCGCTCGGGTGGCCATCCGATGGGCTGCCTCGCGGCGTCCAACTCATCGCCGCGTATGGACGCGATGAGCTTTTGATTCGAGTCGCAAGCTCTCTGGAAGCAGCATCGCCGTGGTCACATCACCGGCCGGAGATCCGCACGTGATCAGCCAGTTCTCCGTGTCTGTGCCGTATGCGCGAATCGTCGAGGTTGCCGGTGCTCCGCATGGCATTCGTGAGTATCTGCCCACGGCTGCGAGGTACCGCGACGAGCTGACTCGATTCCTCGAATCACAGGATGCGTGAGTTCGAGAAGATTGTCGACGCGACGCTTCGGGTCAGCTCGATCACCTGCACTAGCGTCATGGCGATGATTGTTGCGATCGTTCGCTTTCCCCTCGACCCGGAGATGTCGGCTGACGCTGTGCGGGCCTCGTTTGAAGCCAGCGCTCCGTCGTATCGGGGTTTGCCTGGCCTGTTGCGCAAGCACTACCTGCTTGGCGACGGAGTCGGCGGTGGCGTGTACTTGTGGGAGAGCAGAGAGGCCGCCGAGGCGATCTACGACGTGGCGTGGCGTGAGCGGTTGACCGAGCGGTTTGGCGCCGCGCCAACGGTCGAATATTTTGAAAGCCCGGTCACCGT
>JANOTN010000163.1:0-1626 GCA_031416375.1 Ilumatobacteraceae bacterium
TGATCGTCGATCAGGACCGACGTCACGTTGTCGCGAGGTCGGGGTCGTCGCGCAAGGAGTCGACGAACCTTGCATGATCATCGGCGCTGAGTAAGTCGTTGAGCAACCGACGAGCGTCTCCCTTCGGAACGGTGAGCACGCCAAATCCAAGATCGAGAACGTCAACCTTCCCGCCGTGTTCAAGGTTCCAGCGGTGTCGAGCGGCGGCTGGCAGCGACATTTGTCCGGACGTCGAAACGAGGTACTCGCGTAGTTCAGCCATACTTCCCACCATACTTGGTACGAGGTTGGCTGTCACCAAATGAATCATGTCTCGAATTTGCATCGTCGGCGCACGCGCGTCTATGGGGACAATTCCCCGTCTTTCTCGGATTGGGACCGATTCGGGACTCTCGACGGTGTGGCGTTTGCCAGAAGCGTGTGCGGTCGAATTCCACGGGTGGAGTGCACCGCTGATTCGTGATTCGGGTCCCCCGAAGGTTCATCGATGCATACGACCTCAATCGTGTGGTCCCGCTGCAGGATCAGCGCGCCCGTTGGACGGTCACGTGTTGGCGCCAGCGTGGGGTAAGCACCCGAACGACGTGTTACGAGCGTCGGCGACGGTATTCCCGGCTGCTGGCTATGTCACGGCGCGCGGCTGAGCACGACCATGAGGGCACCGGTGTCGGCTGCGCGTCCGAAGACGTCGTCGGCTGGGATCGTCGATGCTTGCAGTGTCCGTGGGGCATCAACGGTGACCGCAACCGGTCTCGGATCAAGATCCGGGCCGCGCCGCTCAGTTCCCGACCGGCAGCAACCCGGTCGGGGTTGCGTTTGATGGCACCAACATCTGGGTCACCAACTACAGCAGCGGCACGGTGTCCAAGATCGACCCGAACGGGACCGCGCCGGGCACACCGATCAACTACACCACCGGCATCAACCCGTACGGGGTTGCGTTTGATGGCACCAACATCTGGATCGCCAACAGCAGCAGCGGCACCGTGTCCAAAATTATTCCATGAACCTCGGGGCGCTCGGTGCGTTGACCGTGCCGGTGCAGGTGGCGTCATCGTCGACCGTTGAGCGGTCATTATCGGCAGCGAAGTTGACCGACGTGTTTACGAGCGCCGGCGACGGTACTTCCGGCTGCCGGCTACGTCAGGGCTTGCGGCTGAGCACGACCTTGAGGGCACCGGTGTCGGCTGCGCGTCCGAAGACGTCGTAGGCTTCGATGAAGTCGTCGAGATCGAAGTGGTGGGTCACGAACCGGTCGGCGGCGACGTGGCCGCTGGTGATCAGCTTGAGCAAGGTCGGTGTCGAGTATGTGTCGACGAGTCCGGTGGTGATGGTCACGTCTTTGATCCACAGCGTTTCCAGGTGGAGTGTGGCGGGTTCGCCGTGAACGCCGATGTTGGCGACGTGCCCGCCGGGACGGATCAGCTCGGTGGCTAATTCGAATGTGGCCGGTACGCCGACTGCTTCGATTGCGACGTCAGCACCGAGTCCGTCGGTGAGGCCTTGCACGATTGCGAGCGGGTCTTCCCGGCTGTTGTTGACGACGACATCGGCACCGAACTGCTTGGCGGCCTCGAGGCGTGTGTCGGCCTTGTCGATGGCGATGATGTGGCTCGGGCTGAACAG
>JANOTN010000164.1:0-40690 GCA_031416375.1 Ilumatobacteraceae bacterium
GCTCGTGCAAGGTGACACGGGCCCTGGCAACTTCCTCCACGACGGGCAACGCGTCACCGCCTTTCTCGATTTCGAGTTGGCACACCTCGGCGACCCGATGGAGGATCTGGCCTGGGTCGGCACACGGAACGCCCAGGAACCCGTACCCGACTTCGAACACGTACTCGCTCTGTACACCGCGGCTGCGGGAACCGAACCGGATCGCGACAGGATCCGTTATCACATGCTGTTCGCCGAACTTCGGATCGCCGTGCTCGGCGCCGAACGCGTTTCGGGTGAAGCCGATGTCGAGGCCGAACACGGGAACCAACTGATCTACGGCGCGTTGCATCGCCGTCTGACGGTCGAAGCCTTGGCAGCGGTGACCGACACGGCGCTTCCGGATCTTGCCCTGACCGAGCCGACCGACACGGTACAGACCCGCTACTACGACGCCATGTTGCACCAGATCCGAGAGGTCGTCAGCCCACACGTCGCCGATCCGTATGCGGCGCGTCGGCTGAGGAGCATGGCACGAGTAGTCAAGTATCTGCGTGAGGAGAACCGAATCGGTGACGCGCACTCGCAGGCCGAACTCGACGATCTCGCCGGCCTCCTGGGCTCGCGCCCTGAGTCGGTATCGGCCGGTTCAGCCGACCTGTTACAACGGGTCAACGACCGATCGATCAGCGCCGTCGACCTACTCCCCTACGCCCATGCCCAAGTGATCCGCCGCCAACAGGTCGTCGGCCCCAGCATGGGCGTGCTCGCCACCCGCCACCTGCCAGCTATCTAGTACGATCCGGTCCCCTGCGGCGCACCATCGTGCCGCACAGTGAAGGGATTCCTCGTATGAGCACACAAGCACTTGAACAGGCGATCGCCGCCTCACGTTCGGCTCTCGTCAACGTGTCAGCCGATCAACTCAGCGGCAGCACACCATGCGCCTCGTGGAACGTCGCCGAAGTCGTCAACCACATGATCGGCGCACTCGACTTCTTCGCCTCGGGCGTGACGAAGGAGATGTCGGCTGACGCCGTGCAGAATCCGGCCGATGGAGATTTCGTTGCCGCGTTCGACGCCGCGGCCGCACGCTGCGTGGCTGCGTACAGCGCTGACGGTGCCGCCCAAAGCATGGTCGAGTTGCCGTTTGGCACCATGCCGGGGGCCGCCGTGGTCGGACTCGCCGCGACCGACTGCTTCACACACGGTTGGGACGTCGCCAAGGCGACCGGTCAGTCCACCGATCTCAACCCAGAACTGGCGGGGCAGCTGCTGGCTGGCGCTCAGCAGTCGATTCAGGACGGCTTCCGTGGACCCGATACCCAGGCACCGTTCGGCGCCGTTCAGCAGGCACCCGACGACGCCACGACCGCCGACCAGCTCGCAGCATTTCTCGGTCGCTCACTCTGAACTCACTCCGAATTGGGGTTGGCGCTTCTCGATCCAGGCCTGGACCCCTTCTCGGTGATCATCCGTTTGTGAGCTGACAACCTGGTTACGGGCTTCGACGGCGACCGCTTCAGCCAAGGTCAGTCGGCAGGCGTTGAGCACGTTTGCTTTGATCAGGCCGATCGCGGTTTGCGGGCCAGCCGCGAACCGCGACGCCCACTCGCGCCACGAAGCCTCGAACTGATCGCCTTCGACAACTCGCTCGACGAGGCCCAGTTCGAGAGCTTCAGCGGCGGACACCGAGCCGTTGAGCGCCAACAACTCCAACGCCTTGGCTGGTCCCAGGCGATGTGTGAGCAGCCACGGACCACCCATGTCGCCGGAGAACCCGAGTCGAGCCCAGCCGGTGACGAACTTGGCAGACTCGGCCGCGATCCGCAGATCACAAGCCAACGCGATCGCCAGCCCGGCACCGACGGCCGGTCCGTTGACCGCTGCGATCGTCACAATTGGGGCCTCGTGTAAGACCACCGTGATTCGTGAATTGGCGGTCAGGTTGGCGGCTCGTTCCGCCAACGTGGGCTTTGGTTCACCGGGCTTACGACCACTTCCGTCTCGAACATCACCGCCCGCGCAAAACGCGGATCCGGCACCGGTGATGACAACACAACCGACATCCGGATCGACGGCGAACTGCTCGACGGCGGCAACGATCGGGGCATACATGTCGTCATGGAGGGCGTTACGCCGGTCCGGTCGGTTGAGCGTGATCACCCCGACACGGTCGACCACTTCGATCTGAACAAAATCGGTACCTGTTTCCACCATTCGGGCCACACCCGCACCGTAGACTCCCGACGATGGTTGCACGGAAGGCGACGAAGAAAGCTCACGAAATCGTCGCCGATCAACTGCGTCAGCAGATCGTGTCTGGCGAGCTGTCGGCAGGTGATCGGCTCCCTCCGGAGGATGAACTAACTGTTCGGTATGGGATCGCCCGAACCACCCTGCGAGAGGCATTGCGGGTGCTCGAGTCGCAGGGACTACTGAAGATTCGCCGCGGTCGCGGCGGCGGACCGGTCGTTACTCACCCCAACCTCGATCCGGCCGCCAAGGCGCTATCGGTGTCGTTACAGTTGCAGGGCACAACGATCGGCGACCTTGATGCTGCCCGGCGGATGATCGAGCCTCAGATCGCCGGACAACTTGCCCGCAGCCACGATGCCGCCGACATCGCTGCGCTGGAAGCCGTCGTCGATGAGGCGCACGCTGCCGCCGAGCGAAACGACCAAGTCGCCTTCGGAATTATCGCAGCCACGGTGCATGAAACGTTGATGGAGCGGTCTGGCAACAACACCATGGCAACGCTCTCGAAGTTGCTTCATGGGATGGTGCAGGCGTACTACTCACGGGCGATGTACGCCGTCGAACAGTCGCAAATGCGTCGCGCCGTCCGCTCGTACCGCAAGCTGATCGACCTGATTCGGTCAGGCGACAGCGAAGCCGCCGCAGCCCACTGGGAAGCCCAGATGAGCTACACGATCCAGGGCAACGACGCCACCGCCCCCGTCACCGTCCAGTAGACGTGTTACCGATGGTGTCTGACACCATCTGTAACACGTCCGGCTATCGGGGGAGGCCTAAAACTCGTTCGCCTAGGAGGTTGCGTTGGATTTGATGGGTGCCTCCGGCGATTCGGGCCTGGCGGGTGGCGTTGAGTGAGTGGCTGGGAATGTCGCCGTCACGATCATTGCGATCCCAGGCTTGCGCGGACGGCCCGACGATCTCGTAGATCAGTTCCGAACACTGTTGCTCCAAATCACCTGCGGCGATCTTGAGTATCGACCCGGCAGCCGGGTTGCCACCGCACAGCGAGCCGTCAACGAACCGGTCCCGAATCCATTCCAGCAGTCGCTCGGCAATCACGATGTGGATCATCTCGTCGCGTACGGTGGGGTCGTCGAGCCGGCCAGCCGCACGAGCGGCATCGACCACTTGGCGCAGACGGCGGCCATCGCCCGATCCGCCCATGTATCCCGATCGCTCACCGCTCAAGGTGCCGGCCGAGACTCCCCATCCGCTATTGACGCCACCGATTACCCAGTTGGCGGGTATCTCGACGTGTTCGAGAAACACCTCATTGAAGTGATGGCCGCCGGCAATGTCGACCAACGGTCGTACCGTCACTCCAGGGGCATGCATGTCGCAAATCAACATGGTGATCCCGGCGTGAGGTTTCGGGGCGTTCGGGTCTGTGCGTGCCAGCAGCAACCCGTAGTCGGCATCGGCGGCGTACGACGACCAGACCTTCTGGCCGTCGACAACCCACACGTCGCCATCGAGCACGGCTCGCGTGCGCAGCGAGACGAGGTCGGAGCCTGCGTCGGGCTCGGAGAACATTTGGCACCATTGCTCGTCGCCTCTGATCAGCGCCGGCAGGAAGCGGCGCTTCTGCTCTTCCGAGCCGGCCGACATCAACGTCGCCGCCGCCAGGGTGATCCCGATCGCCAGTGGGCGAAGTGTCGGCGTGTCATATCGCGCCAGTTCGTGTTCGACGAGTTTGGCGTGCTCCCGCGTGAGACCGCGGCCGCCGTATTCGACGGGCAAAGACACGCCGGCAAAACCAGAGCGGTACAACGCCTGCTGCAAGTCTCTGGCGCGCTGCACGAGCGCTTCGTGACCGTCGGGCGTTCGGTTGATGATGTCGAGTCGGTCATCGTCACGATCAGGATCACGGAGTTCGAAATGCTGACCGAGCCAGGCTCGAAGCTCAGCGCCAAACGAATCGAGATCACTCACACCGAGGTTCTCTGAACCCGGTCGGCCTGAATTCGGTCGGAATAGTCAGCGAGCGCCCACACGTCCTGATCCTCGCCGTAGCCCACCGCCGGTTGTTCACCGGACACGTCCTCCCATCGCAGGATCGTGTTGATGCATAGATGGAAGATCGAAAGGAACATGCGGCTCTCGGCGACGCCGCGCACGACCAGTCGACGATCATCCTCATCGACACAGTCCAGTTCAATCGTTGCAGGGCCGCCCGACACCGGATCTCTCGTCGTCCGTCGCTCGCCGGACACGAACCGACGAAGCACACCGTCACGGAACAGGTATCCGCTCACGACCCGTTCGGTGAGGGACTGAGCATCACCGTCGTGAGGCACGCAGAACGCCAAGAACGCATCCTGAGTTCCGTCGACGCGATCGAGGTGGCCGAAGGCGTAGCTCAGCCGTTCGACCCTTCCGAGCCGCTCTGGACGACGACCCCACGAGCGGTCTCGCACGGCGATGCAATCGACCGGGATGTCCTCACCGCGCAGATGCAGCGTGCCCGTCACCCGTCCATGCTGGTCGTAGTGACTCGACCCGACGAAGGGTGGCGCACCGTTGCGATGCGGAACCGGGGGTGTCAGACCTTCAAAGCGGAGGTCGGCGGTGAAGTCGGCCTGGTCGCGGAACTGGTATTTCAGGTCGTAGACCATCCCGGGCTCAATGACCTTGACACTGACGCCGGTCGGAAACGTGACGTCGGTGATGTCGAGCGGTTCCGGCAGGCGCTGATGGTGTTGGTAGCCGAACCACGGCAGTTCCCACGGGAGCGCCGACGACGGGTCGTAGACGAATGCCCCGCCGGAAACCGTGCCGAGGTTCGGGTGCATCTGGACGTACAACCAGCCGCCGATCGAACGTTGCGGAACGTTGAACGAAAACCAGATCGACTCGGTCCAATCGAGGGCGGCGTTGCCCACAGGATGGATCGAGTCATCGGCTGCGGTCCAGCGCAAGTGTTGCTCGATCCCGAATGAATCCGGATTGTGATCTGTCATCTCCCTAAATTAGGTGAAGATTTCAGCTCGGGGCAACCTGGACTGGTCTGGTTCGACGAATATAGGTTACGATTTAACTCGTGGCGAGTGCTTGGGAACAGCGGTTGGGGTTTTGGTGGATCGCTGAGGACCACCCGGAGATGCCGGCGATCATCGAGGGACCGGACGGTCCACGCACCTACGGGGAACTCGCTGGCGACGCTCACCAACTCGTCCATCTGTTCCGCTCGCTCGGTGCTCACGATGGTGACGCGATCGGCGTATTGGTCGACAACGGCAACACGCTGATTGAAACCTCGCTTGCCTGCCACGAATCTGGGATCCATTTCATTCCGCTCAACGTGCACCTCACTGCCCACGAGTTGGCGGTGATTATGGAGCACTCGCAGGCCAAAGTGCTTGTGATTGGCGACCGATTCGCCGACCTGCTGATCGGACTGAGCGCGCTCGGTCTGCACGTGCAGGCAGTCGGGGCGATCCCCGGTGTGCAATCACTCGCTGAGACCCGCACCGGACACCCTCGAACGATCCCAGACGAACGTCGTCCGGGTGGGCTGTTCGTCTACACGTCGGGAACGACTGGCAAGCCGAAGGGCATCCGACGGCCAATACCGGACGGCGATGTCGGACAGGTCGCCAACGACGGCGCGATCTTCGGGCGGGCGTTCGACTTCCAACCGTTCGAGGGGCCAATGCTGGTGTCGACCGGGATGTTTCACGGTGGGTCGCACAGCTATTACATGGGCGGGCTACACGTCGGCCATTCGCTCGTGATCATGGCGAAGTTCGACGCCGAGGAAACGTTGCAATTGATCGAACGCCATCAGGTTCGTACCGGATACATGGTGCCGACTCAGTTCCATCGGCTCCTGCAACTCCCCGACGACGTGAAAGCCAAGTACGACGTGACGAGTCTGCACGCCATCGTTCACTCTGCGGCACCGTGCCCGCTGCTGGTGAAGCAGCAGATGATGGCATGGTGGGGTCCCGTCATCTGGGAGACCTACGGGGGCATGGAGGGTGCCGCCACGATCGCCAAGCCACATCGCTGGCTGGAGAAACCGGGCACCGTGGGGCGCGCAATCAAGGGGATGCGGCTTGCAATCCTCGACGACGACGGGAACGAGCTCCCCGCTGGCGAGGTTGGTCACATCTATCTCGACAACGGCGTCGGGTTCTCGTACCACGACGACCCGGATCAGACGACGTCGGCGTTCAAGGGCAAGCGGTTCAGTCTTGGCGATATCGGCTACCTCGACTCCGACGGCTACCTGTTCATCTCCGACCGAGCCAAAGACATGATCATCACCGGCGGCACCAACGTGTACCCGGCCGAAATCGAAGCCACCCTGCTGGAGCACGCCAAGGTTCGTGACGCGGCCGTGATCGGCGTGCCCGACCCCGACTGGGGCGAAACCATCGTGGCGATTGTCCAGCCGGTGATTGGTATCGAACCGAGCGATCAACTGCAAGACGAACTAATCGCCTTCTGTCGTGATCGCCTCGCCAGCTACAAACGACCGCGTCGCTGGGAGTTCCGCGATGAACTGCCAAGGACCGAAGCCGGCAAGTTGTACAAACGCAAAATCCGCGACGAGTACCTGGAGCTAGACCAATGACCGACAAACCCCATGCAGCTTTTGCCGTTGATGACGAGCTGGAGGCCGAGTTTCAGAAGGCGTTGCAGCATCAACTGACCGATGAGGACATCGAGAAGTCCAAGCTGCTGCTCGGGATCGACATGGCCAGCAAGCAACGCGAACTCAACGCAGTTGCCACCCCCGACGCGATTCGTAACTGGGCGCTCGGTGCCGGTGACGACAACCCGCTCTACACCGACGAGGACTACGGCATCGCCACCAGATGGGGCAGCCAAATCGGCCACGGCACCCAGATGGGCCACATCAAGACCCCGATGCTCGGCGACCCGATTCCCGCCGAGATCAAGGCACAGACCAAGGGCATGTTCCGCGGCGTGCACGTGTTCGTGTCGGGTGGCACCTGGGAGTGGTACCGACCGCTGCGACCGGGTGACCGGATCTTCAGCTTCCGCGGCGAGGAGAGTCTCGACGTCAAGCAGTCAGAGTTCGCCGGCCGTTCGGTGATCCAGGTCAGCCGTGACGTTGCGATCAACCAGTTCGGTGAGGTGCTTGGCGTCTATCGCATCCTGCGGGTGTTGACCGAGCGCAGCAAGTCACGCGAGAAGGGCAAATACGCAGAGATCGAGGCGGCCCACTACACCGACGCCGACTACGAGCGGATCGACGCCGTCTACGAACAGGAGCGACCACTCGGTGCCGAGAAGCGCTACTGGGACGACGTCAACGTTGGAGACGAACTGCCTCCAATGGTCAAAGGCCCGACCACGATCACCGAGATGATCGCGTTCCACGCCGGCGGGTACGGGTTCGTGCCGTATGGGCTTCGGTCGTCGCGGATCGGGTACAAGAATCGCAAGCGGATCGCCCCGTTCTACGTCAAGAATGCCCAGGGCATCTACGACGTTGCTCAGCGCCTGCACTGGGACTCCGAATGGGCCAAGGCGATCGGTAATCCGATGGCCTACGACTACGGGGTCCAACGTCAATGCTGGTTCTACCATCACGTCGCCGACTGGGCCGGCGACGACGCCTGCATCGTCAACCAGGAGGACTCGATCCGCAAGTTCAACTACATGGGTGACGTGCAGTTCCTGTCTGGCAAGGTCGTCGCCAAGCGTGACGACGGCGGCAACAAACTCGTCGATCTCGAACTGCACATGATCAACCAACGCGAGACCGAAACTGCCTACGGGACTGCCACCGTGGCATTGCCGTCACGCACTGACGGCCTGCCCTTGTTCCCCAAGGTGCCCGTTGCGTTGGAACGCCTTGCGGCTGAGATGTTTGCCCGTCATTGCGAACTCGACGCGCAGCGCCGTCGTCGGTAAGGATCACGGCGTGCAGACACGTGAGCTCGTTGACCTTGAACTGGTCACCGACGGCTTGGATTTTCCCGAGGGTCCGATCTCAATGCCGGACGGTTCCGTGCTCGTCGTTGAGGTTCGTGGCGGCACGCTCACCCGGGTCGAGCCGGATGGATCGAAATCGGTTGTCGCCGACTTGGGTGGTGGCCCCAATGGTGCCGCCATCGGCCCCGACGGAGCGGTCTACATCTGCAACAACGGCGGCATCAACCCGAAGACTCGAGGTGTTGGCTGTATCCAGCGGGTCGACCTACAAACGGGTCAGTCGACGACGTTGTATACGACGTCAGACGGTGCTCCCTTCATCGCCCCCAACGATCTCGTGTTTGATGACACCGGAAACTTCTGGTTCACCGACATGCGTGGACACACGATTCACTACGCATCGCCTGGCGGGTCATCGATCCGAACCGTGCTGAAGTACCTTCATACGCCAAACGGAATCGGCCTCGCACCGGACGGCAGCGTGCTGTATTGGGCACAGACCCAGACGCGTCAGGTGCTCCGTCGCCACATCGAGCAACCCGGCGTCCTCATACCATCGGCGGGTCACGACACCACCGCTGTGATGCGCAGCGGGGGCGTCGACCCGTTTGCGCTGCTGATCGGCCTACCCGGTGCGACCGAACTCGATTCACTGGCGATCGACTCGTCGGGCGCCGTCTGCGTTGGGGCGCTGGTCAACGGAGGAGTCGTCGAGATCCCGGCCGATGGCGACCCGGATGGAGTCGTGCACTGGACTCTCCCCGACCGACTCGCCGACAACATGGTCACCAACATCTGCTTCGGTGTGCCAGACCTCACGACGGCCTACCTGACGTGCTCGCACACCGGCCGACTGGTTCGATGTACGTGGCATCGCCCCGGACTCGCGCTACACACGTGAAGCCGACCAGCGACCAACTCGCGCTTCGGGCGCGTTGGTATGCCGAAGGCTTCTACGGACCGGAAACGCTCGCCGATCACATGCGGCTCGGGGCCGAGATGTTCCCGCACGCCACGATGCACTTCGTCGGCGGTCCCAACCCGTCATCCAATACGCCATCGATTCGGCTCGATGAGATGTACCAGCGCAGCTTGAGGCTCGCCAACGGGATCTCAACGTTAGGTATCGGTCCCGGCGACGTCGTGGCGATCTGGGTGCCGAACTGGCTAGAAGGTGCACTCGCGTACCAGGCGACGTGGATGCTCGGTGCGACGGTCGTCCCGATCATCCACATCTACGGGCCCCGAGAAGTCGGGTTCATCCTGAGCCAGTCGGGTGCCAAGGTTTTGGTGATGCCGGACCGCTGGCGCACGATTGACTACCGCCAACGGTTTGACGCGATCACCGACACCCCCGCACTCGAGCACGTCGTATTGATCGGCGAGCATGGACCTAGCGGTGCGATCCCATGGGCCGGGCTGATCGAGCACGAACCGCTGACGACACTGCCTCGAACCAGCCCTGACGATCGGTGCCTGCTGATCTACACGTCGGGCACGACCGCAGACCCAAAGGGTGTGCAGCATTCTGCCAACACGCTGATCGCCGAGATTCGTTCAACAGCAGCGGCTCTCGGTGATCGCGGTTCGGTCAACCTGGCAGCGTTCCCGGCGGGTCACATCGCCGGTGTGCTTGGGTTGCTGCGGATGTTCGTTCTCGGCGCCTCGTCGGTCTCGATGGATCAGTGGGACCCTGCGCTCGCTGCCCGGCTGGTGCCGGAGTATCGGATAAACGCAACAGCCGGCGCGCCGTTCTACCTGGCATCTTTGCTCGACGAAGCTGCGCGGCAGGGCAGCGACCTGAGCAGCATGACCAACTACATGGTTGGTGCTGCCAGCGTGCCTGCCTCGCTGGTCGAGCGCGCCGACATGGCGGGCATCCCGGTCTATCGCGCCTACGGATCGAGCGAACACCCTGTGATCACTACAGGCACGCCTGCCGACCCGCTCCACAAGCGAGCCGGAACCGACGGCCGGCTGACACCGGGTAACGAAATCAGACTGCTCGATGACGACGACCGCCAAGTCGGCTTGGGTGTCGACGGTGAGATCATTAGCCGCGGCCCCGAGTTGTTCCTCGGCTACACCGACCCAGCGCTGAACGCCGAATCATTCCTGCCTGGCGGCTGGTTTCGTACCGGGGACATCGGACGCCTCGACGCCGACGGATACCTGACGATCACCGACCGCAAGAAAGACGTGATCATTCGGGGCGGCGAGAACATCGCCTCTAAAGAAGTCGAAGACATTCTCATGCTCCACCCGAGTGTCGTGGAAGCGGCTGCGGTCGGCATGCACGACGAGCGTCTGGGCGAAAGGGTCGCCGTCTTCGTCCAACTGAGCCAAGGTTGTACGATCGACCTGTTCGAGGTTCGACAGCACTTCATCGCCGCCGGGGTCGCCAAGCAGAAGACGCCCGAACATCTCGAGTTCGTCTCCGAGTTCCCGAGAAGCCTGAGCGGCAAGGTTCGCAAGGTCGAACTCCGCGAACGTTTGGTGTCAGACACCAAACGTTCAATCATCTAGGGTTCCAGATCGACCACTCAGAAAGTGAGGGCATCGTGAACGTTCTGTACATCTCCGCAACGGGGGTCGTCGATGCGACCCGGGCGTCGATCCCGATCCATCTCGCCGTCAACGGCTCGTTGGAAGCTGGGCAACAGGCAAGCCTGCTGTTGTTAGGCGACGCCTCAGAACTGATCGTCGGTGATGCGGCAAATGCAGCAACCGGTATCGGACTTCCAGCGATGGCCGACCTCTTGACAAAAGCCCGTGACCGCGAGCTCCCGATCTTCGTTTGAAAGGGTTGCGCTGTTGCCCGTGGGGCAACTGACGACGACCTGGCTCGCATCAACGGAACTTGGGCGACGCCAGTCGATGTCGCCCACCTGATTGCCGCCGCCGACAAGGTGCTGACCTTCTAGCGAGTCGACCTGCCGGATAGACTTGACACTCTTGTCAGATTCTCGGAAGGGTCGTTCAGATGCAGCTCCAAGGTTCAAGCGCAATCGTCGTCGGTGGAGCCGGTGGGCTCGGGGCAGCAACCGTCCGACGGCTGGTGACAGCCGGTGCGAAAGTCGTGATCGCCGACCTCGCAGAGGAGACCGGCCAGGCGCTGGCTGCTGAGCTGGGCGACGCGACACAGTTCGTGAAGACCGATGTGTTGTCGGAGGACAGCGTCAACGCTGCGATCGCAGTGGCAGTGTCGATGGGTGACCTGCGGGTCTCAGTCGACACGCATGGTGGGCCGGGTGGCGGCCGCACGCTCGATCGAGATGGCAACCCGTTGGCGTTCGACGACTTCATCAAGGTCGTGCAGATCTTCCTCAACGGCACCTTCAATGTGCTGCGTCTAGCGGCCGCAGCGATGGCCAAGAACGAGCCGCAGGAAACGGGGGAGCGCGGTGTGATCGTCAACACCGCCTCGATTGCCGGCTTCGAAGGCACAATCGGCCAAGTCGCCTACGGCGCGGCCAAAGGCGGCATCATCGGGATGACGCTTCCGGCCGCACGCGACCTCTCGGTGGTCGGGATTCGAGTCGGCACCATTGCCCCAGGCGTGTTCGCCACACCCGCCTACGGAAAGGCGATCGACCAGATCGAGGCGGAATGGGGCCCGGTCGTACCGTTCCCGAAGCGAATGGGCCACGCCGACGAGTACGCCCACATGGCAATGGCGATCATCGAGAACCCGTACTTCAACGGTGAAGTAATCCGGCTCGACGCCGGAATTCGCTTCGGCACCAAGGGATCGAGAAACTGATCAACGTGCCGGCGCCCGAGCAGCAGGCCGTCGCCGGTCCCGCTGGGCCGGCACCACTGCGACGCGCCAACTCGGTGCGCCGAACGTCGAGCGTCGATATGACGTGGCCCGGCGGGTACGGCACTCAGCTTCGGCTCGACGGCATTGCCCGCGACGCGGTCACCACCGACCCGGATCTAATGCCGCTCGTCGTCGACCGCGCGAGGGTCAGCGTTGGCATCGGCTTCAACCGGACGATCGAGGACATCGTCGCCGACCCGGATCGCGATGGCCTGCAGCAACTCGTTGGCTGTCGCGGCGGCGGTTACCTACGAGCTGCGCTCGACGAGTTCCTCCCAGGCGAGCGTGAGGTCGGGTCACCGTTGTACCTGTTACTCGACGACATCTCCGGCTGCAGCCTGATCGCCGGGTTCGGTTGGTCGCGTTGGACCAAGGACTGGCTGACGCCACCGGACCGAGTCCCTCGCCCCAGCATGGAGGGGGTGTGCATCGGATTTGCGCCCGGATCGAGTGCCCTGCTCGAACAGGCCTCGGGTGAAATGACGCACCGCACACAACCCGTCGGGCCCCTCGTCAACCCACACGATCCTCACGGCTGGCACGACCTGCCGGATCTGCCAGACGTCTCGATGCGCCGGGCGAGGCGGATCGATGTGTGGCGCGACGACGATGGTCTGATTCAGATCGATTCCGGCTTCCAAGACAGCTCGGGCGACCCGGATCACTGGCGGGTCGCTGTCCATGAGTACGGTCTGAGGGCCACCGCCGACCCCGACACGATGGAGGTCCTGTCGGTCGAACCTGACGCCCGGATTCTGCCGTTCATGGAGTGTCCGTCGGCCGTCAACACCGCCCGCGTCGTAATCGGGGCACCACTCGCCGACCTGCGCGCCGTCGTGCTCGAACGCCTGAGCCGCACCAACGGCTGCACCCACCTCAACGACGCGTTACGTGCCTTGGCCGAGGTACCGATCCTGCTCGGCCATCTCGACCGCTGATCGATCGGGAGCGATCCCCCGCCATTTCGGAGCGAGTGAGAACTGCAGCATCAGCAACGCCACCACGGCAAGCATCGCGGCGGTCACGAACGTTGCCCGGTATCCGGCCCCGCTGGCGACGAGGCCCATCAGCGGGCCGGTCAGCGCCACCGAAACGTCGGTGAACATCGTGAACGTCGCCATTGCCGATGACCGGCGGTGCGGTTCGACGCCGTGCACGGCGATCGGGATCATCGCCGGCGTCTGTAGAGCGACACCAACCGACATGACCGCCGTTCCGACGTAGAGCCCCGCCTCGGTCGGCCAGATCGCGATCGTCGACGAACCGGCGATGATCAACGAGATCGCCATCGTCCCGGTCCGGATCGGGCCGAGCAGATCGGGAACCCGCCCGAATACGACCCGCACCAACGCGATGCTGATCGAAGCGACCATGAATACCGGGCCGACTCGGTCGACGTTGATCTCCCGCGCGTACAGCGGCACGAAGAAACTGAACGAGATGAACGATGTCATCGCCAACGACGACACGATCCCTGGTGCCACACCAGCCCGGTGCAGCAGGGGCGATTTCTCCTGATCGGGGTGACCCGGTCTGTGCGGCAGCAGCATGGCGGTCGCCGCCCCGCCGACCATGAACACCGCAAGTACCCACCACACACCATCAAATGACGACCTGTTCAACACCGACTCGCCGATGATCGGGCCGACCCCGAGCCCGAGATGGAACGCAACGAGGATGTAGCTCGATGCCTGCCCACGTCGGTCGGCCGGTGCCAGGTCGATTGCCAACGTCGTGGCCCCGGTCATCGCTGCCGCCTGACCGGCACCGAGGATCAGCCGCGCTCCGATTGCCTCGGGTACGGAAGACGCCAACACCATGGCGATCATGCCGACGGCACCGAGCAGGCAACCGACCTGAATCAACACTCTTGCGCCGCGTCGATCCCCGAGACGGCCGAACAGTGAACGACCCAGGCGACGAAATCGCGAATGAACCGGCGACGATGCCGACGATCGTGTCGGAGCCACCGAGTTCGTCGGAGACGAACTGGGGCAGGATCGGGTTGGAAGCACCCATCCCGACGAAGAACAGCATCGCCGCAGCACCGAGCGTGACGAACTCCCGACTGAGTAGTCGCGTCGGCTCGGCGCTCGTTGACACAATTGTCAACTTTAGACGCGAGAAAGCCCGGTGGCCGAAGCCACCGGGCCCGCTCAGTTCAGTGTGTGTTCAATAGCCCAGATCAGCCGAAGCAGGTGCTGGCGAGGTCACCCTCTGCACCATTACCCGAATCGCCGAGCGCGACCGACGAGAAGGTCGCGTCCTGCATGTCGAACATCCAGAAGCAGTTGAGCACCGGCTGGAAGCCCTCGGCCACGTAGGTCACGGGCCTGATGGTAAGCAGCCACCACGTCGGCAGGCGTCACGTCGGCATCGGCCGCCGGGCCGTAGGCCGTGATCGACTTGCGGAACAGCTCGACCGCCGTCCAGGTGGTGGTCGACGACGAGTTACGCACGTCGTCGCCATCGCCGTACTGCTCGTTGCGGTGATCGAGTTCATGCCAGCCGAGAAGGCACCCTCGTAGCCCTGGAGCTGGCACTCGGCGATGACCGCCAGGCCCGTCTGCGGGGCGAGACCGAGGTTGATCACTTCGGCACCCTTGTTGACCAGTTCAAGACACGGAGCGGTGTAGCTCGGGTCGGCGGCACCGACCGTCACAAGGCCAACGTACTCAAGTCCAAGCGGCGGGCCCACTGCTTCGTACAGCTTGCCAGCCTCGGCGCATGCCGGAACCTCGGCGCTCGATCGAAGCGGTTGCCACCACCGTCGATGCGGCGCTGCCCGGGTTCGATGTCGCCGTGTTGAAGTAGGTGTTCGGCCAATGCGCCTCACCGGTGTCGGACGGGCGACCGTTGGCCGTTCCACCGATCATGGGGATGCCTGCGGTCGTGATCGACTCGGCGATCGCGTTCTCTGCGGTCGAGTCCTGCACGACGATGCCGACCACGCCGGCATCGATCAACTTCTGAGCGGCGGCGACAGCGCCCTCACCCGTGCTCGTACCGTCTTCGGCGACGATCTCGACCGGATGGCCGTTGAGGCCACCCATCTCGGTGTTGACCCACTCGGCCCACGCCTTGGCAACGCCATCGGTCATGCCGTAGGTCAGCGCAGTGCGACCTGTCTCGGAGTACACCAGCCCGATCTTGAGCATGGATTAGACGACGACTACCAGGGGTCCGACTCGTGTCCTGGCGGACGACGATAGCCCTTGACAAAGGTGAGGAGATCAGTCAGCCGGCTGCGGAACCTTGCTCGACCGTTTTGGCGTTGATCGTTGGGCGACACCAAGCAGGATGCCGCCGGCAATCAACATGATGCTCAAGACGAACGAGAAGAACATCACGAACCAGACACCGTCGGCATAGTCACCGTCCTCCATGGGCGGGAGGTTGACGATCACGATGATCGTGGCGAGCAACGCGATTCCCGATGCGAGGAATCGCTTCCATAACCTGGCCGTTTCACTCAGCACGACAGGTCTCGATGCCCGCCATGCCAGCACGGCGATGCAGACGGCAACGAATGCAACCAGCACAAAAATCAGTGCGTAGACGCTTCCTCCGGTGAGGATTGCGCCGATCGTGGCGGCGACGGCGATTGCGAAGGCCAGAGTGGCGACAAAACTGACAGGGGGACGGTTCATGTGAGCCTCCAGGTGTTGTGACGGAACTGTGATGATCAGATCCTGGGCAGCGCGGAGCCAGCTACGGATGCCACCGTCGTCGGCGAGCTGGCTGGCAAAGACGTCGACCAAATCGTCGCCGTACTCACCCCGGAACGATTTCGGGTACAGCGAGGTGAGTCGGCGGTAGGCAGCGACGTGCATGTCGCTGTTCATACCGATGCACCGCCCAGGCCGGGGATCGCGCTGAACTGGTTGACGAGTGAACGGATCCGATCGAGTTCGGTTCGGGCGACTCGATCACCCTCGCCGGTAAGTTTGTAGTAGCGGCGACGTTCGTTGTCGGAGCGGTCACCGGTGGTCTCGCTGATCAAACCGTCGCCGAGCAGACGATTCAGCGTGCCGTACAAAGTGCCTGGGCCCATTCGGACCGCACCTTGACTCTGATCCTCGACGAGGCGCATCAGCGCGTATCCGTGGTTCTCGCCACCGAGCAGTGCAAGCAGCAGATACATCGATGCGGCCGGCATCGGTTTGTCGTTTCGACGATTCACCATACTCACAGTTTGATATATCAATCTTCGATAGTCAAGCGATTTCTTACTCAACTACGACGTGATTGCTCCGGTTCCGCGGACAATCAACACGGAGGCGACGGCAACGATTGGCCACGGGTAATCGACCCAGGCTTGACTCACCGACTCAGGAAGAATCCTCGGAGGAACGACCGCACCGGCGACTGCCCAACCGGCGGCAATCGCCGCACCAACTTCGGCGGCGTGCTCTGGTCGCCAACGCATTAGCCACACCGTTCCGGCGACGCCCGTTGCCAACAGCGCCGCACCAGCGGCCATCGGCGGGCTCCCCCACGGTTGATCCGGATACATCAGGCTGGACATGACGGCGGTCAACGCCAAGCCGGCTGCTGCCACCGGGACGAGCAAGACCAGCCGATGGGTCAGTCGAATCCGCGCACCTGTCGAAACGGCCTGGACGAGCGGACGGGCGACGTCGTGAAGTGCCAGCGTCGCCGCCCCGGCTATTGCGCCACACGCCAGCACCATGATTTCCGGGGGGACCTGGTGCGACTCCATTCCGGCGACCCCGGCGGCGACGATCAGAACGAACGTGACCGAGACGAGCGAGAGCCATGGCGTCGCCCGCACGGTCGGAGTAAACCACGGTGGCATCTGGATCCCCTTCAGTACGGCGAGACGAGGGTCTGAGCGATCACACCCGCCGCAGCCAACACCGCTCCGGCCGTCACGAGGCGGCGTGCCGACCCGCCTCGCAGCGCCAATCCGCTGCTGACAACGATCAGACCGACGAGGTAGACGTTGTGCCAAACGACCGTCGGTAGATGGACGAATTTGCGTTGCCAGCTACTCCACTGCCCAGGGTCGTCGACCAACCAGTCGGCCGGCAGCGTGTTGGGGTCGGTGTCGACGGGTAGATCGACGCTCATCGGCTGCGTTTGCAGCAGCGCAAACACATGCAAGCCAGGAGAATTCCAGGCCCAGTAGACGGTGAAAAGCACGAACCAGACGACGAAGCCGACGATCAGCGGCACCGCTGTTCGGCGCCCAGCCCGACCTGCTGCGACACCAGCCGCACCGACGAACGCCACGAGCAACGGAGGCTGCAGCAATTCGACGAAGTGATGCAACGCCGTGTCGGTACGCCGCGGGGCATCGCCTATCCAGAAACCCCCCTCAATTCTCGACAGGATGGCGATCCCGGCGACGCCAAGGCAACACAGCGCAACAGGTGTGATCAGGCCGACCAAACGAGCAATGGTGCGTTGCTCAGTACCAAAGGGAGCTTCCTCAGCGAGCGCGGGAAGATCAGGCGACCGGTCTCGACCGCCGGTGCGGATGGCGGCAATCAGCACGCCAAGGGTGATCGGGATGAACCCGGCAGGGATCGAGCTTTCGTAGGCGCCACCCGACCAGTCCTCGTATACGGTCGCCAAAACGACGGTGACTGTGGTCGCCACGGAAACGGCGAGACCGATCCAGATCGAGGCCCGCCGCAGATAACCCTTGGCCTCAAGCATGCACAGCGTGCGCAGCGAGGTGCGCTGAGTAACAATCGGAGCGCTCAAGGTACTGGTCATGTCGTCGCTCCGATCTCGGTGGTCAGCAGCAAGTAGCCGTCATCGAGGGTGGGGTCGACGAGTTGTGCACCGCCGGGCGGATCGCCAATGCTGCGGACTTCGCCGTCGCTCGTCACCCACGAGCGGAGGGCGGCCGGGTCGGGGTGATCATCGACCCAAACCCGCCCGGCGGCGATCGCAGCGAGCTCACGCGGCGTGCCGTCGAAACACAGGCGGCCTCGATCGATCACGAGAACCTGCCGGCAGAACGCTGAAACCTCGTCGGTCTGATGCGTCGACAGGAGCACCGTCGTCGCTGTTCCGGCGTGTGAGAGCGCCTCACGAAGACGCAGCCGCTGGTCGGGATCGAGCCCCGCCGCCGGCTCATCCAAGACAAGCAGGCGCGGGCTCCCGAGCAGGGTTGCCGCCAGCGCCACACGTCGTTGCATGCCTCCGGACAGTGTTCGAATTCGCCGATGCATGTCGGCTTCCAATCCGACCAGTGCAAGCACTCGGCGAACCTCGTCACGTCGTACGCAGCGATCGCTGATCTCTTTGAGCACGGCGACATAGTCGACGAGGTCGAACGCTGTGAAACCTCGGTACAGCCCAGCCTGTTGGGGGAGGTAACCCAGTTGCCGACGGATCGCAAGCCTCTCGTCTGCGCGGCCTGGATCGAGTCCGAGCAACCGGACCGAGCCCTCATCAGGGCCGAGCACTGTGCCGAGCATTCGCAACAAGGTCGTCTTGCCGGCTCCGTTCGGGCCGAGCACACCGATCACGCCACCCCCGCCGATCCAATCGATGCCGTCGACGGCTCGGTTCGAGCCGAAGTGTTTGATCACCCCGCTGAGTTCGATGTCAGCGGGTTGCGAATTTTGGTTCATCGTGTCCTCCAGTTCGGTCGGACATCTCGTCGTTGCACGCAGATCGCGGCGGCCACCGCCGCAACGGTGACAAACGCGAGTCGGGCAGCGGGTTGATATGCCACCAGATCGTGAAGTGCCTCCGCCGCCGGCTCTCCTCTCAGGCGTGACGACCACACAACGATGATCGCCACCCAACCTGCCGCCACCAGCGCGGCCACGTTGTTCGGGTCAGCCCAGGTTCCGACGGCGAGGACCAACGCCGCGAATGCGATGCCGGGGAGTACCCACACCACGATGCCGCTCGCAGGCAGATGGACCACAAATCCGGCCGCAAGCCCGACAGGGAACGACACACTCGCGGCGCTCAACGCCCGCAGCAGTGGGAGTCGTCCGGCCGCCAGAGGCGTCGCCGCCGCCAAGTTGCCGGCAGGATCGACTTCTGGTTGAAAGGCGATCACGGCGCAGGCCAGCGGTGCCAGCGGGGCGAACACCAGCAGGAGCGTAATCGCGCCCTTCGAGTCGATCGTCGCCGCGGCACCGACCACGACGAGCAGCATCAGCGCGACTCCGAGCGTGGTTGCGATCAGCAGCGGACTCGAGAAGCACAGCGTGATCGAGGACTTCGACGAGCGCAACGGTCGACGCGGTTCGTCGATCCGATCGGCGATCCGCGCCCACATGGCACCCGAACCCTGCGTTGGCTCAGTTCGCAGTGCGTTGCGACACTGATGACAGGCCACGAGATGCGACTCGACCGACGCCAGTTCGTAGGGTCGGCTCTCACCGCTCGCATACCGTTCGAGATCAGCGGCAAGGACATGCCATTCGCCGACAGTGTTCATAACAGTGCCTCCCGTAATTCTGACTTGGCGCGCATCATGCGGGTCTTGACCGTGCCGGTCGGTACGCCGAGCAATCTCGCCGCCTCCCTGCAAGTCAACCCGTCCAACACGGTTGCTTGAACGACCGATCTCAGCTCCGGTGACAATCGCGTCAGCGCCGACCCAAGTGCGCCATACTCGACGGCGACGAGCAGCTCGTCTTCGGCAGCCGCAACGTCAGGCGATCTCTGCGCGATCAGCCGCTCGTACAGCGAGCGGCGGGGTCGAATTGAGTGGAGCAGCCTGCGGAATCCAATACCCCAGATCCAGGCCGCGACCGTGCCGCCGCCCGAGTAATTTCCCGCAGAGTTCCACACCACCACGAACGTGTCCTGCACCGCCTCTTCCACGACCCCTCGATCCGCGCACCGATAGTTCAGCCGTGCCGACAGCCACGGTTCGTGGCGCATGTACAACTCGCTCAGCGCGCCCCGGTCACGCTCCGAGACCGCCGCAAGCAACTCAGCGTCACTGCGCTCGTCGTCGACGACATGGCTCATGCTCTACTGTGCCATTCAGACCGCCGTTCGGTTCGCCGACTTGGGGTTGTATGGTGAGGCTGTGCCTGATTTTGAGCGGCAGAAGATTCGATCCAAGTTCGAGGCGTTCGTGCTGGACGCGAGAGCGGGCTTGATGCACAAGATCCACGGGCAGGCGAAGCGCGACGCAATCGGTGCAATGCAGGGGACGATCCTCGAACTCGGTCCCGGTACCGGTGCCAACATGCGGTACTACGCACCTGGCGTGCATGTGATCGGCATCGAGCCCAACCCGGTGATGTACGAACGGCTCCGCGCCAAGGCTGCGGAGCTTGATGTCGACCTTGAGATCCGGACCTTGCGCGGCGAATCGATTGATGTCGAGGACGAGTCCGCCGACGGCGTTGTCGGCACGCTGGTGCTGTGCGGCGTCGATGATCCTCGGCAAGTGCTGAACGAGGTCCGCCGGGTGCTCAAACCTGGAGGCACATATTTCTTCATCGAACACGTGATTGCGCCAGTAGGCACCAAGACTCGCAAGGCCCAGAAAGTCCTGCTCCGACCGCATCGTTGGCTGTTCAACGGGTGCGAGATCATGCGTGACACCGCCAGCGTGATCCGTGCCAGCGGGTTCGTCGATGTGGTGATCAGCGAAATCGACACTGGCCCGATGTCTGGCCACGTCCGCCACTTCATCTCCGGCACGGCGAGCAAATAGTCAGATCACAGCGATCGGGTTGACTGGACTGCCGAGGCCGCGGTCAATCCGCAGCGGTGCGGTCATGAACAGGAACGTGCCAGCGCCGGACGCCGCTAGTTCGGCGAGATCAAGCAGTTCCAGCATATAGATCCCGTGATCGCGCAGGAACGTCTCGTGGACATACAGCGGGTTCGTTCCCTGGGCGGGTGGGAGCGGTTCGATCGCACTGTTGTCCATCCCGACCAGGACTGGATCCTGTGCGGCAAGCCAGTCGGCGGCAGTCGGCGAGAGTCCTGGTTCGCCTTCGTGAAAGCGCGGATCACCGACTTTGTGAAACTCGAACCAACCGGAGTGCAGGAGCACCGCATCGCCGGGTTCGATGTCGGTTCCGATCGTGTCGAGGCATCGCTGCAGGTCCGCTGTCTCGATCAATTCGCCGACGCCCCACGTACGCTTGCCGCCCTCGGTGAGATCGAGGCACACGCCTCGCGTCACTATCCCACCGACGTCGCCGATACTGAGCTTGTTGGCACCGCCACGACCTACCGTCGAAGCGGGAAAGCCGTTGTATAGCTGACCGTCGTACCAAATGTGAGCCAACCCATCCATGTGACTGTGGGCGTGGGTATGCATCGTCAGCGTGTCCTCGGCACGACCTCGGCCGCCGTCGGCTGGGTGCTGCACTTGGATCGACATATGCCACGTGGCGTTGCGACCGCCAGTGATCGCCCCGCGTTTGCCGACTTCGCTCCCGAGCGGAATGACGCGCCCCAGTCTGGGTACTTGCAGCGCACTCCGTACTTTCTCCGGTGTCAGCAGATTGAGCGCTCCGCGTTGATCGTCAGCGCCCCACCGTCCCCAGTTTGTGGTCACGTTGGGAATCCGCCGAGGATGTTCGATGGGGGCACGATGTCGTCCCAAGCACGTGCTGCCCGTACGACCGCAGCGGCGGCGCTAGCTGGATACAACGCCCGCAGCGTCGCCGCTGAGCCGGTCACCGTGGTGAGGCCGAGTTCGCGGGTGAAGCCGATCGCGCCATGGACCTGATGTGCGTGCTTCGTGACGATCCGGCCGACATCGCGGGCGTACAGCCAGGCCAACGCCGACACTGCTTCGGCGCGGGGGTCGTCGCGGTCCGCCCGCCATGCGGCTTCGCGGGCGAGCAGCCGCAGACCGAGCAGTCGCCAGGAACATTCCGCAAGCCGGAATTGCAGGGCCTGAAAGCTGGCGAGTGGCTTGCCGAACTGGACGCGCGATCGAGCGTGCTCGATCGCCATGTCACTGGCGTGTGTCATCGACCCGACAGTCGATGCGGCGGCCGCACGCCAGGCAAACGCCTGATCGAGGTCGGCGAACGACGGAGCATCGACATCGTCGGAAAGCCACAGGTGATCGCCATCGATCTCAATGTGGGCGGGCAACAAACCAACGGGCATAGGAACAGTCGTCAGCGAATCCACCGATCCGGCGAGTAGCGATGTTGCCAACGCCCCGTACGGGAGCAGTCGATCAGCGCCCGCATTAGCACCCGACGAAATCGCCAGAAAACCGTCGGTCGTAGCAAGTCGGCGACCACGAGCCCAGATGGTCTCGGCGATCGGGGCGCGATGACCCGCCCTGGCGATCTCTTCGAGGGCAACAACCACATTCAGTTGAGCGTTGTCTGGATCGGCCGAATCCGACCCGACCAGATCAAGCACGCCGAGGTCATCGAGCAAGAGGAACAGGTCAGCGCTGGACGCAGACGCATCCGCCAGCGCTCGCCTGATGACAGCAGCGAACTCGACGGTGTCGGGTGGCAGGTTGACGTTCACCCGAGATCCATCACTTGCGATCCATCCCCAGCGCGCTGGCGATGATCCCGCTTTGGATCTCGTACGACCCGGCTGTGACGGTGGCGGCGAAGGCGTTGCGCCACATCGACTCAAGTTCACCGTTGTCGACGGCATGTTCGTCGGTGCCGTACAAGATGAAGTCGAGCCCCGTGGTCTGTTCAGCGAAGTCGGACAACGCCTGTTCCAGCAACGAGTTGTGAATCCGAGCAGCCGATGCTTCGACCCGCGGCACCTCGCCGGCATCCTTCGACGAGATCACCTGATAGTTCACAAGCTCAGTCGCACGCCCGAATGCAAGCAGTGATGCGTATTGCTCCCAGCGTGTATCGTCCCACTCGTCACCGTGGCGACTTTCGATGAAGCCCAACGTGCGAGCCGAACGGGCATACCGTGCGCTCCCCGAGCGTTCGAACGCGAGCGCTGTGTTGGCTACCCGCCAGCCGTCGTTTTCCGTGCCGAGCAACGCCTCTCGAGATACGAACACGTCGTCAAAGAACAGTTCGTTGATGCGGTGATAGCCGAGCGTCGAGGCGATCGGGCGGCGTTCGATGCCAGCCAACGACAGGTCGACGAGCAGAACCGACAGACCTTCCTTTCGGCGACTGGTCGGGTCGGTGCGACACAGCAGAAAGCAGTAGTCGGCAATGTCTCCGTACGAGATCCAGATCTTCTGCCCGTTGACAACGAACCCGTCGCCGTCTGGCACTGCGGCGCACTGCAGTGCAGCGAGATCTGAACCGGCACCTGGTTCGCTGAAGCCCTGCGCCCACATCATCTCGCCAGCGGCAAGCTTGGGTAGGAAGTGCTGCTTCTGCTGGTCGGTGCCGAAATGAATCAGTGCCGGCCCGAGCCAGTTGACGTTCATGTACTGCGGCCCGCGGGGTTCGTTGTGCGCCCAGTACTCCTCCTGCAGGATCGCCTGCAGCCAGATGCTTGCGTCCTTGCCGCCGTACTCCTCTGGCCAGGAGATCGTCAGCCAGCCACGCTCACCGAGCTCCCGGCAGATGTCGAGGCTGAGCTGCCATCCCTCATCGCCCTCGACGAAGATCCCCTGCCAGTCGGCCGGCAGACGTTCGTGAAGAAACGCTCGCAACTCGGAACGGAACGCTTCCTGCTCGGCAGAGAAATCGAAGTCCGTCACGGCCACACCCTAAATCAGTGCCTTCTTTTGATCATGATCGACGGTCAGCGGCGGCGGTACACATCACTGCGATGAGCGATCGACAAGATGGTGACAACCTGCGAAGTCTCGTCGATCAAGTAGATGATCCGAAAGTCGCCGGCGAGCATGCCCTCGGCGGTACGGGTGTCGTATGGTGCTCGGCGTGGCGCTGTGATCGATCACGAGGGGACTCGCATGGAGTTGGAGTGGACAGAGGGCGAGACGGCGTTTCGAGCGTCGCTTCGGACGAGCGTGGCCGAACATCTGCGGGCGGGGTGGACGCTCGATGACCGTGACATGCCCGAGCCCGCTGACATCGAAGCGGTCAAGGCGTTTTGTGCGGCGCTCGGTGAAGACGGATTCCTGACGCCGCATTGGCCGGTCGAATACGGCGGTCGACAGGCGTCGCCGTGGGAGCAGTTGATCATCAGCGAGGAGACCTGGTCAGTCGGCGAACCTCGTGGTGGCCAATACATGAACACCAACTGGATCGGCCCGGCGCTGATGAAGTACGGCACACCAGAACAGCTGGCGCTGCATCTCCCGCCGATTTCGCGGGGTGAGGTCAACTGGTGCCAGGGCTTCTCCGAGCCTGATGCCGGGTCCGACCTCGCCGCGCTGCGCACGCGGGCGGTGCGTGACGGCGATACGTACGTTGTCAACGGCGAGAAGATTTGGACGTCGTATGCACACGCTGCCGAATACTGCTTCCTGCTCGTTCGCACCGACCCCGACTCGCCCAAGCGCGAGGGCATCACGATCCTGATGGTGCCGATGAGCACGCCGGGTATCGAGGTTCGTGAAATCCCCAACCCGTATGCGACCCATCTGATCCACGAGATCCATTTCTCCGACGTGATCGTGCCGGTGTCGTGCCGACTCGGCGACGAGAATTTCGGCTGGGACATCGTCCGGAACGCGCTCGCCAACGAACGCGTCGGCATCGCCCGACACCAGCACACGGAGTACGTGATCGATCAGACCGTCCGTGACGCGATCGACATGGGGATCGATGTGGCGGACGCCGGCGCCGAGGAAACGCTTGGAGTCGCTTACGCCTGGTGTGGGGCGGCCCGAGCAATGAACTACGTGGCAGTGTCGGAGCGGATCACCGACCCGCATGGGTCGCGTCCGATGGCGGCGGTGTCACGATCGATCACCGGCCCGATGGAACGGATGGCCGGCTGGGCATGTCACGAGCTGCTTGGAGATCAGGCGCTCGCCGGAGGGACGGAAGCCGACCGACAAGTCGTCACCGGGACCACTGCCATGATCGCCGCCGGAGCCTACGAGGTACAGCTCGACCTGATCGCCCGCCTGTGCCTCGATCTGCCGAGGGGGCGCTGACATGGATCTGCAACTATCACACGAGCAAGAGATGCTCGATGATGCTGTGCGTTCGTTGTTCGCCGACCACGCCGGCGCGGCACGATTTCGAGAGGTCGGCGACGGCATCGACAGCGACCTGGTTGCTCGCCTGAAGTCTGGCGGGTTCCTCGATGTCGGTTACGAGGCCGGTCCGATCGAAGCCATCTTGGTTGCCGAGCGTGCCGCCCAATTCGTTGCCTGTGCGCCGATCGTTGCGCGGGTGCTCGTAACGCCACTCGCCGGGGCGCGTGACCTTCCCGATCTCGTGGGTCTGGTCGCTGCGCCGAACGCGTTGGTGCGATGGGCCGGTTTGTGTGACGCCTATCTCGTGCTCGACGGCGACGTTGCACGGGTTGCGTTACGTGACGACGTCGAGGTCGAACCGGTCCGATCCCGAGCGGGTTATCCGATGGGTCGAGTGCGCGTGTTGCGAGGTGAGTCGCTCGGTGCCGGATCCGCTGACGCGCTGCGTCGCGCCTGGCAGGTCGGGATTGCCGCCGAAGTCGGAGCGATGGCACAGGCAGCGATTGAGTTGACGGCCAGGCATGTGACCGATCGTCACCAGTTCGGTCGTCCGATTGGATCGTTCCAGGCGGTACAGCACCGACTGGCAAAGTCGTACTCCAACTCGCAGGCAACAAGGTGGCTCGCTCGCCGCGGCGCGTGGCACCACACCGACGAGTTTCTGACAGCGTCAGCGGCCACCTTTGCGGCGATCACAGCGCGCGACGCCTACGACGACTGCCACCAGGTGACTGGCGGGATCGGCGTCACGACTGAGTACGGCCTGGTCGCATGGACGATGCGACTGATGGCACTCCACACGGAGTTGGGTGGCCGTCGAGCACATGCACGGCACGTAACCCAAGCGCGACGCGCGCAGGGACAACAGAAGGAGAGCAACCAATGATTCTCGATCAACTCGACGTTTCCGCCGATCAGTTCTATGCAGCCATGGGTTGGGAGATCAAGCCAGAAGGTGCCTGCAAAGGCGACGTGTGTGTTCCCCTCGATCAAACAAAACAGTCGAACGGTTTCGACCTTATCGACACCACAGAGCGTCTCGGGATGGCGATCGTGCACGATCAATCTGCGGGACTCTGGGCGATCGGGCCAGAGTCGATCAACGGACGAGCCCTTGTCAGCGCCAATGCACCAGAGCTGGTGCTTCCCGACATCGACGGCAACGAGTTCCGGCTGTCGTCGTTGCGTGGGCAGAAGGTCGTGATCGTCTCGTGGGCACCCTATTGAGGTTGTTGCTATGACCTGCCCGGGTGGCAGGCACTCCGTAGCGAACTCCATCCACTCGGCGTGGAAATCGTCACCGTTTCGTTGGAGATGAGCGGCGTCGATGTCTCACGCCCGTACATCGAAGCCGCCGCGCCCGAGCACCCGTCGCTGATCGACGAGACGCATCAGATGGATGCGTTATTTGGCGTCGTCAACATCCCCAACGTGATTTGGATCGACGAGCAGGGTGTGATTGTGCGCCCGCCAGAACCTGGCTGGCCCGGGCTATCCAGACTGCCGGAAGGACTGATGAAAATCGCCAGGCGAAACGCCGAACTCGCTGCCGATGCACGCCAGAAGAGCGGCGACACCGTGGGCGAAGCAAAGACTGAGCGCAAGGGCATCGCCCAACTCCTCGGGGGCGGCCAAGACCGCGCCTCGTATCCCGACGCGATCCGCGACTGGGTAGCCAACGGTGGCGAGAGCCGGTTCGCTCTCACACCCGACGAGGTTGTCGCTCGTTCGCAGCCACGTCCGATGTCGATGTCTGAAGGTGCCGCCCACTTCGCGCTGGCGAACCATCTGTGGCGCTCCGGAGATCGTGACGCCGCGGTCCCCCATTTCGATGCGTGCCATCGGTTCCAGCCCGACAACTGGACCTACAAGCGTCAGGCCTGGTCGATCGTCGGCAACGAACGAGTTGGTGGCGAGTTCGGACGATTCACGCAAGCGCCGCTGCCAGGCGAGGAATCCGACTGGCCCTTCGCCAGTGACTTCGCCAAAGACACAGCCAAACTCGAACCCGGCGAGTACTACCCCAAGACCATGTGAGAACGTCGAGTTGTCTGATGATGAACGTTTGGTGTCTGACACCAAACGTTCAGACGCCGTGTGAGCATCCCTCGACGCGCAACGTCCACTGATACTCAGGAATCCTCGCTGCCGGCGTCAATGATCCATTGGGCGAAGCCGGGGACGTCGAAGACCACCTGTCCGTAGCGCGTTGGCCGCAAGATCAGGCGGCGGTCGATGAGGTCGGCTCTCACGGGTGACAGTTGGGAGTGCTTGAGTCCGAGCTGTTCGGCAATCTCGCCAGTACTGATTTCGCCATCCGCATCCACTAACTGGGCGGCTACGCGTAGATACCGGCGCTCCGCACTCACCAACTCGCTCCAACGAGTTTCGTACACGTGCTTGGCCATGTGAGCGGCCATTCGCTTGGCTCCACTGCGAGCGTGGCTGAGCGTGATTTCATCATCGGTCTTAGCCGCATCCCATGTGTACTTCCCTGCAAGCTGCACGGCATACGGGTAACCCTCGGTGGCCGTCACGAGGTGGTCGAGCGCCGACCGGGTAATGCTCCGACCAGTGGATTCGATCGGGCGTTGCAACGCGTCGATCGTGGCATCTGGTTCGAGATTGCCAATCCGCAGCGGTTCCCGCTGTTCGAGAAACGACGTACCCGGGATTGCACCGATCACCGACTTTGTGTTGGAGAGCCCGGCGGCGACCAGCCCGATCGGCAGACCTTCGTTGCTCACGAGCGTGTGTAACGACCCGCTCAACGCCGCAATGTCGGATGGGCCGACGGCCTGTAGGTCATCGATCACGAACAGCAACGTGCGGTCGTGCTGCTTGGCAACCGTCCCAAGATGGCGAAGTCGCGAGGTAACTGTCTGCCCGAGCAGATCATTGGGATGAATCGCTCTGCCGGCAGGGGCCGGGGCAGGCACGATTGCTTTGGGAACGCGCCGCGTCTTGGCTACAAGCGCCGCTTCGATGCGCGGCTTTTCTTCGATGAGAAGCTGTTTAAGTGACCCGCCGGTCCCGCCTTGCCAGGTGACAGTTGTCCACCGCCACTCGTCTCGGGCGAGTGCTTCGATACGACGCAGCAGGACGCTCTTGCCCGTGCCTTCGCCGCCCACAATCAGCCGGTGATACTCCAGAGCTCCAGGACCACGCTGCAAGCCGAGCAGAACGTCATCGAAGATGACGTGGCGACCAGCAAAATAGGGCGGCTCATCGCCCGACCCAGGGTGAAACGGGTTCTCGAACATCGTCACTAGATTTCCGATCTGTTTCGTTCGCAAATACCGACTACCCGTAACTATACCGTACTAAAACTTCCACGACTTCGGCTTAAGCCGACCGAACGGACTCAATCGCCGCGTTGTTCGGTGGCGAGTTGTTCGGTGATCCGGTGCATGTAGGCGAGGTAGCCGACGGTGAGCCGGCTGCCGCCGGTGATCTGGATCGTTTCGCCATTGATCCAACTGGCCTCGTCGGAGGCGAGGAAGGCGCACGCCGCGCCGATGTCGTCGACCGTTCCGAGACGTCGCATCGGCACCGCTTCAATCTGCCGCGCCACCCGGCTCGGCTTGCTCATGCTGCCGCCGGGGGCAAGACTTTCGTCGGTCGGCACCAGCCCCGGAGCGACCGCGTTGACCCGAATTCCGAGATGGCCCCATTCGACGGCCATCGTCGCCGTGAGGTTCTCGATCCCGGCCTTTGCGGCCCCGTACTGACCGGTCATCGGGTTCGGCTGCGAGCCACTCCGCGACGAGATGTTGACGATCGAACCACCGCGCTCACCCATCGCCCGTGCGGCAGCCTGAGCGGCGAAGAACGTCCACTTCAAGTTCAGATCGACGACCGCGTCCCAGCTCGCCTCACTGAGGTTGATCAACGGCCCAACATCGGAGGCGTTGGCGCTACCGGCGTTGTTGACCCAGCAGTCGACGGCCCCGAATTCCTCGAGCGCCACGGCGACCAACGCATCCACCGACGCCCGGCTCGTGATGTCAGTCACCACAGGTATGGCATGCACACCGATCGTACGTAACTCGTCGACGGTGTCCTTCAGGGGACCCTCCGACCGTCCAGCCACCACTAGGCCGGCACCGCACTTCGCCATCGCTCGCGAGATCCCGCGGCCGATCCCACGACCACCACCGGTGACAACGACTCCCTTGCCGGTCAGATCGAACATCTCGAACCTCACTCCCCTACTACTTGACGAATCTGTCAGGTTAGTGTGACCGAGATGACAACCGAGATCGAGGCATTCCGTCGGCATGTGCATGACTACATCGCCGCAAACGCCCCCGACCTGCCCTACCGAGTCGGCACCCGCTCACCCGAGAACGCCGACGAGTCGGCGCTGTTGCGGGCCTGGAGCCGCCAACTCTACGATGCCGGATTTCATGGAGCCGACTGGCCGGTCGAGTACGGCGGTCGGGCCGACTACGACCCCGCCGAGGAATTCGTCGTCACCGAGGAGTTCGCACGCGCACGTGCGGCGATCCCGATCGGAGCCGGTTCACTAACGGCGCACGCACTCCTGCATTTCGGAACCAAAGCCCAGTGCGACGAGTACCTGCCGAAGATCCGGACCTACGAACACGTCTGGTGTCAGTTGTTCAGCGAGCCGGACGCCGGCAGTGACCTCGCCTCGATGCGCACAACTGCCGTCCTCGACGGCGACACCTTTGTCGTCAACGGACAGAAGGTGTGGAGCACCAACGCCTTCTTCTCCGACATGGGTTACCTGCTCGCTCGCACAGACCAGACCGTGAGCAAGCACGCGGGGATCAGCGCCTTCGCGTTCGACATGTCGCTGCCCGGAGTCACGATTCGTCCGCTCAAGGAGATGACTGGCACGTCCGACTTCAACGAAGTCTTCTTCGACGATGTCCGTGTGCCAGCCGATGCGTTGATCGGCGAGCTCAACAACGGATGGCAGATCGCCACCGACAGCCTCGCAGCCGAGCGGGCCGGTGTCGGTGCACTGGTGATCCGGCTCCGACAAAACCTCGACGCGTTGATCGAACTGGCGCGCAGAACACCGTCAACGTACGGACGCCTCGCTGACGACCCAATCGTCCGCCAGCAGATCGCCAGGTTCACCGCTCGCGTGCAAGCCGCCAGCCTGCTCTCGCAGGCGGCAATGGCCCGTCGCGCCTCCGGCCACGAACGGGCGATGGACGTGCCACTCACCAAGCTCGGGTTCGCGATCCTCAACGAGGATCTGTCGCACTACGGGATCACGATCCAAGGTGCCTATGGCATGCTTGCCACCGATTCGCCGTACGCAATCGACGGCGGAAGCTGGCAAGACGAGTTGCTCTACGCCAAGGCGTACACGATCTCTGGCGGCAGCAACCAGGTGATGCAGAACCTGATCGGCGAGCGCGCCCTTGGTCTGCCGCGTGAACCGAAGCCGGCCTAGCGGCATGCCGATTCCGAGCTTCGATCAGATTCGCGACGCGATCGGCGGTCGGATCGGCGGCATGGTTGTCAAGATCGAACGCCAACTTCGGTGGCGTCCGACCTGGTTCATCGACGTCGAACGCGACGGCGAGACTGTTCCCGTCGTGCTGCGCGGCGACCGGCCCGACAGCCAAGCATTTCCACTTCGACACGAGTACACGTTCCATCAACTGATGGAACAACGCGAGTTCCCGGTTCCGCACCTCTACGAGTACCTCGAACAGGTCGGTGGGCTCGATTGCGTGCTGATGGCGCGAGTGCCCGGCCAGCCCGGTTTCGAAGGCGTTACCGACGCAGACCGCGACACGGTCGTCGACGAGTACCTGCAACAACTTGCCCGTCTCCATCAGACCGACCCGGCACCCTTCATCGAAGCAGGAATCATGCATCCCGGGCCAGGTCAGGACTCGGCGATGATCGGGCACGGCAACATGGAGGGCCGCTATCGGGAGCGCAAGAACCACGCCGACCCATTCGCCGAGTTCTGTGTCGGCTGGCTGAAAAGGCACATGCCGTATGGAGGAGGCCGACTTGCCCCGCTCGTGTGGGACAGCGGCCAGTTCCACCATGTCGATGGTCACCTCGTGGCGATCATCGATCTCGAGTTCGGCCACGTCGGCGACCCGCTCGGTGACATCACGATCTGGCGGATGCGCGACACACTGATCCCGTTCGGCGAGATGGGCAAGTTGTACTCACGATACGAGCAACTCACAGGCCAGCCGGTCGATCTCGAAGCGATCAAGCGTCACCATTTCGCGGCGTGCATGGGCAACCAACTCCAGTTCGGTGCCGCCGTGGCGGCACCCGGCCCCGACACCGACCTGATGACATTCATGCAGTGGAACAGTGAGACCAACCTGATGACCACCGAGTTCCTCGGCGAGTACCTCGATTTGGAACTCCCAACGGTCGAAGTTCCTCCCGCACGCGCGATCCGGCATGACGTCACGTTCAGCCAACTCGTCCGATCACTCGGGGCGATGTCGGCACCGGATCCCGAGCTCCAGCATCAGGCCCGGTTGGCGTTCCGTATGGCGCGCCATCTGCAACGCCGAAGCGAGATCGGCGATGTGCTCGACGCCGCCGACCTCGACGATGTCCACCAGTTACTCGGCCATCGACCTGCAGATTGGATCGACGCCGAACGCCAACTCGAAGCGTTCGTGATAGCCGATGCCGCAACCGGTCGCTACGACGAGCAACTCACGATCCTGTTTCACAAGCGAAACCTGCGAACGCACATGGCACTCGGACCTGCTGGGTCATCGATGAACCGGCACTACCAGTGTCAGCGGTTCGACGGCGGACGATCGCGAATGCTGCAGCTGTAGCCGTCCACCCTCACCATCCACCCTCACCATCCACCCCGGAGGAACTCATGAACGCCAGCGACGTCGACTACCAACGTCCAACATCGCGAGTGCTGCCGAATCCGGCGATGGACACTGCATCGTTTTGGGCGGGAGGTGGCAACGATCAGTTGATGATTCACTTCTGCGGTGCCTGCGGCAAGTTCTTTCATCCACCCGCGCCCGTCTGCTTTCGCTGTCGAAGCATCGACGTCGGCCCCGAACCCGTGTCGGGATTGGCGACCGTTGCGACGTTCAGCATCGTGCGCCACGCCTGGTACGAATCGTTCCCGCCGCCCTACGTCGTAGCGATCGTCGAACTGGCTGATCAGGCCGATGTTCGCTTGACAACCAACATCGTCGGCTGCCAACCCGAGTCGGTCTTCATCGGTCAGCAAGTCTCGGTGTTCTTCGAACGCTGCGAGGACGTCTGGATCCCGCTGTTCACGCCTGTCGCTGTTGGCACGGTGACATCGTGAGTTGGCTCGACGGCAAGGCCGTTGTCACCGGTGTGGGTCAGTCACAAGTTGGTCGGCGACTCGGTCGATCTGGGCTGGATCTCACGGTCGAGGCCTGTTTGCGAGCAATCAGCGACGCTGGGTTGACGCCCGACGACATCGACGGTGTCGCCACGTACCCGGGAAGCCGGGGTGACGCCGGGTTCACTGGAGCCGGCGCCAATGAACTTCACGACGCACTTGGGCTGCGAACCCGCTGGCACCTCGGATCGGCCGAGATCGCCGGCCAACTTGGTCCGGCGTTCGACGCAGCGATGGCCGTCGCATCCGGGTTGGCGACACACGTCGTGTGCTTTCGATCGGTATGGGAGTCGTCTGCCCAAATGGGCGGCGGTCGATCGACGATGTACGCCGGTACGGGGAGGGCCGACGGTGGCCGCGAATGGACCGCTCCGTTTGGCGCACCGTCTGCTTCGACGTGGATCGCGATGTACGCGCAGCGCTATATGTACGAGTTCGGGCTGACGAGGGAACAACTCGCCCAAATCGCGCTGACCTGTCGACGCAACGCCGCCCTCAATCCAAACGCGATCTACCGAGATCCGATGACGATGGACGACTACCTCAACGCACGCATGATCACCGAACCGTTTTGCCTCTACGACTGTGACGTGCCATGCGACGGCGCGGTCGCCGTGATCGTGTCGCGTCGAGACGCCACCTCCGGACTGCGTCGGGCACCGATCACCATCGAAGCGGTCGGCGCCGCGCTCTATGAGCGACACACATGGGATCAGCGTCGCGACCTGACCACGATGGCATCTCACGATTCAGCTCATGCGATGTACGAAATGACAACGATCAAGCCAGCCGATGTCGACTTCATGGAGTTGTACGACGGCTTCAGCTATCTCACGCTGCAGTGGATCGAAGCGCTCGGATTCTGCGAGCACGGCGACGCAGGTCGCTACGTGGAAGGCGGCGAACGGATCGCCCTCGACGGCGAGCGACCACTCAACACACAGGGCGGACAACTCTCCGGTGGACGACTGCATGGCCTCGGCTACCTCCACGAAGCGTGCGTCCAGCTCTGGCGAGAGGGTGGCGATCGTCAGATCCTCAAAGATCTCGAGATTGCCGCAGTGGGTGCCGGCGGCGGCCCGGTCTCCGGCTGCATGCTCGTCTCACTCCGCTGAGGCTGCGCCGACTCGCACACCGTCGTGGTAGTGCACGACACTGCGAACTGTGCCGTCCAGCCTTCTTCGGAGGATCGCCGGCGACTCGCGCGCATCGTGGCGGCGACCATATCGGTAGTGCTCCACGTACCGCGGGGTCCCATCGGCGAAGTAGCCGCGTACCGCCGGTTGTCCTGGCTCGGGGTCGTGTAACCGGCCAAGTCGGTAATGGCACTCCTGCTTCGCTTCGCCGCTTCGACGGTATAGGACATACGCAGGGGTGCGCGGCGACGGGTCCTCCATCACGCCCTTGTCCAACCAGGTGATGCACTCAACCACGCCGTCGTTCAGTTTTCGGACGCGCCCGGTGAACCGCATGGGTATTTGCGATTCCGAGTCGACGTCCAATGTGGTGACGACACGAAACGAAAGAGTGTTAGGAAACAGATCCACCGAATATGTATCGAACGAAGGCGTGACCGACTTGAGCGAGGTCACAATCACCCGTTCTGGCGTTCGAGCCAGGGGTTCCAGAAGTCGGCAACCCGCTGAACACCCTCGGCCGTGACTTCACGCACCACGATTTCCTGCGTTACCGATGCCAGTCGGACACCTGACCGATCGAACACGCCGCCTCGATACCAACCGCGGCCGCGCGTGGCAATCACGGGTTCGAGATGGAGCAGCAACCATTGATCCACTGCGACAGGGCGATGAAACCACACGGCGTGATCGAGCGTCGGGCCGCCACCGAACGGCACCCCTGGCATGTCGAGTTCGCTGAAACCGCTCCCCATGTCCGAGAGATACATCACGATGCAGGCATTCACGACCGGGTCATCGCCGACAACACCCTTGGGTCGAATCCAGAACCGCGCCGGCGAACGGAGATGCCCCGGTGGTTGTTGGGCATGCGGTTCCGTCATCAGCACTCGCAGCTCGAAGATGTCGAGGTGTTCGGCGTTGCCTTGCCCAAGCCCCGCGATTGGCAACGATTCGACGTCCCACACACCGTCAGGCCCGTCGATCTCCATCTGCGGACCCTGCTCAGCGACGTGGAACGAGGCTGCCAGGCTGAAGATCACTTCGCCATCCTGAATCGCCTCGACTCGCCGATGGGAGTACGAGCGGCCGTCGCGATCGCGATGTACCCGCAGCACCGTCGGACGATCCGTTCGGCCCATCCGGAGGAAGTACCCGTGCGATGAGTGCGCCGACTGACCGTCGGGAACGGTCGCCGCGGCGGCTCGCAACGCTTGCGCTGCGACCTGACCGCCGTACAGATGACGGGCAAACCCCAGACTCGGATTCTGGGCCCGATACAGATCACGGTCGAGTTCCTCGATATCAAGCAACGTCAAGAGTCCTGGGAGATCAAGCACGGAATGACTCTGCCGTGTTCTTGACGAGATCGTCAAGTCGTAGCGTCTACGCAATGAGTTCGAGTCGCCCATCGATCGCCGTCTCGTGTGGGGGCGGCGGCGCGTATGCGTTCGGCTTCTGCCTTGGCGTTGCACACGGCCTACGCGAGGGCGGGATCGACATTTCGGTCGGCCCCCTGATCGGTACCTCCGGCGGCTCGCACGCCGCGGTGGCGATTACGGCCGGCCTGGAGTTTGACGACGTCGCTCCAATCTGGCGTGAGTACGTCGCGTCATGCGGCCATTTCCTCGTGCGGGCATCACCGCTCACGGAACAGCTCTACGGTTCCGTCGATGCAACCAACGTTGGAGCGGTGGCGGTGCGCATGCTCACGTTCCGACGGCACGTGCTGTGGGCGGGTGACCATCGCCCAGCCGACATCGTCGCCGCCAGTTCATCGCCGTTCCCGTTCGTACGGCCTCACAAGATCGACGGAAAGCGCTACATCGACGGCGGTCATCGCAGCGCCTTCTCGGCCGACTTCGCCCCGACGGCTGATGTGCAACTCGTCCTGGCACCGCTGTCGGACCGTCGCCAAGGATTACTCGGCAAGATTGGGGCACGCCAGGTGGTCAAGGAGTCGCGCAAGTGGCGCGAGTCGACGGGTGGCGAAACGATCATCGTCGGCCCGACCGACGCGATGCTGGCGATCAAGCTGAAAGGTATGGGCGACATGGGCGACATGCGAATCGGGCGACAGGTCTACGAGCTGGCAATCCCCGTTGGCCGCGATCTGGCCCCACGTCTCCAGAGTTAGGCCGCCTTCCAGCCTCCATCAGCTGATAGAGCGACACCGTTGACGTTGCTCGCCTCGTCTGACACCAGCCACGAAATGACCGCTGCGATCTCGTCGGGTTCGGCCGTCTTCTCGCCGAGCGCGATCCCCAACATCTGACGCTCGAACGCCCACGGCACGGTAGGTGCCGCCGTGGTGCCGATGTTGGTTGCAACTCCGCCAGGGCACACCGCGTTGCAGCGGATGTTCTGCGGTCCGTACGTGAAGGCGATGTGTTTCGTGAGCCCGATGATGGCGTGCTTGGAGGCGATGTAGGCAGCTCCGGCACCCGATCCACCGAGCCCGGCAACCGACGCAACATTCAGGATCCGGCCGCCGCCACGCTCGGACATGATCGGGATCAGGCGTCGGCACAGTCGCATCGGAGCCGTCAGATTGACAGCGAGGACCTTGTCCCACAGTTCGTCGTCAACCTCACTGACCGGCACGAAATGGTCCATGATCCCTGCCACATTGGCAAGCATCATCACCGGTCCGAGCGCCTCGGCGGCATCGACGAGGACGTTCGTGAACTTCAGGTCGAGCAGATCGCCGATGACTGTGGTGATCGTCGGGCTCTCGGCTACAAGTGAAGCGAGTCCGTCGGCGTTGCCGTCGGTGGCAAGCACGATCGCTCCCTCACCAGCAAGTCGGAGTGCGGTCGCCCTACCGATTCCCGACGCTGCGCCCGTGACGAGGGCAACCCTGCCGGTGTGTCGCGTCGTATCCACGAACTACGCGTCCCACTCGATCGGGAGATTGTCGAGGCCAATTTGGCCTCCGTGCTCACGCAATTCGACTCCGGGCTGGAGGCGGTAGCTCGGAATCCGTTCGTGCCACATCTCAAGCGCGATCCGCAGTTCCTGCCGGGCCAGATGCGAGCCAAGGCAGCGGTGTGGGCCAGCCCCGAAGGCAATGTGACGATTGTTCTGGCGATCGATGATCACCTTGTCGGCGTCGGGGAACTCACGTGGGTCGCGATTGGCAGAGACCAGCGGCATGTAGACCATCTGTCCCGCCTTGACCGGGCATCCTGCGATCACCGTGTCTGACATCACCTTCCGGCCAGGCGTGACGAACGAGTAGTACCGAAGGAATTCCTCGATTGCGGTCGGGATGATCTCCGGTTCATTGGCGATCCGCTCCAGATCGCCCTCATGCGTCGCAAGGTGCCAGAAGCTGTACGAGAGTTGGGCGGCGACAGTGTCGAGGCCGGCCATGAACATCAGCAGACAGAAGTCGAGCAGGTCTTGATCGGGGATCTTCTCGCCGTCGATCTCCCACCCAATCGCAACGCTCAACAAGTCGTCGCGCGGCTCGGTGCGGCGCTCCGCGATCAGCTTGGCGAAGTAACCGATCACGGCCATCATGGCGTTGACCTGCCGGTTCTGATCCTCATCGGTCACACGAGCGCCGTGCAAGATGTCGACCTCCCACTTCTGGAACAATTCGGCATCGCCTCGTGGCAGCCCCATGATGTCCATGAAGATCGTGTTCGGAAACCGCAACGCGACCTCGTGCACGAAGTCGCAGGAACCCTTGGCGGCAACATCGTCAAGGATCTCGGCGAACACCTGCCGGACCTTCGGTTCCAACTCGGCTACGGCTGCCGGCGAGAACAGCGGACCCAGTAGCTGTCGCCACTTGGTGTGGATCGGCGGATCGAGCATTTCGGGAATCCACCGATACGGCGGGTTCGGGTCGTTCGGTGTGACGGCCGAGTTCGAGAACACCGCATGGTTCTGAAACGAAGCTCGAATGTCGGAGAGGCGTGTGACGAGGAAATAGTCGTTGCCCGAGGCCAACCCTTGATGGATCGGTGCCTCCTCGCGTTTCTTGTCGAAGTTGTCGAAGTGCCAACCGGCCGGAGCGCTGGCGACATTGATCGTGTCGTAGTGAGCAACCGGGCAACCGGCCGGAGCGATCTCGTTATCGAGTGCGGTCATTTCGTACCCCCAGGTGAGCGACTTTGCAAAAATCGTAACCTCTTTCTTGCTGCCGTGTTGCATCGTGCGACTAGGTTCTCAGCATGGGAAATCAGCTCGCGGGCAAAGTTGTCGTTATCGTCGGCGCCTCGGCCGGAATCGGCCTAGCGGCGTCGAAGGCATGCACCGCAGAGGGTGCCAGTGTCGTGATGTTGGCCCGCGGTAAGGAGCGTCTCGACTCAGCAGCAGCCGAAGTCGGCGCCACCCCAATCATTTGCGACGTGATGCACCCCGACAGCGTTCGCTCGGCGTTCGCCGCTATCGCCGAACAGTTCGGCAAGGTTGATGCCCTGCTGAATGTCGCCGGTGTTGCCCGAATCCGCCGCATCGAGGATGCGACCGACGATGACATTGCCTTCGTGATGGGCGTCAACCTGCTCGGTCCGATTTACACGACCCGCGCCGCCGTCCCGTTGATGCGAGTCGCCGGTGGTGGCGACATCGTCAATGTGTCATCAGAGATCGTCGGCGAGTATCTGCCGAGCATGGTGCTCTACGGGGCATCGAAGGGCGGGCTCGACTCGTTCAGCGAGATGATGGTGCATGAGTTGAAGCCGGAGAACATCCGGGTCACGCGATACACCTCTGGTTCGGTCGGCGGTACAGCGTTCGGTGACAACTTCGAGATGGCCGAAATCGAGCAGGCGTACGGCGACTGGATGGAAAGCGGTTACCTCACGCGGGTCGCCGGTCCCGGCATGGAGCCGACCTGGATGGCCGATGCGATCGTGTTCGCGATCACCCGTCCACGTGGCCAGATGATCGACGTGATCCACGTCCGCAGCTTCGCCCCGGGCCACCCCGAACTGCCGAGCTAGCCGGTCGGCTGGGCGCGGCGGGCGACGAAGGCTTCCACTCCGGCTCGAAATTCCGGGCCAACGACGAGTTGCAGATGACGTTCCGTCTCGAGATCGACGTAGTCACTGAAACCAAGCCGTTCGGCGGCGAGGAAGTTGGCCTTCATCGTCATCAACGCTTGCGGTGCGGCGTGACTGAGTCGTTCGACGATCGCGGCAACCTCGGTTCGGAACGACTCGACGGGATACACGGCCGATACGAGACTGATCCGAAGTGCCTCGGCGGCGTCGAACTTGCCCCGCAGGAAGAACAACTCGCGAGCCCGGGCACCACCGACTGCAGCCGTCAGGGTCCAGGGCAAACCCATATCTCCAGCGACTCCAACATCGAGAAACGCTGTCGCAAATCGCGCCGACTCAGAAGCGATCCGGATGTCACAGGCAGCCGCGTAACCGAGCCCGGCGCCTGCACAGGCACCGTTGATGGCGGCGATCGTGAGCTGCGGCATCTCGTGCAGCAGCACGGGTGCGCGTAGCTCCCAGGCAGCCGGCAACGGGGGCGGTGGCCGGCCGTCGCGGTCGGGGTCCGGCGCCAAGTCGGCCCCTGGACAGAAAAACCGGTCGCCGGAGCTGGTCAGTACGACAATCCGGATCTCACGTCGGAACGCGATCCCTTCCAGCACAGCCAGCATCTCGTGCACCATCTCGGTGTTCATCGCGTTGCGACGTTCCGGGCGGTCCAACGTGATCGTTGCGACCGGGCCGTCGATCTCGACGACGAGCGAACTGTGACGAACGGTTTCGGTCATTGCGTTCACGCCGTCGGTGGCAACGAGCCACCCGTCACTTCGAGTACTTGACCGGTGACGAACGACGCCTCGGGCGACACCAAGTAACCGACTGCGCCGGCGACATCGACCGACTTGCCAGCGCGACCGATGGCAGTGCGCGAAACGATTCGATCGTGGAGTTCCCGAGGGAGGCCATCGCCGAACAACTCGGTATCGGGCGTGTAGCCGGGCGACACGATGTTGGCCGTGATCCCGTCACGACCATGAGTTGCAGCCAGGTTCAGCACCCACCCACTGAGAGCCGCCTTCGACGCCGCGTACGACGGAATCCCTCCGCCCGACTTAGTCGAGTTAGAGCCAATCAGGATGATGCGGCCACCTGGTCGAGCAAGCGTCGGGAGGAAACCTTGCACGAGCAATACTGCCGTCAGCACATTCTGATCGAAGGTTCGACGCCATTCAGACGCGACCTCATGCAGCGTGCCCGAGGGTAGACCTGAACTGCCGCCTGCGTTGCACACCACAGCATCGACACGACCGTACTGTTCCGTCACATGGGCAACGAGCGCGGCAACATCGTCGGGGTTGCCCACATCGGCCTGGAACCCGCTGACCTGGCGGTCGGTCTCGCGCCTCAACTCAGCGGCCGTGCGGTCGACAACGTCACCACGCCGACCTGTGATTACGACGTGCATGCCATCACTCGCGAGCCGATGGGCGATCGCCCTCCCGATCCCCGTTCCTCCGCCTGATACCACTGAAACTCGTTGCGTCATAGGTCTCTGTCTCGCTTGCCGGTCCACTCGGGTGGACGCTTCTCGAAGAAGGCTCGCACACCTTCTGCTTGGTCAGGTGTGCCGATGATCGACCCCAGCGCCGCAGCGGTTGCGGCCCAGCCCGGTGCAGTATCGGACACCAGATGCTGGTTGACCGCAGCGAGACATGCCTGAACCGACAGTGGGGCGTTGCGACAAATCCGCTGCGCCATAGCAACCGCTGCATCAACCGCTTGACCTGGTTCGCACAGCACGTTGACGAATCCAGCGGCGTGGGCGCGCTCGGCGCTGATCGGCTCGCCGGTCAGGATCAACTCACGTGCCAGATTGAGCGGAAAGGATCGAGGCGCACGGAACAGACCTGCGCAGGTCGGGATCAAACCGATCGACACTTCCGGCAAGCCAAACCGTGCGGTCGTCGCCGCCACCACCATGTCGCACGCCAACACGATCTCGAGACCGCCACCCAGCGCGACCCCCTCGACGGCGGCGATCAACGGCTTGCGACGATCTCGTTTGATGATCCCGTACTGGCCGCCGCGCAGCGTGTCGTAGTCGCCACCTGAGTTGAGATCGCTGCCCGCACTGAAGAACGTCCTCGACCCGGTGAGTACTCCGGCCCACAGCGAGTCGTCATCATCCAACTCGTCGAGTGCCTCAGAAATCGCGTC
>JANOTN010000165.1:0-7912 GCA_031416375.1 Ilumatobacteraceae bacterium
GATTCGAGCACAAGTCGACACCGATCGTCCGCTTGAGTTTGCCACGCCGACGTACGTCGATACCGATCACGACGTGAGCATCGCGGCGGACGGAACGATTGGCGGAGCGCTTCCGACGCCAGAAGCCACTGCGCCAACAACTGCAACGCCGACTGCGGCGACAACGCCTGCAACCGCCGCTGTGACGCCGACCACGGCACCGACCACGGCACCGACCACGGCACCGACCACGGCACCGACCACGGCGCCGATAGCCGCCGGCCTGATGTCTGGGGCGGGAACAGCAGTCGCAACGACCGCCGCTGCGGCGCTGACCCAGTCGGATCCCGAGCCCGCCCACGACGAACTGGCGGGTTACAACGTCGCCCCAGATGCCGATGAGTTGGAAGCAGGTCGAATCTTCTCGGCAGCAACTGACCTCGACCTTGAACTCCTCTCGCGTCGGCTGTGGAGTCGAATCCGACGCCAGATTCGTAGCGAACTATTAATCGACCGAGAACGTGCCGGCGTATTGGCCGACGTTCGTTAGCCCTTCACTCTGAGAGGACAATCCACATGCCACTCGCAACCGATACCCAGCTGGGGATGGCGATGCGGTTCCTGGTCACCATCGATGAAACCAAGGTCAACCTTGGGAGCTGGTCGAAAGCATCCGGTCTCGACGTCGCCTGGGATCTCGTCGAGTACCGCGCCGGCGATGCCGGGAACGATCGCTGGTTCTTTCCCGGCAACACCAAGTACAGCACGATCAAGCTCGAACGGGCGGCCGAGTCGGCAGGCACGCCGGCTGTTCACGACTGGCTGAACAGCAACTCTTTTGCGCACAAGCCCTGTACGGGTTCGATCGAACTGCAAGACGCCAAGAAGGCGACCGTAATGAAGTGGACGTTGCGGCATGTGATCCCGGTGAAATGGGCCGTGACTGCATTCGAAGCATCGGCCAGCAAAGTCGCCCTCGAAACACTTGAGCTCGCCCACATGGGCTTTCTCACCAAAGAGTGATCTGACGAGATGATGTGATGTCTTTGCTCACGGAGGACCAACTTGGTTTGGCAATGCGATTCGAGGTCGTCGTCGATGGCTTCAGCCTCGGATCATGGTCGACCTGCAAGGGCCTGGCGGTCACATTCAAGCATGAGAAGATCCCAGAGCTCGGTCAACACGCCTACACCAGTTACGTCCCTGGCCGCGCCGAATACACGCCGGTAGTGCTCCAGCGGGCGATGAAGGCGGGCGATTGGGCCACCACCAAGGCCTGGCTCGAGGAGGTAGCGAGTGACGGTTGGTTGGTCAGTTCTGGTGCCAACACAGCCACGATCACGATGCACGATGCACGACAGGGCGAGGTCGCCTCCTGGACGTTGAAAAATGCGTTGCCATCGTCGTGGAAGGGCCCCCAGTTCGACGCTAGTGGGAAGTCCGTGGCGATTGAGACGCTTGAACTCGTACACGAGGGGTTCCTTGATGGCTGATCGACTCAAGATCATCAAGATGGTGATGCCGGCCGAGTTCGTTCTGTTCGACTACAACCCGGAAGCAATCAAGGTCAGCCGCCAGCAGGCGGGTGGTGGTCGGCCTCAAGGGAGTGCCTCAGACGGTGGCGGCATGCCGGTGGGCGGAACGACGGGATCATTAGGTGCGATCTTCCACGGTACTGACCCGCTGACAATGACGATTACCAAGGCCCATCTCGTCGGGCCCGAATGCAAGGTGATGTGCGACAACTTGATGAACTGGCTGTCTCCGGCATCAGGACTGCTTGGTGCTATCACTGCGGCGATCGGTCTACCAGCGAGTCGACCACCTGATCTGATCGTGCAATGGGGGCCACCGGTTGCCGGCCTCACGTTGACCGCTCAGATGACGCGTGTCGACATCACCTACGTGCGCGTGTCAGAGGAAGGCATCCCGCTGCACGCGGTTTGCACGCTGGTGCTGAAGGAGTCACCAAGCCCACTCAGTCTGACAAATCCGACGTCGGGTGGGCGGCCCGGTCGCAATCGTCACGTCGTACATGCTGACGAGACACTGATGTCGATCGCCGTGCAGACATTCGGCGATCCCAACGCCTGGCGTGCAATCGCCGAGGTCAATCGGATCGATGATCCCCATTCGCTGCAGCCCGGCGACGTGATCTACCTACCTGCCCGCGATGAGTTGCGCCGACTGGCGGAGGCGTCGCGATGAGCATGCCGGGAGCGGTCGAGACCGGAGCGATCCGCCCATCGGTGTCGGTCAAGCTCGGGGTGTCCGCGCCGCTCAACCCGATGGTCGAACCGAAACTGATTCGGACGGTCGTCGATACCAGCCTGCTCAGACCTGACATGTTCGAATTGACGTTCCTCGACCGCGAAGGCACGGTGTTGGATGACGCCTTCATCGACATTGGTGCCGAGATCACCGTGTCGGTCGGGGAAGGCCCAACGGCAACTGATCTGATCGTCGGGGAGGTGACGTCGATCGAGGGTGACTACGACCACCTCGTCCACTTCACCGTCGTACGCGGCTATGAGCACGCTCATCGCCTGCAACGCGCCCGCCGAAGTCGAACGTTTCTCGATTCGACCGATGGTGATATCGCCACGCGTGTCGCCGACGAAGCAGGACTGACCGTCGGCGATGTACAGGACCCTGGGGTGACTCATCGCTACGTTGCCCAGGTTGCCCAAACCGACTGGGAATTCCTGAGGGGACGCGCCATCGAAATCGGCTTTGAGACCGGGGTTGTCGATGGCGAGTTCTTCTTCCGGCCGGCACCAGGGATGAGTGCCGGTGGCCTCGCCGGCGCGGCTGGTGGCCTCGCTGATATGGCCGGTCTTGGAGCACCGACCTTGACGTTCGGAGAGAACCTCCGATGGTTGCGCCCGCGTGTGAGTTCGGCGGGGCTGGTGAGCGAAACCGAAGTGCGCGTCTGGGACCCGCAAGACGTCGCCGTCGTGTCAGGCAAGGCCTCACTGGCGTCGAAGACGGCTGGGATTGGCGACGACCCGGTCGCTCTCGCCAACTCGTACGGTGGCCCGCTTTCGTTGCCGTCGATACCGAGCATTCCGTTCATGCCGAGTTTCCTTGGGGCAAGTGGCGACGCGTACGCCGTGGTCGATCGACCGCTGGCGTGGGGGTCGAGCACACAAAGCGCTGCCGACGCCGTAGCAGCCGGATTCGCCGAGCACGTCGGCAGCACCTTCGCCGAGGCTGAGGGATCATGCATGGCAACTCCTGGCGTCACCGCTGGTGCCAAGGTGATCTTGGATCACGTTCCAGCACGATTCGCGGGCGACTGGTACGTGACCGCCGCGCAGCACGTCTTCGACGACACCGAGGGGTACAACATTCGCTTCGAGGTGAGTGGCCGCCATGACCGTTCCCTGCACGGCCTGGCGACCGGCGGTTCGGTCAACCGACGTGAACGCGGACTGATTGACGGGCTCGTTCCGGGTCTGGTGACGAACAACATTGACGACGACAAGATGTACCGCGTCAAGGTCGCGTTGCCGTGGTTGTCGCCCGATTTCGAGACCGACTGGGCCAGGGTCGTGATGCCAGGTCTCGGGGAGGGCTACGGCTTTATCGCGCTCCCCGAAGTCGGTGATGAAGTCCTCGTCGGGTTCGAATTCGGTGATGTCCGCCGCGCCTACGTGCTGGGTGGCCTCGGCAACGGCAACACTGAAATCGAGCTCGGCGGGGACGCTGTAATTTCTGGAATTCCTGGCGGCAAGGTGGTCAAGCGCGGCCTCGTCAGCCGACTCGGTCACAAGATACTCGTCGACGATGACGGTGATCCACCGGCTCCGGCGACCACCTCGGGAATCACGATTGGTAACAAGGATGACACGATCACGGTGATGCTTGATGACGTCAACAAGAAGTTGACGATCTTGTGCGACGCGACGACTCCGCCGGCGACGATCGAAATCAAGCAAAACGGATCTGGCGGCAGCATTCTGATCGAACAGTCAGGGGCGGGCGGGAAGTTGACGATCACAAGTGCGGGTGACCTCACGATCGAAGCGGCGGCACCCGGAAAGCTGACCCTGAAGGGTGGTACCGGCGTGAAAATCGACGCCGGCGCAGGAATCCTCGAACTGTCCGGTACCCAAGTCAAGCTGAACTGACCAAACTGAATCGAATGGAGACATGAGATGCCCGTGACCGACCCAGCTCGCCACGATTTCGTCGGCACCGGATGGTCATTTCCGCCAACAGTCAACGACCGCGGCGGGATTGCGATGGTGAGCGGCGAACGCGAGCTCGAACAGGCTATTCAGATCATCCTGTTGACGTATCCGGGGGAACGTCCAATGCGTCCCCGGTTCGGCTCCAAGATGCGCGACTTCGTGTTCCGGTCCGCCGACCATTCCACTGCCGCTGAGCTGGCGCTCGAAGTGCGCAACTCGGTGCGCCAATGGGAGCCACGTGTTGACGTCCACGACGTGATCGTCAGACCGGACGAGTTCGAACGTAATCGGCTCAATGTCGAGGTCGTGTACGCCGTCAAACGCACCAACGATCGGCGCAACCTGGTGTTCCCCTTCTACACGATCCCCGATGACGGAAGTGATTACTGATGGCGATCGCGGCCCCACACCTCGACGATCGGCGCTTTCAAGACCTTGTCGATGACGCTAAGCGGCTGGTGATGGACCGGTGCCCAGGATGGACCGACCACAACGTGTCGGACCCCGGCGTGACCTTGATTGAAACATTCGCGTTCATGACCGATCAACTGTTGTACCGGCTGAACCGCGTGCCCGATCGTCTGTACGTCAAGTTCCTGGAGCTGATCGGGATTCGGCTGTTTCCGACGACTGCCGCTCGCACTGGGGTGACGTTCTGGTTGTCGTCGACGGCTACATCCACGCTGGTGATCCCCGCCGGGACCAAGTCGGCGACGCTGCGCGGCGAAGCGGACGATCCGGTCGTGTTCAGCACACTCGGTGACCTGACGATTGTTCCGACCGAAGTGTCGATCGTCGCCACCCGCGGTGCTGACGTCGATGCAATGCGGTTCATGACCGACCAGTTGCGGGTTGGCACAGCCGTGTCTGCGTTCAGTGACGTTCCGGCCGTTGGTGACCTGTTGGTGATCGGGCTCACGGCCGCCGCGCCAGCCAACGCGATTGCGCTGCGCTTCGACTGTGAGATCGATGGGGTTGGTGTTGACCCGACCGACCCGCCGCTTACGTGGGAAGCGTGGAATGGATCAGAATGGGAACACTGTGAACTTGAGAAGGACGAAACCGGCGGGCTCAACCGGCGCGGCGACATCGTGGTGCACCTTCCCGTCGGTCACGCCGAGAGTGTGGTTGAAGGCGAGCGCGCCGGTTGGCTGCGAGCGCGCGTGACCGAGGCACGCACCGGTCAGCCGGCGTATAGCTCGTCGCCGCTGCTGCGGGGCCTGACCGTGGTGACCGTGGGCGGCACGGCAGAGTCGTCGCACGCCGAGTTGATCGACGCCGAGTACATCGGAGAGTCGACCGGTCAACCGGGACAACGATTCCGGTTACCGAGTGGACCCCTCGTTGCCGTCGGTCGCACACCGATCGTCGAGGTCAGCAGCGCAGATGGCTGGGAGTCTTGGGCCGTAGTCGAGGGTTTCACCGACACCGGAGAGAATGATTGTGTGGTGGTCGTCGATAGTGCCGCCGGTGAGATCGAGTTCCCGCCAATCGTCCGGCTTGAGGATGGATCGATTCGCTCGTACGGGGCGATTCCACCGTCGCGAGCCTCGATTCGGTTGCGAGATCATGCGGTCGGTGGTGGTGTTCGCGGCAACGTGTCGGCCAAGTCGATTCGAACGTTGAAGTCGTCGATCCCCTTCGTGCGCGGCGTCACCAATCGACATTCGGCAAGTGGTGGTGTCGACGCAGAGTCGGTCGACGAGGCGCGTGTGCGCGGTCCGCTCGTCTTGAGGACGAGAAGCCGCGCTGTGACCGCGGAGGATTTCGAACTGCTGACGCGTGAGGCAGCACCAGAGATTGCGAGGGTTCGGTGTATCCCGGCGGCGACGGCGGAGGACGCCGGGCACGTCACGGTGTGCATCGTCCCCGCTGCCGCCAGGGAACATGACGTGTTGCGGTTTGAGGATCTGCTGCCGAGCGAGACGACGTTGGCGTCGATTGCTCGGAGGCTGGAGGATGGTCGCATCATCGGATCGGTGGTTCACGTTGAGCCGCCGAGCTATCAGGGCATTACGGTCGTCGCCCGTTTGCGGGCGGGTCCGCGTGCCGACGCCGATCGGGTACGCGTAGACGCCGTCGCCGCGCTTCATCGGTACTTCGATCCGCTCGTCGGCGGCCCGGAAGGAACAGGATGGCCGTGGGGTCGGCCCGCTCAAGCTGGTGATGCATTCGGTGTGCTGCAACGGATTCACGGGGTCGACGTGGTCGAGGATGTGCGACTCTTCGGGGCGAATCCCGTTACCGGTGAGCGTGGTGAAGCAACGGCTCGACTTGAACTGGCCGCCAACAGCTTGGTGTTCTCGTACGAACACCAGGTCAGGGTCGTGACACCGTGAGTCGCCATGAGTAGGGGTACGGTCGTCGGACTCCCAGTCGCCCAACCGCTCGTGCGGCAGTTGCCGTCGATGTATCAGGACGACAGCTTTACCCAACAGTTCACGGCGGGTCTCGACGATGTGCTTGCCGTCGCGGTGACGTCGCTCGACTGCTTACACGCGTATGTCGACCCCGCCCTGGCGCCGGCTGATTTCGTGGCGTGGTTGGGTGAATGGGTTGGGTCCCGACTCGATGAGGACTGGCCGCTCGATCGCCGCCGTGAGTTCGTCGCCCAAGCAGCCGAGATGTTTGCTCACCGCGGCACAGCGAGTGGTTTGCGTGAGGAGATCGAGATGTATACGGGTGGCACCGCGGTCGTCAACGATCCTGGAGCGGTGTGGACATCGCGTCTTCCGACCGACGATGAACAGCGGATCGAGCGGAGGTCCGAGGATCGAACGGTGCGTGTGACGGTCGATGTACCTGATTCGGCGACGGTGAACTGGCCTGCGCTGCAGGTGCTGATCCGCGACGCCGTGCCCGCTCACCTTCCCGTCGAGATCGAACTGCGCGAGGTCGAACTGCGCGAGGTCGAACTGGGCGAGGACGAGGCTGCTGAGAAATCACCCAATCGATCGAAACGCAAGCCGAAGGGCCACGCACCACAGCCAGGAGAAGCGCAATGATCGTCTGCACCCAATGCGGGTTTCAGAACGTCAATACCGACACCTTTTGCGGATCGTGCGGCGGGTTTCTTGAATGGACGGGGGAAGTGGTCACCCCACCGGTCGTCGAGCTGACGCCTGATGAGTTGGCGCCGAAACGTGGTCTCAGGGAACGGATCCAGACAGCCTTGTCGCTCGATGTGTATGCCCCCGGCGAAGTGGTCAAGGGTGAGCCAGCGGCGGCCGCCCCCGGAGGCGCACCTGGCGCGGCCCGCCCCGGTGGTCCGCCTGGTGCGAGTGGTCCACCTGGGTCTGGTGGTCCGCCGCGTCCGCCTGGTGCGAGTGGTCCACCTGGGTCTGGTGGTCCGCCGCGTCCGCCTGGTGCTCCTCCACAACCACCGATCTCGGTACCCGACGACCCGGCGATCGTTGAGTCTCCGGATCAGCGTGACGCTCACGTTGCAGCTGCACTTGTTGCTCGGAACGCAACTGCACCACCGATCGCACCGGCCGTTCCGCGCCCTGTGGCTCGCACGACGGTTACCCGCGGCGAGACGACCATCGGGGCCGCCGAACCGTCGGCGACGGCCGTCCAACCGGGCGCTGTGTCCCCCGTGAAACCGATGGCACCAGCCCAGCGCTCGCGGCCCGTCAAGCAACCACCGTCACGCACCATCGTGCCAGGTGACCTCGTGTGCGGCGAGTGCGGCGAGGGCAATCCGCCGGCACGCAACTTCTGTAGCAGATGCGGGA
>JANOTN010000166.1:0-16059 GCA_031416375.1 Ilumatobacteraceae bacterium
CGACATCCACGAGTTGGTCCGTTCGACGGGCCAGCGCATGCCGAGCGACACCGGTTTCTTCACGGCGGGCTTGCCAGACTTGCGTGGTGGGCGTTTCTTCGCGGCGACGAGATCATCGATGCCCAGTTCGGCGCACAAGGCCCGCACGATGCTGTTGTCGTAGCCGCGGTCCAGGTGCAATGTTTCGATGTCGGCGAGCAGACCGCGTGCATCGACCGCGTCCAGCGTGGCGGGGAACAACACACAGTCGTTGCGGTTAGCGCCGGCTTGTTCCCGACCAATTCGGGCAATCGTGGCTCGACCGCTGCCCAGATAATCGTGACAACACGCGGATGAAGTGCGAGCATGGGTGTGACCTCCACTTGGTCTGACGGATATGGATCGCACCCTGTTTTGCGTCGTGGGCGTGTTCTACCAGGTCCAAACCCTGATAGAAGGAGCCTCTGATGGTGCGTCGTGGTCGACCGACGGTCGAGATCAAACTGAGTGGTGACGAGCGCAACACGCTGACGCGGTGGGCGCAGCGCCACACCTCCGCACAAGCCTTGGCGTTGCGCACCGACATCGAGAAATGGGTCGCCGCGTGGAACGAGAACCCGACCCCGTTCGTCTGGCACAAGACCGCAGACCAGATCCTCGAACGCCTCGCCGGCTACTGCACCACGGTCAACAAAAACCTCAGCGGATCAACCTGACAGCACACTAGGCGACCTCGATGCCATACGAGAAGGACCGGAGGACGGTCCGCTGCCCTGTGCTCTATGGGCAGTCGGGACGTCCGCTGTTCTTTGCCCCCGAGTTGCGCGGGATGCTATGGAGAGCTGCGTATCCGAACCTGTCCGCCTAGTTGCCGTCACCGCCCCAGTCCATCGCGGGGGCGTCGTCGGTGAGGTCGCGGGCGAAGATGTCGACCGCTTCGCTATCGATCGGCGATAGCGCGGGCTCCTCTAACGCGAGAACAACCGTTTCGTCGACGGCGAAGTCGGCGGCCCATCCAGCCGTGCCGGACAGGTTGCCGATGGCGGGCGTCTGGGCCAGTTCCACAGGATCGAGGATCGCCGACGCGGAGATCGGCGCGACGGACACTGCGGTCACGGCATCAGCGGTCGGCCCGGACGCTGTGAGCATGGCCTCGTCCGGCATCGGGGTCGCCAGCGAGACGGTCTCCGCCCCGACGGGCTGGAAGCTCTCGGCGACGGCGTCGCCAAGATCGAGCATCGTTCCTGCCCGCGGGTTGACGGTGGGATCAAAGCGCTGGATCTCGAGGTCCTCGAGGTCCTCGTCCTCGCCACCGGCGATGGGGTTGGCTGTCCCCGGCGGCGATGTGAGGTCGCCCGCGGTGATCGGCTCGGCTCCGCCGAGGATCGGGTCGTTCGGTCCCACGACGTCGGGTCCCGTGGCATCGAAGCGGACGCCGATGTCACCGCCGAAGGCGATCGCCGCCTCGCCGGTGCTGTCGATCACCAACGGGTTGACCGGTATGTTCAGGCCACCGACCGGCCCGGCACCGGCCAGGTCGTCGGCGGTGATCGGCTCTGCGTCGTCGACCACCCCTGGTGTGGTGGTCGTGGGATCCAAGCCGGTGGTGATGATCTGGCCGACCACGACAGACGGCGCGGCCAGTATCGGGTCGGCGTCTGGGTTGTCGTACTGGTTCTTCCACGGCTTCAGTGGGCCTGTCGTGGCGGGCGGAGGAGCGGGCGTGCCCTCGCTCCCGTCGATTTTGAGCCAGTCCGGCACGTTCTTGACCCATTCGGCCACGTCCTTCACGACCTCGACGACCTTATCGACGACCCCAGGTTCCGCCTCGGCGCCGTACAGCGACGCGCCGGGGAGCGGGCCGAGGTTGCCCGAGCCCCCCGTGCCTGCCGGCGCCACGGTGGCGGTAGCGGTGGCGGGACTCACCACGCCGAGCGCGTCGGCGATCGCACCGGTCGGGGTGATACCGTCGACTGAAAGGTCGACTCCGAGATGGTTTGGCTCGGTGTCGATCGTGATCGAACCGATGGTCATTCCGGCCAGGCCACCGGCGATCGCCGTACCGTCGGGCAGGGCCGTCGCAATGGCGACCTCGGGCTCGATGCCGGGCAGCGCTGCGGGGTCGCCCAGGGCGGGGTCGCCCAACAGCGTGTCGCCGGGAACGAACGTCGGGTCCCGAACCGGGTCGGTGGTCATGACTGCGAGGTCGGCCTCAACACCGGGGGTGCGGGCAGCGACGTCGAGGGTCACTGGCTCGGCGGCGGCGGGCTCGGCGACCTGCTGGATCGTTCCCACCGTCCCGGCCTCACCGACCGGCGTCCACGGCGACGAACCCTCGCCGGCGGTCGGCGGCAGCTCGGTGATGTCGGTCGGGAACGGTTGCGAGGCGAGTACCGTCGGATCGACGGCCTGGGTGAACTGGACGACGGGGTCGGCCGGTGAGAGGACCGCCGTGCCAACCGGTTGGAACGTCGGCTCGACGAGCACAATCGGTACTGGGTCCGGAGAAGGCGGTGGAGTGTCGGTGACCGCAGCGTCGCCATCGGTGCTGGCGGGCGGCTCGACGGGTTGTTTCTTCGATCGGCCCCGGTTGAAGAAACCACGGCCTGTTCCACTTGTGTCACTCATTCGGCTACCTCCTATGGCTCTGGTGCGGGTTCTCCCGCATAATCGGTGTGTAGGGGCGGCTCAAGCGGCAGGTCGAACGCTGCCCGCCACGATGTGCCGGCGAGCCACTCATCGACCTCGGGGTACTCGTTCGTGACCACGTCACCGACGAGCGACTCCTCGCCGAACTCATCGTCGGCGATCGGATCCCACGCATCTATCACCCCACACCTCCTAGAGCGCGATCCTACGACATCTCCGATCGGAGCGCCCCAGGAGAATTCCCGGTTTCGCGTGTCCACCGGTGGGGGCCGTACGCCGGCAGGCGCATCTGGGGATTGCTGGTTTCAGACGTTTGGAGATCGTGCGGTTCACGACGATCGGCCCGGTGAAGGCCGGGTGGATGGTGAAGGGGAAGTCTGGCTGGCTCCTCACGGAGGCGGGCCGACAGGCGTACGCGACGATGCCCGATCCTGAGGCGTTCTTCCGTGAAGCGTCACGCCTGTACCGCGACTGGAAGCGCAATCGGCCACCATTTGACCCCGAGGCTGACGCGGCCGACGACATCGAAGGCGCCTTGGATGAGGCACCAGCCACATCGAACAAAGCGACGCTGGATGTCGACGCTGGAGCAGGCCGAGGTGGACGCCTGGGCTGAGCGAGAAATCCCCAGCCCAGATGTGCTCTGACCTGGGAATTTACTGGTCGGGGTGAGAGGATTTGAACCTCCGGCCTCCACGTCCCGAACGTGGCGCGCTAACCAAGCTGCGCTACACCCCGTAGCGGGAAACGATGCTACCCCGCGGCGACGGGTTCTTCCTCGGGCGACACCGCAACTTCCGGTGTCGGCACGCCCTCGGTGTAGGAACCGCCACCGGCGATCGCCTGCGCGGCACGCTTCAATCGCATCGGATCGAGCGGTTTGATCAACCAACCGTCAGCCCCAGAACGCTGGGCCAGAAACACATCAGCCTGACGGTCGAGCAGCATCAACACCTTGACGTGGGGGAGTAGACCACCTGATTCGTCGAGTCGCAAATCCATCGTGGTCGCCATGCCGCCCATCGAGCCAACCTGGAGGTCGAGAACCGCCAGATCTGGCGTGCGCTGCTTGACGACACCGGATACCACCCGCCCGTCGCTGCAAACAGTGAAGGTGGTGTCTGGTCCGCCGAGCGCGGCCGTGACCTCATCGACGATCCAATCGGCGTCAGTGGCGAGCAATACGTGCACGCAACCGACGATACCCGCCACCGACTCGTTCAGCGGAACGGTGGCAGCATGCGCCTCGCCGCCGCCTAACTTTTAGCAAAGAGGTGAGTGGCAAGCAACGTGAGCGCTTCTTGGTCGTGGACATCGGTGGGGAGTAGCGGGATCTCGACGACAATGCCCGCACCCAGCCGTTCGAGCAGTGGCGCGAGTTGCTGACGTTCTGAGTCGGCGATCGCCCGGAGGTCGGCCAGGTTCTGCCAGACCGCCGCGAGGTCGTCGTCGCCTCTGTCGCTGGCGGTCGCCGCCCGCTTGATCGCATGGGCTGATGTGCCCTCGCCGAAATGTGGATGGACACGATTAACGATCGTCGCCGCAACCCCGAAGCCCTGTTGCCGCAACTGCGTTCCGAACCACAACGCCTCTTCGATCGTTTCGTGATTCGGTGAGGCGACCAGCACGAATTTGGTGCCGTCATCGTGCAGCAGCCGAGTGACTGCTTCGGCGCGCTTTCGAAATCCGGCCTCCATACCCGCGAACGCCTGGAAGAAGGCGACGGCGTCCGCAAGCACATCCGATCCGACGACTCGCCCGATCGCTCTCAGCAACGGTTGTGTTGCCACTGACAGCACCTTGAATCCTGTGCGGGTTGGCATCATCAGTAACTTGAACACAGCGTGATCGAGGAACCGGGTGAGGACACCAGGCGCGTCGAGGAAGTCGAGCGCGTCCCGGCTGGGCGGTGTATCGACGATCACGAGATCGAAGCGTTCGTCACCGTGGAGTTCGTGGAGTGCCTCCGAAGCCATGTACTCCTGTGTGCCACTGAGGGCGCCGGATATGTTGCGGTAGAAGCGGTTGGCGACAATCCGATCGGCTTGGTCGGGGGTGGCGGCGTGACGACGAACGACGCGTTCGAACATTGCTGGAGTATCCAGCATCATTGCCCACATTTCTCCCGAGCCTGGTCGGCGGTCCGTGGGCAATCGTTGCGGTTCTCCAGTCAGACCGCCTGGCAAGCCGAGCGCATCAGCCAGTCGGCGAGCGGGGTCGATCGTGACGACCACGACGCGTCGGCCGCGCCGGGCGGCGTCGATCCCAATCGCCGCTGCCGTGGTGGTCTTTCCTACTCCGCCTGGGCCGCAGCAGACCACAACCGAAGCGTTGTCGATGATTGCGGCCAAGCCACTCACTCGCTGGTCTCCTGATCGGCCAGCCCGGCAGCCAGCCGAACGATGTCGTGTGACAGGAGTCGGGCCGAACCGACCCGTTCAAGATGTAGTTGGTCGATCGCCAACGCGTCAGTCAACCGGGTCAACTCGTTGCATTGGATCGCTTGCCGTGCGCGTCGGAACCGGGCGGCGGTGATCGCATCGGCGACGCCGACCGTCGCCCTACCGAACCCGACCTCGTCCGGATCAGGGAGTGGTCCACCGGTGTCGACCTGATTGACCACGATCGTGGAGCAAGACACACCGACCCGCTGATCGACGACGACGGCCAGTTCGAGCAGTTCATTCACCGGTGTTGTCTCGGGCAGAGTGACCAGCACCACGCGGCATCGCTCAGGATCACGAAGCATCGCCAACACTTCCTCGGCCTGGGTGCGAATCGGCCCGCTCCGCACAGCATCGAGCAATCCTGATGCCGATGTAAGAAATGTGACAGCGTGCCCCGCCGCTGGACCATCGACAATGATCAAGTCCCAGTCGCCAGAACGTTCGAGTTGCTTGATCTTGCCAAGCACGACGAGGTTGTCGATACCCGGCGCGGCCGTGCTGATCACGTCGATCACGCCAGTCGCCGCCAGTCGTTTAGCGATCCGCTTGAATCCGTGTTCGAACAGGTATTCCTCAAGCGAATCGGCCGCCGAAATGTGACGAACCGGAAGGTCGGGAATCAGTTCCGCCAGCGTTGCCTTCCCGTCGAGTTCGATCGCCAGCACCCGGAGACCGGCATTGGCTGCGGCACGCGCCAGAACTGCGGTTACCGTGGTCTTCCCCACGCCGCCCTTGCCGACCACGATCACGAGGTTCGAAGCCGTGAGCTCGGTGAGGGGGTTTAGGTTCAACACATGATCTCCGGAGGCACCTCGTGCGCAGACTAATCGTCACCCTGCTCGGCGGCATCGCCATGCTTGGTATCGCTGCTTCGCCAGCGCAGGCGCAGGACTCGACCGACGCCGTTGCGCCGGTTGACATTCTGCAGGTCAGCGGGCTGTTCGACGAGATCGTGGTGGCTGAGATCGGTGATGCGATCGATCGAGCCGTCGAGGAGGGCAGCCAGGCACTGGTGCTCCAGGTCGACTCGCGTGGTGCCGTCGTCTCTGACGAGGAGATGTCCAAACTGTTGGATCGGATTGCTGGCTCACCGGTCGCCATTGCGGTCTGGGTAGGTCCTTCCGGGGCGCGGATGTATGGCGCTCCGGCTCAGATTCTTGCGGTCGCTGACGTCACCGGCATGGCACCAGGAGCAAAGGTTGGGTATGTCGGCGCAGCAGTCTCAGACGAGTACCCGCTCGGTGCCGCATTGATCGCGTTGCGCGACCAGGCAGTTGGGCTGTCCGATGCGCGAGATCTCGGTGTGTTCAAACAGCGAATCTCCGACGAGGGAATCGCTGTGATCCGTAATATGTTCGATGCGCTCGACGGCTACGAGGAGAACGGTGTCGTACTCGACACGACCAAGGAGTTCACGACCGAGAGCGGCACGGTCCAACGAGACATCATTGCCACAGCGCGCTTCGCCAAGCTCGGCTTGATCGAGCAGCTGTTCCACACGGTCGCCAGCCCACCCGTGGCCTACCTGCTGCTGCTGATCGGGCTGGCGCTGCTGATCTTCGAGTTCTTCACCGCCGGGATCGGGATCGGCGGAGTCGTCGGTGCTGTCTGCACGATTCTGTCGTGCTACGGCCTCTCGGCGTTGCCGACGCGATGGTGGGCGTTGGGCCTGATCGTGGTTGCGATGGTGGCGTTCGCTGTTGACGTGCAGGTCGGGATTCCTCGGTTCTGGACGGGTGTCGGAATCGTCTTCACGATTGTCGGCAGCTTGTGGTTGTTTGAGCCGATCATCGGCTCATCGCTCCGACCGCCGTGGATCTCGCTGGTCGCCGGCATCGGCGGTGTGATACTGACCTTCATCGTCGGCATGCCATCGATGACACGCACCCGCTTCTCGACACCGACGATCGGCCGCGAGTGGATGATCGGTGCCGAGGGAGTCGCCGTTGGCGCTGTCGACCCAGACGGCATCGTCCAGATCGGCGAGGCCAAATGGCGTGCCCGCACCAACCGCGCCACCCCGCTCGCCCCCGGTGATGCACTTCGGGTGGCAGCCATAGACGGCGTCACGCTCGAAGTCGAACCGCTAGAAGGCGCTGCCAAGGACTACCGAGAAATGCGCCACAAATCCACCAACGTATGAGTTCCGAGCAGGCTTCCGACCGCTGATCAGCTCATCCGGATCACGAAACTTAATGTTCAGATCTGTTCAGAAAGTTGTGCATTGAGTTCGTGGACCTTGCTCATCCGATCGAGGCGCTGATCCCTGGTGCACGCGGGCAGATTCTCGGCGCAATATTGCGAGCGGGCCGAGAGCTCTCGACGGCTCAGGCGCTCGTCGTCATCGCTCGTCGGGTCGTCGCAGAACGCTTGGGACTCGACACACCCGATTGAGATGGTGGCCGAGTTACAGCGCGAGATGCAGACGGAGTGCCTCGTCGAGCGCCGCCAGTACGTCGCCCGGTAGTGCGCCAACACGAGTGCCGACTCGTTCCACATCGATCGACCTGATCTGCTCTGCTTGTGCTTTCGAGTCGACACGCAGGCCAACGTCGCTTGCTGGGAGCAGCACCTGAAACGGGAACACCCGGTTGACGTTTGATGTCACCGGGACCACGGTGATGACACCTCGTCCGAGCAGTGTTGCTGTGCTGTTGGCACCGTCGTTGCTGACGATCACGGCGGGTCGACGTTTGCTCGCCTCAGCCCCGACGGATGGTTCGAAGTCGACGAGGCGGATTTCACCGCGGCGCATCGCTGAGTCCATCGGTGCCGGTCGACATCCACAGCACGGAATCGTCCGTCGCGGCCCATTCGTCCCACGCCGCCTCGTAGGCAGCCCCCAACTCGCTCGCCCGGAGCAGCCTGACTGCCTTGTGGACCGCCGCCGACCGCGACTCCATCCCGGCCTCACGCACATATTGATCGAGGAACGTCACATCCTCGTCCGGCAGGCTGACGCTCAGTTTCATACTGAGATGCTACTACGAGTAGGACCATCGGCATACCCGCTGCCAAGCGTCAGCGGTTCAGTGAGATCGGCACTCACTGCGTCGGTATGCGAGGGCCGGCGATTCGGAAGTCATCTCGGCGGCGGGTGATTCCTCTGGCGTCGAGTTCGGCGATGAGGGGGAGGGCGAACTTGCGGCTGGCGCCGGTGTGATCGCGGAACTGGGCGACGGTGAAACCGTTGGGGTCGGCGGCGAGCAACCGAGCAGCAACCTGAGCGGCGGCGGCGATCGCATCTCGGTGAAAAAGGATCTGATCGCGCTCGACCAACACGCCGCGCCTGACGAGTTCTCGCACGGCGACTCGATCGACGTTGGATGGTGTCTCCGGTGCAAAACCGCCTGACTTGATCAACGCTTCGAGCGGGTGATCGGCGAACGGGTCGATCGCGTTCGCTGCGCGTGCTCGGCCGCTTTCGATCGTCACGTCGGCCAATGTGTCGATGACAGCCCGATCATGCTCGCGAAGCCCAGCCAGTTCGAGCCCAAGTTCGCCACCGGCGTCGATCGCTGCACGGACTCGTTGTTGCGTTTCCGCGAACCGTTCAGGCGTGGTCGCCCAGTGGCCAACTGTCGGATCGACAGTCACGCCGGTAAGCAATTCCAATTCGCTGACATCGACCCAACCTCGTTCAGCAATCACACGGTCGACCGATCGATCCGGGGTCGCGTGTGACGCTCTCACGACCGGTGCAATATCGAGTACCTCGCCGCCGCCGATCGTTTCTTCGCGACCCGACTCACGCAGCACGTAACGATCACCCGGAAGGAGTGGGAGTGAGACGGGGAGGAAGAGTCGTACTGAACCGGTGGTGCCCGGTGCGAGCGCCTCAGTGCCGAGTACGCGCACCTTGACGGCAAGCTCGCGGGAACCGACGTACGCCAGATACGCCCCCCGACGAGACACCTCGTGATCGAGGCTGGCGAGCACGTCAAGCGACGCATCGAGCCGGTCGGTCAGTCGCCAGCGGCCGGGTGTTACCACAGTGTCGCCGCGCTTAATTTCGTCGTGGCTGACGCCGTTCAAGTTGAGCGCTACACGGTTGCCGGCATCGATCGAATCGACCGTCGAACCCAACGTTTGGATCGAACGAATCCTGGCGGAACGGCTACCTGGCTCCACGACAACCGTGTCGTCGTGGTGCAGCGAGCCGCCGGTCAACGTGCCTGTCACAACGGTTCCGCTGCCTTTGGCGGCGAATACCCGGTCGATCCACAAGCGCGGTCGTTGTCGGTCGGCTGACTGTGGCGTCGCCGCCACCAAGTCATCGAGCGCTGTCCGCAAGTCATCCAGGCCGCCGCCGGATGGTGCAGCAACGGGCACGATTGGTGCATCTGCCAGAAAGGTCCCGGCAACATGATCGGCAACCTCGAGGGTGGCAATTTCGAGCCATTCGGGATCGACAAGATCGGCTTTCGTCAGAGCGATCACGCCATGACGTAGACCAAGCAGTTCGAGAATCCGAAGGTGCTCCTCGGACTGCGGTTTCCACCCCTCGGTGGCGGCGACCACGAACAGACAGGCATCGACGCCACCGACTCCGGCGAGCATGTTGCGCAGGAACCGGACATGTCCGGGGACATCGATGAAGCTCACGCCGGCACCCGACGGGAGCATGGTGTGGGCGAATCCGAGGTCGATCGTCAGACCGCGCCGTTTCTCCTCTTCGAACCGATCAGGGTCGGTGCCAGTGAGCGCCAGCACAAGCGACGACTTGCCGTGATCAACGTGACCCGCCGTAGCGACGACCCTCATGCCCGCTGGTTGGTCGCCATGAGTGCTGTGGCGATCACGTCGTCGTCGGCGGGGTCGACCGAGCGAAGGTCGAGATAGGTGCGACCGTCCCGCGTGCGGCCGATCACGGGAGGGTCGTTCGAGCGGAGCGCGGTGAGATGATCACCGTCGAGGGCGATCGCAATCGACGGAATCGTGACACCTGGCGCTGAACCAGCACCGGGCAGCGCCTCTGCGTCAACAACCTCACCGAAGCCAGCGGTTGCCACGATCCGATCGGCGCGGCGACGCAACGTGTCGACCGGTTGGTCAATCATTCGCCAGAAGGCGATGTCGGTTGCAGCCCGCTTGTCGAGGTACGTGAGGGCGACATCCTGCAGCGCTGCGAGTACCAAACCTCCACACCGAACGGCGCGGGCGAGAGGGTGTTGTGCGCAACGGGCGACCAAATCGGCGCGCCCGGCGATGATCCCCGCCTGCGGACCGCCAAGCAGTTTGTCGCCGCTGAACGTGACGAGAGCGGCACCGTCGGCCAGCGTCTGAAGCGCCGCCGGCTCGTCTGCCAGCCACGTTGGCGGCGGGCCCGACAACCACGGAAGATTCGAATCGAGCAGTCCGCTGCCGATGTCGGCGACCACCGGCACGTCCAGCCCGGCGAGCTCTCTGACCGACGTTTGTTCGACGAAACCCTCGACCCGATAGTTGCTCGGATGCACCTTGAGTACGAGCGCAACATCGTTGCCGGGGCGTACGATCGCGCGTTGATAGTCAGCCAGCCGGGTGCGGTTCGTGGTGCCGACATCGACCAACCGGGCCCCTGACTGTTGCATCACCTCTGGCACTCGAAAGGCTCCGCCGATCTCCACCGATTCGCCTCGCGATACGGCGACATCGCGCCCATTTGCCAGTGCCGCCAGCACGAGCAGCACGGCAGCGGCGTTGTTGTTGACGACGATCGCATCCTCCGCCCCGCACAGTCGGGCGAACAGTTGCCCGACGGCGCGCTGGCGTGAGCCGCGCTCGCCGGATGCAAGATCGAACTCCACGGTTTGGGCGCGCGCCAGTTGCGTATGAGCCAGCGGTGCCCGGCCGAGGTTGGTATGCAACAGCACACCGGTGGCGTTGACGACCGGGGTCAGCAATGTGCGACGAAACTCGACGGCTCGCGTCGCCGCGCTGGCGTGATCACCATCGGCGATCGCCGCTCTGGCAATATCGACCAAGATCGGATGGGGAAGTCCGGACGATGCCAACGCACGAGCCAACGTGTCGACCGAAGGCGGTCGGTCAACCGGTGCGCTGGTCCCACTCATCGCTGGGAGCCTACGAGTCGAAAGCATCTTGACGTACGCTCGACACTCGTGCCGTTGCCGATCGATCTTGTTCAACTCGACCCGGAACTCCCACTCCCGACATACGCACACGTTGGTGATGCGGGTCTCGACCTGTTCGCCCGCGAGGACGCACCGATCGCCGCGGGTGGCGGTCGGGTTCTGATGCCGACAGGGATAAGGATGGCGATTCCGCTCGGGTACTGCGGGTTGCTGATGCCCCGCTCAGGTCTCGCCCTCAAGCACGGAATCAGCGTGGTCAACGCTCCGGGCCTGATCGATTCCGCCTATCGAGGCGAGATCAAAGTCGTGCTGCTCAACACGGATCCGGCCACCGACTATCACGTCACCCGCGGGGACCGTGTTGCCCAACTCGTGATCCAAAAGGTCGAACACGTCGAGTGGAACCTCGTCGCCGACCTCGACGGCGTCGACCGAGGCGGAGGCTTCGGCCACTCCGGCCGCTAACCGTTACAGATGGTGTCTGACACCATCTGTAACACGGGGAGCTGCCGGTCAGGTTGCGATGGCGGTGATGTGGGCCGGGAAATCTTCGGACGTCATCAGTCTCATGCAGCGTTCGTATCTTCCGGTGCCGTAGGCGAGGAAGTCTGCGACAGGGTTTCCATTGACGTGTTGGAGCCAGCCCCAGGCGGCCCAAAACAGATCGCACAGGGCCTTGTGAGCGATCATCCGGCCGACTTGTGATGCAGGGGGGTCGCCCCCGAAATAGGCCCGCAGCAGCGTCGCGTCCTGCGCTGGCGTGAACGAACCTTCGACCGAGAAATCGCCCAAGTCCCACATCGGGTCATAGTTGCCGGAGTACTCGAAGTCGATCAGGAACATCCGCTCACCGGTGTCGATGAAGTTCTCGCAGAGTGGGTCGCAATGCGACGGCACGAACGCAACCGGGTTGGCCTCAAGCGCCGCTTGCGCGGCGGCACCGATTGCTTCCGCCTCGGCGTAACCGTCGGGAAACTCGAAGCCTTTGGCGACGAGCAGCGACTTGTACTCCTGCAACGTGGGGAATACCTGGAAGTCGATGGCGAACGGTTCGGCGGTCGTGTGCAAGCGGCGCAGCACATCGGCGGCACGTTCCAAAGCGCCGAAATCGGTGGCGAGGATGACAGGCGACATTGTCACCGAACCTTCGACGAAGCGGGTGACCATCAGGCCGTCCGACTCGTCGAAGAACACGATCTCGGTGTTGACGCCCGCCGCTGCGGCGGAACGGGCAGCGATTGCCTCGACTCGTCGATCGATGTATTGCTCGGTACCTTCGCCGGGAATCCGGATCACGTACCGAGCCGTCGAACCGACCACGAGATAGTTCAGATTCGTGAGCCCGCCGAGCCGCTGAGCCTCGGCGATTTTGGCGTCAGCCAGTTCAGGTACACGGGCCGCGTAGGCAGCCAGCGCGGCAGGCGACAACGGCTCGCTCACGCCTTCACCCTCTCGTTGCTCGGATCGTAGAAGGGAGTCAGCGAGACGTCGGCGGCCACCCGTTCGGTGGCGACTTCCAGCTCGTAGGTTCCCGAGAGGATGTAGTCGGCCGTCACGCCGGTCGGGTTTCGAACGTAGCCGTAGCCGAGCGACCGACCGACCGTGTATCCGTATCCGCCGCTCGTCAGCCAGCCGACCCGCTCGCCGTCTCGGTAGATCGTTTCGCGGCCGAGTAGCACCGCCGACGGGTCGACCGAGAAGCCAGCGAGCATCTTGCGCACGTCACCATCGAGTTGCGCAACGATCGCCTCACGACCACGGAATTCGATCCCCGATTTGATCTTGACCGCCCAACCGAGACCGGCCTCGACGGGAGTGTGGTCGGGGCCGATATCGCTGCCCCACGCCCGGTAACCCTTCTCCATTCGGCAGCTTTCGATCGCTCGGTACCCAGCGTTGACGAGTCCGTGAGCGTGACCTGCCTGCATCAATCGCTCGTAGACCCGCACGGCGTACTCGACTGGCAAATGCAATTCCCAGCCAAGTTCTCCCATGTAGGTGATTCGGAGGGCTCGCACCGGACACCCGGCGATCCCGATCATCTGATGCGTCCCAAACGGGAACGCGGTGCTTGAGACGTCCGACGTTGTGACCGATTCCAACACTCGACGAGAGGCTGGTCCCATCAGCGACAGCACGGTGTATCCGGACGTGACATCGATGAGTTGTACGTTCATCCCGACCGGAATGTTGCGTGAGATCCAGTCGAAGTCGTGCGTCGCAAAACCCGTGCCCGTCACGATGTAGAACTCGTCGGTGGCGACGCGTGCGACAGTCAGGTCGCACTGGATGCCGCCGGTGTCGTCGAGCATTTGCGTGTATGTGAGCGACCCGACCGGCTTGCGAACGTTGTTCGAGCAGATCCAATCGAGCGCCGCCACAGCGTCGGGACCTTTCAACGTGAACTTGGCGAACGATGACTGATCGATCAGCACTGCCGCGTTGCGGGCGGCGGCGTGTTCGCGTCCGGCGGCGGTGAACCAATTTTGGCGACCGTACGTGTACTCGTCCTCTGGCATCTCGCCCAAAGCGCGATCGGCAAACCAGTTCGGACGCTCCCAGCCCAACTTCTCGCCGAAACAGGCACCCTGATCACGGAGTCGTTCGTACAGCGGCGATACCCGAGACGGTCGGCCGCTGTGATACTCCTCGAACGGCCAGGCCATCGTGTAGTGCTTGGCGTAGGCCTCGAGCGTGCGTTCCCGCACCCAGTCGGTGTCTCGGTGCGAACGGCCAAAGCGACGGATGTCGACGACCCACAGGTCGTACGGGGCGACGCCCTTGTGGACCCACTCGGCGAGTGCCATCCCAGCCCCGCCGCCAGCGGCAATCCCGAACGCGTTGAATCCGGCACCGACGAAGAAGTTTTTCAGTTCGGGCGCCTCACCTAGGATGAAGTTGCCGTCAGGGGTGAAGCTTTCCGGCCCGTTGATCAACTGATGGATCCCGACTGATTGCAGGGCGGGGACGCGTGTCATCGCCAGTTCCATCGTCGGGGAGAAATGGTCGAAGTCAGGGTCGAGCAGCTGGAAGTTGAAGTCTTTCGGAATCCCACCGGTCGCCCACGGAATCGGGTTCGGCTCGTAACCGCCCATCACGAGCGCACCAACTTCTTCTTTGTAGTACGTGAGTCGGTCGGGGTCTCGCAGCGTCGGCAGGTCGCGGGTGACACCCTCGATCTGGGACGTGATCACGTACTGATGTTGCACGGGGATCAGCGGCACGTTGACGCCAACGGTCGCCGCCACTTCTCGCGTCCATTGACCGGCGCACACCACCACGACGCTGCATTCGATCCGGCCATTGTTGGTCACGACCGCTTTGATCACGCCTTCGATCACCTCGATCGACAGCACCTCGGTATGTTCAAGCAACGTTGCTCCGGCCTGTCGGGCACCTTTCGCCAGAGCCATCGTGATGTCGGTCGGACTGGCTTGACCGTCGGTTGGCAAGAACGCCGCACCGACCACGTCATCGACCGTCATCAGCGGCCACATTTCCCTGGCCTCTTTCGGCGACAGCAGGTGCATGTCGAGCCCGAACGAGGTGGCGGTGGTTGCCTGACGCTTGACCTCCTCCCATCGCTCTGGGTTACACGCCAAGCGGAGGCCACCGTTCATCTTCCAGCCGGTCGCCTGTCCCGTCTCAGCCTCGAGCCGCCGGTACAGGTCGACCGAGTAGCCGAGCAGCTGGGTGATGTTGGCGCTCGTGCGCAGCTGACCCACGAGGCCGGCTGCGTGGAATGTCGACCCAGACGTGAGTTGGTGTTTCTCGACCAACACCGTGTCGGTCCACCCCAACTTCGCGAGGTGATAGGCAGTCGAGCACCCAATGATGCCCCCGCCGATGACAACCGCTCGGGCTGAAGAAGGGTGCTCGGCCACGACCGAGAGGTCTATCAGTTCTCGGTGATGGTGACTGATTCGATCGTCACCGGCTCCAGCGGCGGGACGCCATTGCCTTCTGGGTTGCCGACTGCGTCAAGCGCTGGGACCGTGGTGTCGAGGCCGTCGGTGACCATCCCAAACAGGCTGTAGCTCGGAGGAAGCCCCGCACCGTTTGCGCCCGTGATGATGAAGAACTGGCTGCCGTTGGTGTTCGGGCCAGCATTTGCCATCGCCAGTGAACCGATCACATACTCGCCGGCCTCGGGTAGCTCGTCAGCAAATTCATAGCCGGGTCCGCCGCTCCCTGTGCCGGTCGGGTCGCCACACTGGGCGACGAACTGCGGGATGATTCGGTGGCACGAGACCCCGTCGAAGTAGTGGTAGCGGGCGAGCGTGACGAAGCTGTTGACAGTCAGCGGTGTCTTGTCGGCGTACAACTCGATCGTCATCTCGCCAAGGTTGGTGACGACTTCGGCGGTGTACGACTTGGTCACGTCGATGCAGAACGGTGGGTATTCGGAGAACTCGGTCTGGGTCTCCTCGGAACCATCGGGCGCCGGGCACTCGCTCGGGTCGGCCATCGGCGGAACGGTTGGCGGAGGCGGAGCCTTGGTGATCGACACCACATCGACGATGAACGAGATCGCATCGCCTGGCTTGATCACACCGCCTGACCCCGAATCGCCATATGCCAGATCGGCCGGAATGTCGAGCTGGCGACGGCCGCCGGACTTGACTCCCACGAGTCCCTGATCCCAGCCGGGGATCACGCTGCCGGTACCGAGCACGACCGGGAACGTGGCGCCGCGGTCATAGCTGTTGTCGAACTCGGTCCCGTCAGCGGTCAAGACCCCGACGTAATGAACCTCGACGGTGTCGCCGTCTGCGGCGGGATCGCCTTCGCCTTCCAACAGATCGGTGATCACCAGTTCCGTTGGCGGCTCGCTAGGGAGCTGGACCGTCGGCTTGGTTCGCGCCGCTGGATCTTCCGCAATGGTGGTATCTGGTGCAGACTCGGAG
>JANOTN010000167.1:0-1738 GCA_031416375.1 Ilumatobacteraceae bacterium
CGTGGGGGCGGCGCCTACCTGATCATGGATAACGACAGCGCAGGGGTCAGGGTCGTTGGAAACCGCGGTTCGAGCGCGTAGCCGCCCTTCAGAACCCAACCATCCCGCGCCGCGTGGGCTGGGTCGAACATGCGAGCGAGCACGGAGCGACCATCCCAGGCGACCGAGCGCCACGATCTGTTGCTGCTTCTCTTCGTCCAAGACGTTGCTCATCCGGGCGAGGGACCAGAGGTCCGCTGCCCTCGTCCAACGTCTCGGCCGCCGTCAGTTAATGGCCGGTTTTGGGGTGTCGATTAATGGCCGGATTTGGGTGTCTACCGAGGCCCTGCGCGCCAATCTTCTCCCAAGTCGCGTCGCGGCCTCGGCCGACGCATCGCACCACACTTTCGGCGCTCAGTTCTCGAAGAGCGCGCGCGATCGTGGGACGACTGACCGCTGGCAGGGCGCGCTCGAGATCGGCGTATCGAAACTCGTTGGGCAGCCGGTTGACGACGTCCCGAATCAGATCCCGCTTCGCGCCCCGTTTTGCCGTCGTCGATCCGACCCGTTCTTCGAACTCTCGATACGCCTTCACGAGCATGACGCCCACAAAGTACTCCCACCAGGGGATCAGCGAGTGCTGACCCTCGTGCCACCGCTGCGACGATGCCTGCAACGCGTCGTAGTAACCCTCTTTGGTCCCCTCGATAGCCGTTTCAAGCGAGATGTACCGACCGACCTCGTAACCGGCTTGGTACAGCAGCAGGAGTGAGAGCAGTCGCGCCATGCGGCCATTCCCATCGGCGAAGGGGTGAATGCATAGGAAGTCGAGCACGTACGCTGGAATCAATAGCAACGGCTCGACAGTTCCGGCGTCGAGAGTCGCTCTGAATTCGGTATGCAATCGATCCATGGCATCGGCGGTGAGGTGAGCCGGCACCGGCTTGAAGCGAACCCCGGTCGTGCCATCCGGTCGACTTTCGATGATGTCGTTGTTTGTGGACTTCCACCGACCGCCGCCACTTGGCGCGAACTGGAACAGGTCGCGGTGCAGTTGTAGTACGACGTTGGTCGTCAACCTGATGTCCGCTGGGTGGCTGTGAATCGTGTTCAAGACCTCGCGGTAGCCCGCGATCTCTTGCTCAGAGCGATTCGCCGGCGTGGTGCGGTGTGCGACGAGATCCCGGATGCGCTCCAGGGGCGCGACGACTCCCTCGATGCGGTTGGATGACTCAGTGCTCTGGATGATGGCGTTCTCACGCAGCGCCTCGAGAACCTGGGGGGATTGCTGTTTGAAGAGCGCCTGTTTGCCGCAGTACTCACCGACTAGCCGAACGCTCTGAACCAGCCCCTGGTTGATGGGTTGCTGGTTGAGCACGCCGTTTCCGAATGATTTCGGCATGAATTAGATCGTATCATCTGTTCATGATCTATTTAATGGGTCGTGATCCAGTTAATACGGCCTCCGATCTACCCGATGCAGCGGCAATTTCCAGGATGAGAACATGAAAAAGTCGGGCGCAAGCCAAGGTCGGTCGGCCTCGGAGCTCATCTCGAAAAGAATCGCCGAACTCGGGGACTGGCGTCCCGGCAAGTCGAAACCTCGCGAAGAAAGCGAGCAAGCCCGATGTCGTGATTGAAATGCCGGTGGATTTCGAGATTCCGGCCAACGGCGAGATCTACATGGGGCTGATCAACAACGGCATCTTCGAGATCCCGCCTGGTTCGCCGAACACCAAGGTCGAATCGCAGGGCGTCT
>JANOTN010000168.1:0-1630 GCA_031416375.1 Ilumatobacteraceae bacterium
TCGTGCTGATCGACGGCGAGCACCGGCAGATCCACGTGTTCGCCAGCTCCCCGTGCTGCTCAGGCGGACTCATCTACCACAAGTCGACGAGCCTCGATTCGCCCCAGTTCGACGTGGGCATTGGTGAGGTCTTCATCGCGCTGCAGGGCGCCAGCTCGCTCAACAACCCGACGTCTGCGAAACATCCCGTCAACAGCGAGACCGGCATGTTGGTCCTAGCGGCCGATGTCGACACAGGTATTTACGCCCACAATTATGGGAGCCTGCGCTCGGAGGACATTGCCTTGGACACGTTGATACCGGTGCGACCGCGGGCCGTGACGACATCGTCGGAGGTGAGCGTGCGCTTCGTGTCGACCTCCGTCACCGCACGCTTTCAGTGTCGGGTCGATGGTCAGCCGTACGAGTTGTGCCGTTCCCCCTTGACGCTCGACGGATCTGCGATCGGTCCTCATGAATTCTGGGTGCGTTCGGTCGACAACCAGCACCCCGATGTCATCGACACGACACCGGCCCGTGTCACATGGCGTCGGGTGGAACGCCTGTTCCTGGATGACTTCGAATCCGGTCTCGGCGGCTGGGACGTGACGACGAGTGGAACGAGTGCAGCGACGGTGATCAGCGACCCATCTGGAGAGCGCGGCAGCGTGGCAGCGTTCGCCAGCGACGGCACAGCTCGGACTGCGGTCCACGCCACGAAGGCGTTCGAACCGAAGCGCCAGGTCGTGGTCAACGTCGGTGTACGCGTTGACGAGGGCGCCACAGACGGGGCGCACGTACGTTTACTGACGATCACTGACGAGGCCGCCCGGCCGGTCTTGTACCTGTATCGGCAGAGTGGCACGCGTGACGATGGTCGGATCTGGATCCGGGCCGGCGAACTGAGATGGCGTAGCAGTGCGGTGCTTGAGCTCGGAACATGGGCCGACCTGTCGGTGGAGGTGATGATCGAACCAAGCGGGAGGGCAATCGTGGACGTCTGGCGCCACGATGAGAAGATCGTCACCGCGCTTGCGGTCAACCTTGAGACGCCCGTCGTGTCGGGGCTTCAAATTGGATATCCGACCGCAGGCCAGCGGTACCAGATGCTTGTGGACGACGTCGAAGTGCTGAGCTGACCTCCAGCACGCGGCGGGTCACGATTGCAGGATGATGAGCTGCGGAGCGTTGGTGCCCTCACGCGAGTCGAACCGCAGCCCGTCGGTCGATGTCGGCGCCAGCACGAACGAGTACGACCCGTTGCCTGCGACCGCGACGGTGACGTCGAACTCGTGCCAGACGCCTGTAGCGATGCTCGACGCCGCAACGAGCGCTACGGTCGTTCGGCTCGGACGGGTGTTCCACGTCACGGACGACTCGTTCCACGAGGTAGCGGTGCCGAATACCTGCGGCCCGCGAGTTGTCCCGTTGGTCACGAACACCCGCAGCTTGGCGCTGATCACGGACCCCGTAACACCAGTGACATCGAACTTGAGTAAGGCCTCCTTGGCGATCCCGCTGCCCCCGTCGGCGGTGAGTGCTGACGATGCACCGTAGTTGGCATTCGGACGTCGCTCGTCGACATAGGAATCGCCCGTGGGCGTCACGACGATGACCGACGTCGTCGTAAATCCCCAGGTGGAGGCGGGGG
>JANOTN010000169.1:0-24460 GCA_031416375.1 Ilumatobacteraceae bacterium
TCCAGGCAGGCGCGGGCGATCCCGACACTCGCGGCGGCCATGTAGATCCGGCCTCGGTCCAACGCGGACAGCATCTGATACAGCCCCTGGCCCTCGACGTCACCCAGCAGCTGCGTCGCGGGCACGGTCGATTCGTCGAAGGTGACCTCGCAGAGCTCGACGCCTTTGTGGCCGAGCTTGTCGATATCGGTGATCACACAGCCGGGGGTGTCGCGCTCGACCAGCAGCGAGCTCATTCCGTGATGGGTCGGGGTCGCTGCCGGGTCGGTGACGACCAGGACCACGAGCGGGTCGGCATGGCGCGCTTGGGTGATCATGGTCTTGGTTCCGTTGACGACGTAGTGATCGCCATGCCGGATCGCGGTCATCGTGATCGCCTTCAGGTTGCTGCCGGTCGACGGCTCGGTGAGCGCGATTCCGCTCATCCGGCGACCGGCCGCCAGTTCCGGCAGATACATCGAGCGTTGCGCGTCGGTGCCGTAGCGGGCGATCAACCAGCTGCCGCTTCCCGAACTGCCCACGACGCTGGCCAACCCCATCCAGCCGCTGGCAAGCTCTTCGAAGACGAGCGCGTAGCTGACCATGTCGAGCTCGCTGCCGCCGTGCTCGACCGGTATCGACATGCCGAGCACGCCCATGTCGGCGAGTGCCGGCAACAAGTCGTCCGGATATGTGCCGTTCCGTTCGCGCTCGGCGACCGTCGGAAGCACTTCGCGCTGGACGAAACGCCGGACGACATCGCGCAGAGCCCGACGGTCTGCGGACAGCTCGATGTCGTCGCTCACCAGTTGACGGGGTCGCCGGGGTCGACGGATTGCAGGACGCGATCGAACCGGCATCCGGACATGTCGATCTCGGTGTCGCGGCCGGCGAGCATCTGGCTGAGCACCTTGCCGGTCATCGGGCCGGCCGCGTTTCCGAAGATGTGTCCGGCGGCGAGGAACAAGCCGGGCTCGACCTCGTCGACGATCGGCAACTGATCAGACGTGTACGGCAGTACGCCGGCCCACATGCGCACGATCGGTACGTTGCGAAGGCCCGGGAAGTCGTCGGAGATCGCTTGCGCGGTATCGCGCAGACCGATGAGTGTGACCTCGTGGCTCACGTCGCTCGGGTAGTCCATCGGGCAGCCGAGCAGGGTTTCTCCGTTGGCGCGTTGGGAGACGAGTTGCAGGAAGAAGTTGCCTGTCTCGATCTCGTATGGGGCCATGAAGTCGTCCTGGTTCCATGACGGAAGATCGCGGAACAGCGAGTACTGCTTGGCAGCCAGCGGTCCGTAGACGACCGGTCGGATGTCGAGCGGTCGGGGCGCTGTCGCGAGTACCTGCAACCGCTCGATCCCCACATGGGCCTTGATGCCATTCGCCGCGAGCAGCTTTCGGGTCCACGCCCCGGTTGCGACCACCACGAGGTCGGCCATGAATCGGCCCTGGTTGGTCTCGACACCGACGACCCGGTCGCCGTCGCGGATCAGTTCCGTCATCTCCACGCCTTCGCGGACGTCGGCCCCCTCGGACCGGGCTCCCGCGACCAACGCGGCGACGACGGTCGGTGTGTTGATCTGGGCGTCGTTGTGGCAGAAGCTCGCCCCGAGCACGTCGGGTCGGATCGGACCGACCTGCCTGCGGACTTCGGCACCGTCGATGAGCTCTATGTCGAGGCCGTCGGCGCGACGGGCCGCGACGAACTCTTCAAAGACTCGGCCTTGCTCGGGGGTGGTGAAGTAGATCAGGCCACCGTCGGCGCGGAACTCGAACGGCACGGTGAGATCTCGCCGGAGATCCTCGTACAGCGCGCGCCCGGCGAGCGAGATCTGCATCGGCCACCCAGGGTTGCGGCAGTGCAGCCAGACGAATCCAGGATTCCTGCCCGAAGCTCCGTACCCGGCGTGCTCCTGTTCGAGCAATGTCACCTGCATGCCTTCACGCGCGGCGAAGTAGGCGGTGGAGGTGCCGACGAGACCCCCGCCGACGACGATGACGGTTGTCATGATCTTGCTCCTTGCTGCCGCGCGTGACGCGTGGCTGTGTGAGTGATGCTCTTGCGATGGGTTCAGCTCTCACGTGGGCCGTCCCTCGAGGCCGACCCTGTCGGCCCGCAGGGCCTCGGCGAACTTGCTCGGCTCTCCCGCGATGATCTCGGCGAGGGTTTGTCCGCAGATCGGTCCGCTGGCGATGCCCCACGCGTGCCCGACGTTGGCATAGACGCCGTCGACGCGATCGACGATCGGGAGGTGATCGGGCGTGTCGGTCATGAGTCCTGCCCACAGCCCGGTGACCCCGGCGTCAGCATACCGTTCGTATCTTTCCAACAGAGTCGACACCATCGCCGTTGTGGCGCGGAGGCTGATGTGCGGGTTCAATGACCCGTGGCCGTCGATGCTGGCGCCGACATAGATTTCTCCGCGGCGGTTGGCTGCGACGAAGTCATCGTAGTCGAACGTGTCCGACGCCTCGGTGGCCGGTCCCTGCCCGGACGGCGGTGCGAAGAGGCTGGCGTCGAAGCTGGGAAGATCTGTGAGCGCACCGCAGCCGTTCACGCCTCGCGGTCCGTGCAACACCGGACTCTGCCGCTGCTCGATCGGCTGGGTGAGCACGTTGCCCATTCGAGCCGTCGTCACAGCGAGCGCAATGCCTTCGGCGCGAAGGTTCTTCGCCCACGCTCCGGTCGCCCACACGACCCCGGAGGCCAAGATGTCGCCCCGAACTGTGCGTACCCCCGTCACCGTGTCGCCACGCCGAAGCGTCGACAACACGGACGTGTTCTCGAACGTCCGAACGCCCTCGCGCACGCAGGCGGCGCTCATCGCTGCGACGAAAGCCTGCCCGTCCAACTGCGCGTCGTCTGCGCAGAACACGGCACCGATGGCGGTGTCCGGAATGAGAGGTGACACGTCGCGGGTGTCCGAGAGCGAGAGCATCTCGACTTTCAGGCCTGCTGCCTGGCGATCGGCAACGTACTGCTCGAGCACCTGTCCCTGGGCGTCGGTCTCGAAGAAGAACAGCCCGCCATCGACGCGGTAGTCGAAGACGTCGCCGATCGTCGCAACGTACTCCTCGTACTTCGCCTTGCCCGCCGCGGCGAGGTTCAACTCGTGCCCTGAACGACGGGTCTGCAGCCAGATCGCGCCCGGGCCGCGTCCCGACGCTCCGAAGGCGGGAAACCGTTGCTCGACGAGAACCACGTCGAAACCGCGTCGTCGCAACTCGAAGGCGGTGCACACCCCTGCGATGCCGGCTCCGACCACCACCACGTCGGCGGTCGCCAACGTGTCAGAGCTGCTGAGCATTCTCGAACTGTACGGCGCGACCTTGACCATGAGTATTGGACAGTTCACAAAGATCACAATGATGCTTTGGGACTTCTCTAACAGAGACGGATCCGTACAGGGACTACGGTGCCGACGTGATCATCGCTCGCCGATCGCGTCGTCGTGGCTGACGACCGCCTCCCCTGCACCCTTGGGTTCGTGCTGAGGGAGTTGGGCTCACGAGCGCGCCTCGTGTCGGGTGGTGATTCGGCCTTGGAACGAACGGTCAGCAACACTTCGGTGTGGTTCGAGGGCGACCCCGTACCGATCGACGCTGAGACGCTGATCGCGTGCCCGCTGACAGGTGGCATAGCGAACCGGGCCGCGCTCACGTCGATTTTGCGTGGTCCCCTACGGCGAATGATCGCGATTCCTCTCGTCGGTGAACTGGGCCCCGCCTGGCACGGTTCCGACGGTGTCGACCACGCGGTCGTCGCCTTGTCTCCGGAGGTCAACGTGGCCGACGTCGTGGCCATCGTCGCCCGCGCCGCCCAACCCTTGGAGGAGTCGGCTTCTCGTCGGATCTCGATGCTTCACCGTTCGTTGAGTCATGCGCTCGCGGACCCGGCACCAATAGCTGCGCTTCTCACGCGGCTCAAGCGGACGTGCCAGGCGACCGTTGCGTTGCTCGATCTCGGCGGGCGGGTCGTGCACAGCACGGGTCCGCTGCCGTTGGCGTTGCTGCACGATCAGCTGAGCCAGAGCGACGCGTCTCCGCTCACACTCGACGTGGATGGATGGCGGGGCGTCGCGCACTTGGTCGAGGACAGCCTCGATGACGGCAGGCCATTCGGTTGGCTGGTGGCCGTCGCTCGTCGATCCGAGTTCCCCAACCCTGCTGCGCGTGCGGCTGTCGAAGTGGCCGCGACCCTCGTCGAGACCACGCGTCGGATCTCCGTCTTGGAGCGCAGCCAGGAACGTGCGATTCGGTCCAGCGTGCTCGAGCAGGCGTTGGCGCTACGGGTCGAGCGCGACGACCCCGAGTTGTCCGGGCGAGTCGCCGGCTTGGGCATGCGATTCGAGGACGAACTCCGGATGCTTGTCGTGAGATCGGTCCGCACCCATCCCGCTGACCGACGCCGCACGGCCGTCGCTGATCTCGGGGTGTCGTTGACCCGCATTTTCCGCTCAGCTGGTGTGAGCGAGTTCTTGACCGTTCGGGATGACCATGTCGCTGTTCTGGTCCAGTGCAGCTCTGCGACGGCCCGCCGCCTCCTCGTTACCCACGATGCGTCGAGCGAACTGCAGGTCGGCGCCGGACGACGGGTCGCGACCACCGGCGATATCGCTGATTCGTACAACGATGCTCATCTCGCGGTTCGTGCGCTGCAGCGACATCCAAGCCACAGTGGGTTCGTCACGTTCGAGGACTTCGACTTCGCCACCCGACTGTTCTCTAACGTCGGCTTGGACAAGATGGTGGCCTGGGCGCAGGAGTTTTTCCGGCCGCTCGAGGGACGCGACGCCTTGATATCAGCAGTGCACTCGTACTTCGCGCACGGCCAGAACATCAAAGCAGCGGCCAACTACCTGTCTGTCCACCACAACTCGTTGCGATATCGGTTGGCGAAGGTCGAGGAGCTGCTGGGGGTCGGCTTCAGTGATCCGGCGGCGATCTCTTCCACCTACCTCGCGCTGACTGCACTGGATCTCGTCAATGACTCCAGATCGCCGCGAATCGAAGCCTCGTGCAGAGGGACTGATCCCACCGTGCACGACGTGGCGTCCTCGGACAGTGCCACGGACTTCCGTCGTCAGAGCCTTGCCGATCTCGGCGTGGCGCGCGGACCGGACCGTTGACATAGTCCGGTGCGGGCGGGGGTGGAAGTCAGGCTTGGGCCATCGACTTCGTCGCGGGATTTTCAGTCAGCAGGGCCAGGATCTCATCTGCCTCGGCGACATCGTGTGACGCGTGCTGCTGGTAGTAGCCGGTGCGGCTGATTCTGTACTGCTTGGTCGCGTTGAGGTCGGCGAACATCTCCGCCAGCTTCACTGCCATGACGTTCGGATTGACGACCGACAGCGAGCCGAGCTCGGCATCGCCGCGGAGAGCCGCGAGCTCGTAGCACGCCGACACGATGGTGCATCCGATGATCACGGTCTCTGCCCCAGACGTACGCATCACGTCTTGCACCTTCGCGTACGTGTCCCGCGCGACGGCGATCGGGTCGAGCACCATGTCGCTGATGTACCAGTCGATGGCATCCACTGCACGACAATTGCTCTCGATCCCGTACAACCGGATCCGATCTCGCAACTCGGGGACGGCCTTGCGGTGGTCGGTCACGACAGCGAAGCTGTGGCCGAACAGGCGCGAGAGCATCACCGATGCTTCCAACGGACCCACGACCGGGATGTTCACCAGCTCTCGGCACTGCGTCAGCGCCGGGTCGTAGCAGCAGCCGATGACGAATGCGTCGAAGCCCTCGCGCTCGGCCTCGATGGCGGCCGTCATGATGTCGGTCTCGACGAGGTGCTTCGGCGCGTAGTAGTCGATGTTTGCGGGCGCGTGGCTGAGGTGACGAATCTCGATCTCAGTCGTGCCCTGCAGCGCCGGACGAAGCGCCGATTCGATCAGCTCGTCGTAGCTGTCCGTCCCGAACGGGTTGAGGAAACAGATTCGTGTCATATGGAACCTCCTGAGGTCAACGTCGACGACGTAGTTAGGCGCCCGTTCGCGACGCACCACAGCATTCGGCATCCCGAGGGCTGCTTGTTGGCAACCTAGACCCACTCCAGCGCCCAATCCATTGGAAGAATTCCGAAAGAGCCGCTGCACGCCATGCTCTCTCACAAGCGGCTGAACTTCGCGGACGAACTGCCACCTCCCGATTGGGTTGCGACCATCGGGTTCTGGACTCGAAGTAGCACAGCAGAGTTCAACCGACCATCGTGCTCGCGGCGAACTGCGGACAATTGCGGCTTTTGTCGCGTCATTCGTCCTCACCTCAAGGACGCCTCCGATGCGTCGGTCGACCGACGTTGGGTTGCAGTGGGTTGCAGTCGCACGCGACAAGACCTGGCCAGAAACCGCTTCTGACCAGGTCTTTTTGGTGGCGGGGGTGGGATTTGAACCTGCGACCTTCGGGTTATGAGACCACGTCCGAACGAATGCTGCGTACCTGGTAGGAGGCTTTTCACCTGGTCAGAGCGCATTTCGTGTTGACCGCTGTTCCCCTCTGTGTACCGCTGATTACCGCTGTGTTGGTACATGGATGGTACATAAGTTCATTGCCGAGATTAGGCGGCGGAGGGCTTGAGCTCGGCATGCTGGGCGACCGTGACACCGAGGGCGTTGGCGATATCGCACAGTCGGGCGAGGCTGGTCGAGCGGTAGTCGTTGGCTTCGTAGCGTTGGATCTGCTGTTCGGCCATGCCGAGCGCTTCAGCGAGCTGACGTTGGGTCCAGCCGCGGGCGATGCGTGCCTTGACGAGCACCGTCGACAACTCCTCCAACGAGGCAGCATCGAACGTCGACAGAGCTCCCCCGCGTAGGAGATCGAAGTCGGCCAGTTCGGCGCGCAGGTCGTCCGCTTGGGCGCGTACGGCGTCGAGCTCCAGCTGTTCGAGCTTGGTTCGCTTCCCGGGGCGGGACTCGATGTTGCCGGCGGCATCCTCGAAGCGTTCGAGGTGTGCCTTGGTGGCCCGGTACTGCACTTCGTTGGTGATCACGATGCGTCTCCTTTCGAGAGGTGGATGACGACAATGCCTTTGCGGCTGGTGTCGCGTTCATTCTGGAAGAACTCGGCGAACGACAAGCCCGATTGGGATTCGATGACGTTCGGGAACAACTCGCCACCGAAGCGCGCCTTCTGCGCGGCTCGGTGGTTGGACAGGTCCAGCAGCACTGGGTCGAGCGCATCGAGGTCGACCTCGTCGGTGTCCCAGCAGACATCGAAGTCGCCAGGCTCATCCTTGGCGGTGACAAAGCTGCCGTTCAACCAGATCTGCCGACACCCAGCTTCGGCAAGAAGTTCGATCGCTTCAGCGAGACCGTCGAGGAGACGTCGGCGCCGTTCGGTCCACCCGAACCGCTCGACCACCTCGTCCCACGCCGCGACATGCTCACCCGGCGGCAGCCGACCGCTATCTGGATCAAACGCAGGGAGCACACCACAACACTATCATTGTGTTGTTCTCGACCCCGAGTCAGCGCGGATGGAAAATGATTGCGCCATCAAAGTCACGGGAGATCCCGCAGCGGTCGCTGAGACCAACCAGTAGTTCAACCACGTCTCGCGTGAACGAGACGAGGCGACTCCGCGTACCTGCGACGAGGCAGTTTCGGAAGGGTGCGGTGATGGGTGGTGAACGCGTGTACGACAATTCGGGGTGGATGGTCGAGACCGCTCCGATCCTCGGCGCAACAATCGAGCCGCACCTCGATTGGCTCCTCAGCAGGATCGAGCCAACAGCGTCCGAACTTGCCGCGTTGCGAGTCGAGGGTGCCGACGCCCGAATCGATTGCTATTGGTCCTCGATTGGGATGAGTGGAGGGCCGTGGATCACAGCCAAGACGATGGCGCGGCTCGTTGCGCTCGACCTTGACCTTGTCGTCTCGTTCTACGCGGTTGACCCAGACGATGCGGATTGATCCCGGCTCTCCAAGGCAGACGCGCAACGCAGCGAGCCTCTCGGCAGCGCCGGGCTTCGCGACGACCGTTGCGAAGTTCAACGATCGGACCAACGGCAGCTGAAGTACGGGTTCCTCTGGCTGTCATTGCAAGCAGTCAACGCGTCAACCTTCTTCGCGGTTCTCGGCTTTCGAGGTGGTGCTTGGTGGTGCCTGATATCACCCTCTGTCACCTGGTCCATTAGAAGAACCATTAGAAGTGTCGCACTTCCTAGCTCGTCTCAGTCAAACTGAGACGCTATGATTTATGAGACGTGCAGATCACCGGGATCTGCCTGAAAAGGTGAGTCGTCTATGGCAGACAAGAAGCGAATTACTGAGACAGCGGCACTCCGCCAGGCGGAGCAAATCGTCGCCCGCTCGATGCCGTCGGGATGGACGGCGAAGCTCGTCCAAGCCCCCGGCCGCACCGCCGGCCCACGAAGTGTCTCGCTTCGCATCCGACCCTCGGACAGCGAGGGAAGCGACTTCGGCGTCGTCACCAAGCGATCACTCAACCCGATGCAGGCCGGCCAGCTACTCGACACGATGGGTCTGCAAGCCACGACATCGCTACGTGGGCCGAAGCCGGTCGACGTCGCGATCATCGCCCCGTACCTCAGCGAGCGAACCCGTGACGTGATCGCCGGCCGCGGTGTCAGCTACATCGACAGCACCGGCAACATGCGGCTGCGGTCCGATAAGCCGGCGTTGTACATCCTCACCACCGGCGCCGACAAGGACCCGTGGCCCGACGACCAGCCACTCAAGTCGCTGCGCGGCCGCGGCGCCGGAAGAGCATTGCGAGCCGTCGTCGACTTCCGCCCGCCATACGGCGTGCGAGAACTCGCTGCCCGCGCCAACGTCTCGCCTGCAACGCTTGCGAGAGTGATCGACCTTCTCGCCCGCGACGCTCTGTTGACGCGTGATGCCCGCGGCCGCGTCAACGACGTCGACTGGGCCGGCTGCATACGCCGCTGGAGCAACGACTACCAGTTCGCCACCTCGAACCAGACCACCGCCTTCCTAGCCCCGCGTGGCCTCAGTGACCTCACATCGAAGCTCGCCACCGTCAAGTGGCGGTACGCCCTCACCGGCTCACTCGCCGCCCAATCCTTCTCCCCGATCGCGCCGGCGCGAATGGGCATGCTCTACGTCGACGACATCGAGACAGCTGTGCGGATACTCGATCTCCGCGAAGTCGACAGCGGCACCAACGTACTCATCGCCGAAGCGTTCGACCCGGTCGTCTACGAACGGACAACCAAACGAGACGGGCTCACGCTCGCCGCAACAACCCAGGTCGCCGCCGACCTCCTCACCGGCTCCGGCCGAATGCCAGCTGAGGGAGAAGAGCTGTTCGCCTGGATGAAGGACAACGAGCGTGTCTGGCTCCATTGATCAGTCCTCGTCGTAGACGACGGATTCTCCGGTCCGCATCGCGACAAGCACATCGCCGATGAGGTCGTTCCAGTCACCCCACCAGAACTTGCGACCTGTGTCGAACTCGGCACACCAACCGCGCAAGGTCTGCTCGACGGCGGCCTCGGAGGGCGTCAGTGCGTTCGGCTCACTGGTCACGGCGAGAATCTACGACGACCATTGGGCATCGCGCAGCTGAGTTTGCGATCGAAGATGTGGTGTAGACCTCGGCCTCTCCGTGAACGACGCCTGGCCGAACGGCGGCCCGATCTCGCCTTCGAGGTCGACGGCTACGCCTCAGCCACGTGTCGGATGAGTTGCTCGAAGCGTTGCCGTGCCTCGGCATAGGAGTAGTGGGCGTTGTCGGGCACGTCCAACGCGTCCCAGAGCTGCTCCCAATCGTCCCACGCCGGCACGGTCGGCGGCCACGCGTGCTTGCCGCGGTGCGCGAAGGTGTCCTCGCATGCCGCCCGGGTTTGAGCGAGCCCTGCGTTCTCCACGGTGCCGGCGAGCAACAGGATGTCGTATATGTCGTGGACGCGAGGGTTGGAACCCTCTGCCGGCACTTCCGTGCAGGCGTGGAGCTTCTGCGCGATCTGGTAGTGCACGCTGAGGACAACCACCTCGCCCGCCGGACCGAGTTGAACCTTGTCTAGGTCGACCGCGTTGGGGATCTGTTCGAGCAGTTCGAAGGAGTTGGCCTCGGCGCGACTGAGTTCGAAGGCGAGCGTGGCGAACGGTCGGTCGTGATACGCGAACTTGATCTTGCACCGCTGAGGCGTGGGAGTGAGGCCGGCTCTGGTGATCTCGGTGCGTTCGGTGAGCTTGCCGGTGAAGCCCTCCCAACCAGCGATCAGCCGCTCACCGATCTCGGCGAATGCATCATCCAGGCTCACGTTCACGAGCGCATCGACATCCCGCGACGCTCTGACCGCGACACCGAAGCGGATCTCCATGCTCGCACCACCCTTGAACGCGAGGCGCGGAGCACCACCCTGGTCGAGTCCGTCGAGGATCGTCGCGAGCACCGAGATCGCAACCAGCCGCCGAAGCCGACCGACGGTCGCTTGTACATCCGTGTTGTCCCGCGACCACGCGTCGAGCAGCCGCTCAAGGTGGGCCAAGTTGCCGGGCCGACGGTCAGCGGCCATCGCCGCCGCCATCGTTTCTGTCCGGCAGCGCGCGGTCGTAGAGGCGGACGAGGAGCCGTGCCGCCGTCTGCGTGCCGATGTGTTCGCGTGCTTGTGCGCGCCGGACGGCCTGCTCTACCATGTCGCCGGCAACACCCCAGTCGATCGCCTGTCGGATTGCAAGGGCGGGAGACACCACCGGCACGCCGTGCACCTCGTCGCGGTCCGCCGCATCCACCGCGATGTGGTGGATCTCATAGAGCTCACCGCCCGCTCGCCGGGGCCGGTACCCCGGCGGGACGGCGATGTGGATCTTGCGCGGATTCACGTCGGCCAGATCCCAGAGCAACAGGCCCGATTCCCCGGCGATCAACCCGCGCCCCTTCGCCCACAGCACCGCCTCCATCAGTTCGGTCTGCTCGTCGAACGGCACCGTCGAGATCCGGTACACGCCCTGCGCCCTACGCTCAAGCACGCCAGTCGCAGCCAGCCGACGCACCTGACCATCCGCGACATCGACCCCCGCGGCCTGCGCGACCGTGAAGAGACCATGCTGCTGCGCGGCCACCTCCAACAGACGAGCGACCGGGTTCTCCATAGACAAATTCTAGCTCGTTGCACTACGCTTCTGCAACAACTGAGATCGTTAGATTGCGAAAGCGTGGCATGAGAGCACGGTTCTGCAATCAGGACCAGATCGCCGCGGTCAGGCAACGACGACGTTCGGAAGTGTCTGTTGAACGATTCTGGCGATGTTGCGAGCGTCGTCGATGCCACGGTGATGTGTGCCGGCCAACGGGAGACCGAGCAGATCGAGCGCCGCCGTCATCCCACAGCGGCGCACACCCTTCCAATCGGCGAACGCCTGCTTGATGTTCACGTGATCACTTTCGAAGTTCTCGGGGAAATCCAGGCCGAAGCGAGTGCAGTCCAGCCGAAACTGGCCGACGTCGAAGAAGCCCCACGAGCACAGCCGGTACGGCCCGGCGCCGATCCACTCGAGGAACCGGGCGAACACCGCCGGGAACATGTCGGCGCCGCCGACATCGGCTTGCTTGATCGTCGTCAGAGCGGTGCAGAACTGGCTGAGCTTGGGCTCGATCACCGGACGAACGAAGGAGTCGAACTCATCAACGATCGTCAGCGCCGCATCAAGGCGAACCGCGCCGATCTCGATGATCTCCATCTGGCTGCCTGGGCGCGGCGTATCCCAACACGTCGCTTCTAGGTCCACCACGATCAGGTCCATGGCCTCGACGCTATTCGCGCTCGTCGGCGGAACGCGGACGAGTTTGCGTCCGGCCATGATGTGGTGATGCTGATCGTCCACGCGACCCGCAAGCTCGCGCAACGCCTCGGCAGGTTCATGTCTGCGCCAACCGCACTTTCGGCTGCACCGGCACTCGGACCGTGGTACGCGACAGCGATCTTCTGGAAGCCGCAGGTGGTGTTGTTCGTCAGCGAATCGACGTTGCTGCCGGTGTTCGTTCCCCTTGCACCAGCGGCAACAGTGTTGCGGAGATTCCCCGCCGAGCTGGAAGTGGTCCTTCGTCGGCACGGCGCTCCCGAAGCGTTCATCACCGGCGAGCTGTCAACGCTCGGAGACGCTTCGTGCCTCCCGACCGCAAACCGCAGCATGGTCGGAGTGCTGAACGAGTACGTCCGCCTCGCCGGCTACGCCCACGATGACCTCGACAGCACACCGGATCTCGTCTGGCTGTCGGACTGGCTAGCCCAGACGCCGATGGGGCCGCTCGATAAACGCCACGGGAGCGCCGATCGAGAGCTGGTCGCGTTGACAGCGTCGGCGTAGGACCTCCAGAGGAACGATCTCCTCAAGGGAGGTCGGCGGCCGTCGTCCATTCCTGGATGAGTTCCGCGAGCAGTACGGCACCAGCGAGGTTCTCGGACATAACTGCCAGGATGTCGTCGACCCCAGTCACCGACGCCGATCGAATCGCTTGAAAGCGGTGCTCCTGCGCAGCCTCGCCGATCTCATGAGTGAGCTGACGGTCGTCGCGAAGGAGGTCGGCTGGAGCGATGTCGAGCGCCTCCAGGGTGCCACGATGCGTGAGATCGAGCACGCTGGTGAGCTCGACCGTGATTCGCCACAGCTCGCGAGGCAGCAGATCGTCGACCGCCAGACCCTGCCGATCAGCTTGACGCGTGAGCTCGGCAACAACGCACGGGCGAGACGTGCACAGGTAGACCACAGGGAAGCTGTGCGGCGGGTTGAAACGACCCCCAAAGCGACGAGCCCCCTCACCACTCCGCGCATCAAACCCGCTGGCCTGGTTCCTGAAGCCGACCACTGAGAACGCCGTCCCAGTCAGCTTGGCGAGCTTGCTCGCTTCGAACAGCGCCATCTCAGCCGGTCACACCCTCCGCAAGCGCCAGCAGTAGATCGATGACGCGCTGGTAGTGGCCTTGGGTGATGAGATCGAGCGGCTTTTCGTACCCAAGGTCAGGGTTCGGAGAGCGCAACCAGAAGCGGGCGGCGTTGTCGCGCATCACTCTGCGGGTCAGGTCGACAACCGCGCGCAGTTCGAGCAATCGCTCCTCTGCCTCGCGTCGCGGGACCGCCGCTTCCGCCTTCCAGCGGGTGACACTGCGTGGGTTGGTGTCGCTGACCCGGGCGACGTCAACAGTGTCGACCACGTCGCCCTCGTAGAGATGGTCGAGCAGTGCAGTAAGTGTCGTCATAGATCCCTCGTCGAGCTAAAGTGTAGCGAAACGTCGCGTATGTGTCGTATTATACGTCGAACACTTGTCAAGGAGAAATCCATGGATCTCGAACTAGGCCACGGCTTCATCCGTCGCATCGGCGAGGAGAACTACAAGGCGGTCGACCGTTGCGTCGGGCCGGCAGACCTCTTCAACCCCGACCCGCTCGACTTGCCGTGGGCAATCATCGACGGCACCTGGGCCGAAGGGCGACCGGAGCTACTCAACACCCTCCGGAACCACGGGACCAAGTTGCTCGTTGACACCCACGGGTGGAGATACCGATACGGCACGCGGCCGTGGTCGAGCGTCTGTTGGCGGTTCCGGGGGCTGCTGCGGAACCTCGCGGATGTCGGCTGCCGTGCCACGGTTCCGCGGAGACCTCGTGCTCGAACACGCTCGGGAACACTCGCTGTGGTCTCGCGTGCAGGAGGCGCAACTCGTCAACTCTCTCCCTCGCAGCATGAGGATGACGCAGGTCGACGAGCGGTTGCGCAGCCAGCGCTCCGTTCTTGCGACGATCAACGGCGCGCTCGAGGCTGCGAGCCAGGACACCCTCGACCCGAAGCCCCTGGAGAACCGACTCACGTGGGTATCGCGCATGATTGCGATGGCTTCGGCTGCCTGAACACGGCGTTCCCGAGCGCAAGATCATCTCAAGCCTCGGGGCCGAGGATCGAGGCCCGTCGTCCGTCGAGGGCTCGAACCGATCGCTCCTGCTCTGTGGTCGAGCGCGGGAGCGTAGGCCGCATGCGACCTTCGGTCAGCCAGATCCGAGTTGGCGCAGCCACAGGGCGGCAAGCGCGACTGTGATGCCGGCACCGCCGCCGATGGCGAGCAGCACGGCGGGCTCGTCGGCGTCCTCGCCGGCCATCAGCAGGTGGACGGTCGATGCGGTGAGAGCGGGCAGGGAGAGATGGTGGACACGCCGCCACCAGTGTGGCGGCATCCGGCGGCGGGCGAGCGAGGTCAGCTCGATCACGAGCAACAGGTACAGGCCGACGATGCCGAACGCCAGCGCGGTCGGACGCCACGGCGACACGAACGGCACGAGGAGGTCGAGGACGGCGAAGTCGATGTAGTCGTCGATCCAGACCGCGGCGACGTGCAGCACGGTGCCGGCGGCGGCGAGCCCGCCGACGAAGCGGTGCCAGTCGAGCAGCCACGCGGGGGGTGGGCGGCGCTGGAGCACCCGGGTCGAGAGCAGCAACCCGCCGACGACGGTGGCGGTGAGCAGGGCGTAGGCGACCAGACCACTCGCCCGCACCACGTACCACCAGGTCATGTGGGCACCGCGAGCGACGCCGTCGGGTGCCGCCGGCCGTCGTCGCCGACTGCGATGCCCTCGACGCCCCACCGGGCCATCGCGCTCGGAGCGGCGTCGGGTGCGACCGCCATCAACGCGGTGGCGCAGCACTCCGCCCGCCAGCCGCTGGTCGAGATGACCGTGACCGAGGCCGTGCCGCTGGTGGTCGGACGGCCGGTTCGCGAGTCGACAACATGATGGAACGTCGCACCGTCGGCCTCCCAGCGGCGGCGCGACGACCCGCTCGTCGCGATGCCGCCACCGGCGATCTCGACGGTGCGGTCGCCGAGATCGACGCGCCAGCGTCCGCCGTGCGGGGCGATCCCCCACGCCCGCAGATCGCCCCCGACGTTCACGCAACCGCCCGGCGCTCCGCCGCGGCGCAGATCGAACGCGACCAGATCGGCGGCGAGGCCCTTGCCGATGCCACCCGGGTCAAGGCCGCAGCCGGCCGGCAGGCGGACCCGTCCAGTCGTCCGGTCGACGTGGACGCCGGCCATGCCGACGCCGGGCGGCCCCGGCCTCCCAGGGCGTGGCGCCGAAGTTCGCAGGTCCGCGACGTAGCCGGCGCCGACGACGGCGGCGAGCACGGTCGGATCGAACCCGCCCGACGTCATCCGCCAGCCGTCGACCGCGCGTTCGACGAGCAAGACAGTGTCGGCGTCGACGGCGACCGAGCGTCCGGCGGCAGCGTTGAGGCGGCTGACGTCGCTCGTCGGCAGGAAGCGGCTCCAACGTTGCTCGAGCGCGCGGAGGCGGAGCTCGGCCGCGAGCAGGGAGCCAGCATCCCCGCCCACGAGCGTAATCGACGCCTTGGTGCCCATCACGTCGCAGGCGCTCCACTCGAGCGTGCGAGGGCGGTTCGCGTGCGGCACCATCAGCTCGGTCCCTTCAGTTCGGTGCCATCAGCTCGGCACCGTCTCGGTGTCCGCCGGTGCGTGCACGACGCGTAGGCCACCGTCGCGGTCGACGTCGGGGTCACCGGCCAGCCATGTCTCGAGCGCCGCTCGGAGCTCGGCGGTGTCGACGTCGTCGCCGATCCTCACCTCGATCCGCTGCGACGGCGATCCGGTGGGGGCGCCCTCGTCCGCGTGTCGTGCGAACAGCGCCATCAAGGCGAAGAAGCCTGAGGCGCCGAGACCGAGCGTGAGGACGCGGGCGACGGCCGCAGGGTGCCGGGCGGTCCAGCTGCGCCGACCGGTCCTCATGCGGGATGCCCGATCGGGATCAGGTACCACGGTTGCGTCCCGTCGTCGAAGCCGAGCAGCTCGGACACCTCGTCGTCACGGAAGGCACCGGTCGGCACTGCCCCGAGCCCCAGCACCGCCGCCGCGAGCAGCAGGTTCTGGGCGGCGTGACCGACCTCGATGAGCACGTAGCGCTCGGCTCGCGACCCGTACTTGACCGCCATGCGCTCGGTCACGCCGGCGACGACCACCACGGCTGGCGCGGTGTGGAAGGCGCGCTGGTCGAGCGCCGCTGCGGCCAGCTCGGCCCTTACGTCGGCGTGGGACTCGAGCGCGATCTCGTGGCCAGCGGAGCGGTAGTGAGCGACGCCGCCGGCGTGAACGACGTACAGCTCGAGGGGATGCAGCCCCCCCGCCGACGGCGCCGTCCGACCGTCCGCACGCTCGCCCTGTGCGGCCCAGAGCAGCTGGCCGAGTTGCGCGTCGGTGAGCTCGCGGTCGGAGAACTCGCGTATCGATCCGCGGCGCAGGATCGCCTGCTCCAGTGAGATGTCGCCGTCGGTGCGGGGGTTGGGGAGGCCGACGACGGGCACGACGACCGGTGGTGAGACCGCACGCTTCGGATCGTTGCCGGTGATCTCCGCGCCCGCCCACGCCGCGGTGCCGAACGCGAGGGCGGCAGAGGCCACCGCCGCGACAGCGACCCTGCGCGACTGGTGTGATCGCCGCATAGATCCACCGTAACGCCCCGGCGGAGCCGGTGCACCGCGCGCTCGTCGCCCTGCTCGCTGTACGCACACCCTTCCAATCGGCAAACACCTGCTTGATGTTCAAGTGGTCGCGTTCGAACTGTTCCGGGAACACCAGACCGAAACGAGTGCAGTCCAGCCGAAACTGGCCGACGTCGAAGAAGCCCCACGAGCACAGCCAATACGGCCCGCGCCGCTCGCGCGTACTCGGATCTCGGTTGCAGGGCAAGCATTGAACTACTACGCGAATGCTGGAAGCCGAGCAAGCCAACCCTGCGCTCGCAGACGCTCGAACGCCGCGGCAATGTGGTCCTCAGTGAACATGCGTTGCTTGCGCCCGCTCCATTCCTGAACCCGCTGGACAGCGACATCCAGTTCATCACTGGGCCCTCGGTCGTCGTGTGTCGAGACCCAATGGACACTCGCAAGGAGTTCTAGCCCGTAGGGGGATTCGAAGCCGTCGACCAGCCGGAGGACACGATCCATGCGCTCAACGACCGCAGGGTTGAGATTCAACGCTGCGTCAGCTTCCGCAATCGCGCCCGGAAGAATCTCGAGGACCTCGGCTTCCTGCACCTTCGTGGAGCCGTCGCCGAACCCTCTGAGATGGTGTCCTTCCACTGCTTTGAGGACGTGGCGGAGGTTGTCGGCGTACGGGCCATAGCGAGCAGGCTCGTACCGAAGGTTCAGATCCTCGCCAGCCTCCTGAAGGAAGTACATGAGCTTCTGGATTTCGATCAGGCTTGCGCCGAGGCCTACCAGGCCGTAGCGGCCGACCATTCCAACGAGAGCCGCCTTTCCTGGCGACAGCTTCGGTCGCGGTGTGGCCACCGACATGTCAGAAGCCACCGGGGTGCTCTCGGGTGGGAACACGAGCACCTCGGTGTCGAGGTCGGCCAGTTTCGCGTCGATCAGTGGGCGGACAGCCGACCAGTCAAGACCACCGTTGCCGCACCCAAGGGGAGGCAGCGCGATCGACTTGATCCCAAGCTCGTCGATCACTCGGCGCAAGTCGTCGAGACCGGATGCGATGTCGATCAGCTTGGATCGCGAGCGCCAGTGTCCCTTTGTTGGAAAGTTGATGATCCAGCGCGGCTTCATCAGCTGACCAGCGTCGAAGACGAACATTTCGCCAAGTCGAACACGACGGTCCTTGCACGCTCGTTCGTAGGCCTTGAAGTTCGCTGGGAAGGCATTCTTGAACTGGAGAGCGATGCCCTTGCCCATCACGCCCACGGTGTTGACCGTGTTGACAAGCGCGTCGACATCGGCTTCGAGGAGGTTGCCGGAGGTCTCGAGGAAGGCTGTCATCAGAAGTACCAATCCGGCCGAGCTCGGACAGGTGTGGTGACGCCCACCGTAGCCAACACGGCTTCGGTCTCGCGGCACCGTCGTTCGCTGATTGCCGCAACTCCGACAATCAGATCCCAAGGGACGTGTCGGTGGACGAGGAATTCGGCCATTCGTCGCTCCATGCGGTCCGGTTCTTCGGGGTGTTGTTCCACATTCTCGCCTCCATCAGCCGCCAGTCGACGAGTGTTCCCACTCGCGTCGGATCGTTCTCGAACCGCGCCACGTCCAGCGCTGCGTTGCGGTCGGTGAACACGAACGCGAGCCCGGACTCGACGACTCGTTCGACATCGGTCACCAGATACACGACCTCTTCCTGGCCACCCGAGTAGCTCGACACGTGACCCTTGTGAATCGAGCCGACCATCGGTGAGCGCGCCGCGAAGTAGAACGGCACATAGTCCGCAACAACGCCTCCCGGCTCAATCGGCACTTTGCGGAGGCGACGCTTGGCCTTGATGCCTTGCTGGCCGACTTCAGTTGCAAGCCGATCTGTCTCGCCGACATCAGTGTCACAGAAGATCCCGTACGCGGCGATGGACGCCAAGTTGGAGAGGTGAGTGAAGTGGTAAAGCAGGCCGCGCTTGGGGGTGGTCACGGGTAGCACCTCCTCACGGTCAGCATGCGGTCATCGTACGGGAGGGGTGTCACTTCGCTTCCCGGGCAGCGACCGCTCAGCTCGCAGCGTCGTCTTGGCATATCTGGGGCCGGTTGGTCGCGACCTCACAGCTCGTTTCCAGAAGTGCAGCACCGGTTCAGCGACCATCGCCGTGGTTGTCGTCGGGCAGCGCGCGGTCGTAGAGGCGGACGAGGAGCCGTGCCGCCGTCTGCGTTCCGACGTGTTCGCGCGCTTGTGCGGCTTAACTGTTGAGGAACAACGGACCGGAGGCGGTTTCGAATTCGGCTCCGTGCACCCACAGGGGTGTTCCCATCGCCACGTGTCCATATGTGGTACTAACCAACGCCCGCGTCCGTCTCGGATCGGTTGGCCACCGGTTAGACGACGCGATGTCGACCAACTCAGACTGGTGGGCCTCAACGTTGGTCTGCCATCGGTCGAGGTGAGTCCTCACCACGAGATGATCGCTCTTGGCAGTGTTGCAACCGTCGGCGAGCACCAGATTCTCAATCGAGTCATTCGGCCACCGAGACCACGCGAGGAAGTGGTCAACCTGACCCCGCCCCGCGATGCAATCACCGCAATAGAAGCAGCAGCCATCCTGAACTTCCCGAAGCTCTCCTACCAGAAGCCTAGGAAACGACACACGCTCGGTACCGAAGAGGTGGGCGTTCAAAGACGCATCCTCGAGGCGCACACCGGTCCACCGGGCGATGTCGTTGACCCAATGGAGTTCGATAAGCGGCCGAAGCAGCGGACCTAGCACCACAAGTCGATCGATCACACCCGGCAGGAGCCGAACATGGTCGCGGCAATCTCGGCGCAACGACGCCACTGACGTTCCCTCCGGCCAATCCGCCTCGTACAGAAACGGCATCAGCTGCGTGCCGACCACCTGCAGCAAGGGAATCGGATAGCGAACGAACGTGTCCTCAACGACATCGAGAGCCATCTCGTACTCATCTGGCAGGCGTTGCCTAGTGTCGTCAGCCGAACGGCACCCAGCTGCATCGCCATGTAGGCGAAGGCGCAACACAGCACGAAGTGGCGGCGACCCCTTCATCGTTATCTGCCGCAACTCCCGCTCGATCCCATCGTTCGCCACGTAGATCCGTGTCTGCGGGTAGTACCGCGCCAACACCTGTTCGGCGACGACCCTCGTACCGATTTCCGAACTGCCCTCAGCGATTGCCGCAGCATCGATCAACGCCATCAGCAGCGCCAACTTGTAGGTAGCCGTCCGCCGACCCTCATCGATCACTCTCAGAAGGCGTTCGATCAGAAGGTCGTCGTCTGCCACCGGTTCATCATGGCCCATCAGTCCGGTGTGGCCCGTGCCAACACCCAGGGGTGGGTTACCGGGGCGGTTGCCGTTGCAGCTGCGAGCATCGTGCCGAAACCCACAAGAGCGATTCGGCTGAGGTCGAGATAGCGATGCCTTCGCTGATTGGCACGATGTCGATCACGTCCTGATCTCGCGACGCGACCCGAGCAAAGCGCGTCTTGGCTACCGAGGGGGTCGGCGCCGTCGTTAGCCGCGAGCGGGATTACAACGATTCGAACCACCCTTTGATCTTCAAGGCCATCAATGCCCGCCGTTGCTCAAGGAAGTCGTCGTAGGTCGGGATTATGCCGTCGAGCACGGAGGTTGGAACGCAATTCGCCTCGAAGTTCTGCCGCATCGAGATCTCGTCGGTGATCGCCCCGTACTTCAACGGGCCACCGCGGCACTGGGCGGCAAGCTGCTCGAAATACAACTCAGGTGGCTTGGCCCCGATAGCAATGTTGATCTCGCTCTGGGTGCGAACGAAGTTCGCGATCTGATTGTAACGACCGCGGGCGAGGCCAAGTCCCTTCAGATGCTCACGCGGGTAAATGTGGTGGACATCACCATGAATCAGGAGCATGTCGTGAACCGTGATGGAATGTGACAGGAAGGCTTTGTCATGGGCCCTCACCTGCGCAGCTTGAAAGGCAAGGAAGTATTGACTGATCGCCGAGGACCGCCACCGTCCTCATCGGGCCTTGAGACTGACAGCGCCCTGCCCAAGATCGACGCTCGCCGAAACGTCGAGGGCCCCAGAGCAGATCGGCCGACGCGACGTACTCGGAGGTCTCATCCACGAATACGACCTGGTCGCTTGACGTACGCCACTTCTGGCACCCCACGAGGGGTCGACCGATGCGGCATCGCGGCTCGTGAGTCTCGTCCGGACCGGTCACTGCGACTCGACCTGAGAGACGCCCGCAACCACGCGGACGCAGGCGTCGGTGCGGCGCCGGGCGGCGCGGCTATGGCAGGCAGGCGTCGACGAGTTCTTGGATGGCGGTCTCGGTCTGGTGTTGGTCGAGGCCCAGTTCGCGGCGCAGCAGGCGCCAGACGGTGAGGTCGGTGATGGCGGTGAGTTGGCCGAGCCTGCGGCGGCGGGTGCTGGTTGAGAGGCGACGCAGGCGTGGCGCGTAGGCGTCGGCGACCCAGTCGTGGTGGTAGCGGCGGCCGGCGTCGGTGATGGTGCGTATCGCGGCGGTGCGTGCCTCTTGTGCGACGAGGTGAAGCTGCTCGTCGCCCCAGCGTTCGTAGTGGGCGACGAGGTGGGCGATGTCGCCGGCGGGGGCGGCTTCGCGGTCGGCGCGGATCTCGGCGGAGCGCTCGCGAGCGGCGGTCGCGAACAGCTCGTCCTTGGAGCCGAAGCGGCGCAGCACGGTCTGGACGGTCACGCCGGCGCGCTCGGCGATGAGCGGCAGGGAGACCTGGTCGTAGGGGCGCTCGCCGAAGAGCGCGCGGGCGGCGGCGATGATCGCGCGCGCTGTGGCCTCGGCCGCCTCGGCGCGGGCGGCCATGCGGTAGGGCCGGCGCGGTCGCTCTTGACTACGCCGCGTTTTCATGTTAGGAACGCTAATACGAAAGAGGGATGCGATGCGAGTCCTGTTCACACTTCTGCCGGCGCGAGGCAGCCTGCAGCCATTGCTTCCGCTGGCCGGGGCGCTGCGGCGCGGCGGCCACGAGGTCGCGCTGTGCTCCGCGCCGCGCCTGCGCCGCGAGGTGGAGGCGCACGGTCTGCCGTTCGTCCCCGCCGGGTTGGACTGGCATGTCTCCGACTCCGACTACATCGACGTGCTCTGTCGAGCGGCGGGCGGCCTGACGTTCCCCTCCGAGCTGGCGGGCGAGGAGCGCTTCGCCTGGGTCACGGCGAACCTGTTCATCGGGGCGGCGTCGAGGAGCATGCTGCCCGACGTGGCGGCGCTCGCGCGCGAGTGGCCGGCCGACCTGATCATCCGCGAGTCACTGGAGTTCTCCGGGTGTGTCGCCGCCGAGGCGCTGGGCCTGCCGCACGCATCGGTCGCGGCGGCCGCCGATTCCGCGCTCGATCGCCGCCGCGAGCTGTCCGGACCGCTCGCCCCGCTGCGCGCAGACGTGGGCTTGGCGCCCGACCCCGACGGCGCGATGCCCTTCCGCCACCTGCACTTGTGCTTTACCCCGCCGAGCTTCGACGGCCCGGACGCCGACTTCCCGCCCACCGCGCGCTTCCTCGCCCACCAGAGCACGCCCCGCGTGGAGGATCGCGTCCCCGCCTGGGTCGATCAGCTGCCCGACCGCCCCACCGTCCTGGTGAGCATGGGGACGGTGTTTCACCGCACGCCCGGCCTCTATGAGGCGATCCTCGCCGCCCTGCGCGACGAGCCGATCAACCTCCTCGTCGCGCTCGGATTCGACCAGGACCCGTCCCGCCTGGGAGCCGTGCCGCCCCACGTCCGCGTCGAGCCCACGCTGCCCCAGGTCGCGCTCCTGCCGCGCTGCGAGCTGCTCGTCACTCACGGGGGCTTCAACAGCGTCAAGGAGGCGCTGCGGGCCGGCGTCCCGATGGTCGTCATCCCGATCGCCGGAGACCAGCCCTACTGCGCCGCGCGCTGCGAGGCCCTCGGCGTGGCCCGCATCATCGCTCCCACCGCACGCGAACCGCAAGCCATCCATGCCGCCGCACGCGCGGTCCTCGACGACACCTCCTACCACCAGCGCGCCCGCCAAATGTGCAGCGAAATCGACAGCCTGCCCCCCGTCGAGACCGCCGTCACGATGCTCGAGCAACTCGCACACGAACACGCCCCGCCCCACACGGAAGGACATCATTGGGGGCCAGGTTCACACGCAAGAGCTCCGTGAGGTCTCCGAGCGCGGCGAGGTCCGGGTCGGCGATCGCATCAAGCAGCCGGCGCACCGTGCGCACGTTGAAGAGCGGGGCCGGGAGTCTCAACGGCTCCACAAGGTTCTCGAAGACGCCGGGATCAAACTGGCCAGCTAAACGTCGAGTGTGCTCACCGTGTCGGGCCGGGAGATGATCGAGGCGCTCATCGCCGGACAGCGCGATCTGGCTCGCGCGATCTTTGCGCGGGCACAAGATGTAGTGGTTGAGATGGGGCACCGCACCGGACCCCAGGGGTCCTATCTCTCGGGCTCGTGCGCCCATCTGCCCCCAGATGGCGGGCCAGCCCGGTACACACAAGATGTTGTGTCCGCGCAATCAACGCGCGAGCCAAACAGCGCGACCCCAACGTGCTCGCCGAGATGGCCCGGGGCCGGCCCTCACCGCGCTCAGCGCCTGCGCCGCCGCAACTCGTTAGACATTCCGTTAGACACGGGCAGATTTCGGAGACCAGAGAGGCCCTCCCCGATGCATCGGAAAGGGCCCCTGACCTGGGCTTCTTCGTTGGTGGCGGGGGCAGGATTTGAACCTGCGACCTTCGGGCTATGAGGGAACGACCATTCTGCGTGGTGGCGTCTTGTGTCATTTCATGCCATCTAGCTGGTCTTTCGTGATTTCGAGGTAGTGCTTGATGGTGCCCGATATCACCCTCTGTCACCTGGTCCATTAGAAGAACCATTAGAAGTTCTGCCTAGTTAGCTGATTTGCTCAGATCAAGCAAACTATACTTATAAGCAAGTTCTCTAGCTGGGTACGCCAACCGGGACGACGATCTAAGCGACACTGCCATGCCTCGACCACCCACACCCCAAGCGATTCGCAACCTGCTCGCAACCGCGGGCAGCCGCATCGCGGCACGCTTACCCCCGGGCTGGCGTTCCTCGGTGGAGGCGCGCACGACCAACGGTGGCATCGTCCGCTTCGTCGCACCCGACGGACGGCAAGCAGACGTGAGGGCGCTCGTCCGCAAGCAGCTCGATCCGCGCGCCGCATCGGCCATCGAACCCGTCGAGCCGACGATTGTCGTCGCCGACTGGCTCAGCCCGCGCACACGGACCGTGCTCGAGGAAACGGGGTTGAGTTACGCCGACACGACGGGCAACGTGCTCGTGATGGTCAGCGAGCCAGGCCTCGCGATCAGGGCAGAGGGCGCCAGTCGGGATCCAGCCCCCCGCCGCCGACCCACGACGACCCTTCGTGGCCCGCGCGCCTGGGCAGTCGAGCGCACGCTCGCCGAGGTGCTACCGCCGTACGGACTCACCGAGCTCGCCGAGACGCTCAAAATAGACGCTGGATACCTCTCACGGCTGCTCGCCGGCCTCGCCGACGAGATGCTCATCGAACGCCTGCCGCGCCAGCCAATCGAGCGCGTCGACTGGGAGGCGATGATTCGCCAGATCACCCGGACGTACTCACTGCTCGACGACAACGAGACGACGTCGTGGATCTCCCCGGCCGGCCCGGAGCAGTTCCTTCGAGACCTGTCGTCGTCGAAGATCCGCCGGTGGGCGGTGACGGGATCGTTCGCCTCAAGTCGCCTCGTGTCCGTCGCAGCACCGGAGATCGCGGTCGTATATACCGACGATCCAGAACGCCTCGCCGACACCGTTCGGCTCCGACCGACCAGAACCGGCGGCAACGTTGTCACAGCCCTTCCATACGATCCAATCGTGTTCGAACGAACGTGGGAACAAGACGGACTGGTCTTCGCATCGATCTGCCAGATCGCGATCGACTGCCTGACCGGTTTCGGGCGCATGCCACAAGAAGGCGAGGCACTACTGACCTGGATGCGCCGCAACGCACTCAGGTGGCAGGCAACTTCGCTCGCAACGACGGCCGACATGCC
>JANOTN010000170.1:0-19509 GCA_031416375.1 Ilumatobacteraceae bacterium
CTGCCCTTCGATCAGGTTCCGAATCCACGTGAGATTCGCGCCTTCCTTGACGACTACGTCGTCGGCCAAGAAGACGCCAAGAAGATCCTGTCGGTCGCCGTGTACAACCACTACAAGCGCATTCAGTATCAGCAGTCTGCGACGATCAGCCGCCGCGACGATGTTGAGTTGCAGAAGTCGAACATTCTGATGCTCGGCCCAACCGGCTGCGGCAAAACCCACCTCGCTCAAACGTTGGCACGGATGCTCAATGTTCCATTTGCTGTTGCCGACGCCACAGCGCTCACCGAGGCTGGCTATGTCGGCGAAGATGTCGAAAACATCCTGCTCAAGCTGATCCAGGCGGCCGAATTCGACACAAAGCGGGCCGAGACGGGAATCGTCTACATCGACGAGATCGACAAGATCGCCCGCAAGAGCGAGAACCCGTCGATTACCCGTGATGTGTCAGGCGAAGGCGTCCAGCAGGCGCTGCTCAAGATCCTGGAAGGCACCCAGGCCTCGGTGCCGCCGCAGGGTGGCCGTAAGCATCCGCACCAGGAGTTCATCCAGATCGACACGACGAACGTGTTGTTCATTCTCGGTGGTGCGTTTGCCGGTTTGGAAAAGATCATCGAGCGCCGGATAGGGCATGGTGGTGTCGGCTTCCACGGCACCGTTCGCGCCAAGAACGACACCGATCCCGGTGAATTGTTTGCCCAGGTGCTACCTGAGGACCTGATCAAGTTTGGGATGATCCCTGAATTCATCGGACGACTTCCGATGATCGGTGCCGTCCGTTCACTCGATCGAGACACGCTGGTGCGAATCCTGACCGAGCCGAAGAACTCGCTCGTTAAGCAGTACCAGAAGATCTTCGACTTCGAGAATGTCGAGCTCGAGTTCACCGACGACGGTCTTGAGGCCGTCGCCGATCTGGCGATCTTGCGTGGCACCGGTGCCCGCGGTCTGCGGGCAATCCTCGAGGAAGTCCTGCTCAATCTGATGTATGACCTGCCGGGTCGAACCGACATCGGCAAGGTTCAGATCGACGCCGAGATGGTGCGCACGAAGGTCAATCCGACCCTGGTGCCGCGTAAAGCCTCGGCTGCCCGCCCGCGCCGGGCCGCAAGCTGACAATTCCAGGTTCAATGGACTACGCCCAAGCGCTTTCGTACCTCGATGACCACGCGTCGTATGAGAAGACCGGGCGGATGACGTCACCCACGATCGAACCGATCAGTCGACTGTGCGCAGCGATGGGCGACCCGCAACTTGCACAGCCGGTGATTCATGTCACGGGCACGAATGGCAAAGGTTCCACCGTCCAGATCATCACTCGCCTGCTGATTGCCCAGGGCCTGACGGTGGGCACGTACACGAGCCCTCACCTTGAGCGGGTCAACGAACGCATTGCGCGCAATGGTGAACCGATCTCTGACGAGGAGTTCGCCGACCAGATTGCCGGGATCGCCGCACTCGAAGGAATTGTGGGCGTGCGCCCGACCTACTTCGAGGCGATGACGGCCGCGGCCTTCCGCTGGTTCGCCGACGTCGCAGTTGACGTAGCCGTGATCGAAGTTGGCATGCTAGGACGCTGGGACGCCACCAACGTGGTCGATGCGCAGGTTGCGGTGATCACGAACATCGCCATGGATCACAACGAGTTCGCCGGCCCGGAACTGACCGATATCGCCCGTGAGAAGGCCGGGATCATCAAGCCTGCGAGCGCGGTCATTATCGGCGAAACCGACCCCGAGTTGGTCGAGATTTTTGTCGGCGAGGGCGGAGCGTCACACTTGGTCCGCGGTGAACAGTTCGAGACTCTCGACAACTCGCTGGCGATCGGCGGTCGCTCACTCGACATCAGAACACCGAGCACGATCTACTCAGACGTCTTCCTACCACTGCACGGCTCGTATCAAGGAGACAATGCGACGCTGGCGTTGACGGCTGTCGAGGCGTTCTTTGCAGCGCCGCTTGCAGACGATGTCGTCCACGAGGGGTTCGCCAACGCATCGATGCCTGGCCGCTTCGAAGTGATGGGCGTGCAGCCGTTGGCAATCATCGATGGGGCCCACAATCCGCCCGGTGCCGACACGTGCGCCGAGGTGTTCTTCGGCGACTTTCATCCGGAGGGCCGTCGGATCTTGGTCGTCGGAACCTTGCGGCATGCCGGCGAGATGTTGTCGGCACTGCGGGCCGACGAGTTTGACGTGGTGTATGCCTGCACAGCGCCATCTCCTCGTGCGGTTCCCAGCACCGACGTCGCCCGGGCAGCCCGCGAGATGGGCTGCGGCGAGGTCTACGTCCACGACACGGTTGAAGGTGCCTGTACGGCGGCGATGCGGGCCGCCGGCCCCGACGATGCCGTGCTTGTCGCCGGCTCGCTCTACGTCGCTGGTGCCGCCCGCCAAGCAATCCGCCGCTTCGCCAACTAGTCACGATGAACGTTTGGTGTCTGACACCAAACGTTCTGGCGGTAGCGTTGTGGGCCATGTCTGATCGCACCCTTGTTCTTCTGAAGCCTGACACGGTTGAGCGCAAACTCGTCGGCGAAATTGTTTCCCGGTTCGAGGCCAAGAACCTCGACATCGTTGCGATGGAGCTTCGCTCGCTCGATGCCGACACGTTGGCTCGCCATTATGAGGAGCACGTCGGTAAGGGCTTCTACGCAGACCTCGTCGAGTTCATGAGTCGCGGCCCGGTCGTGGCGATGGTGATCGAGGGCCCCGAAGACACATGGGAGGTGGTGCGCACGATGATGGGCGCAACCAACCCGCGCAAAGCGGCACCCGGCACAGTCCGTGGCGACCTCGGGATTCTGTTCACCGAGAACCTCGTCCACGGCAGTGACTCGCTTGACAGCGCGACCCGCGAGATCGGGATCTTCTTCCCGAATCTGTAACATCGTTCTACTGTGCGAGTATGTGTGTCGCGGGCACGTGTGAAAGGAGGTCGATATGGCAAGGAGTAATCCCCTGAGTCTCGGGCGCGATCTTGCCATCGACCTCGGCACCGCCAACACGCTGATCTACGCTCGCGGCCTCGGGATCGTCCTTGAGGAGCCGTCAGTCGTGGCGATCAACGTCAATGACGGTCGCCCGGTCGCCGTCGGCACTGAAGCCAAGCGGATGATGGGGCGCACACCGAACCACATCAAAACCATCCGGCCGCTCAAAGACGGTGTGATCGCCGACTTCGAAGTGTGCGAGAAAATGCTTCGCTACTTTATCCAGAAGGTTCACGCCAGCAAGTGGTCGAAGCCGCGGATGATCATCTGCGTACCGTCAGGAATCACCGGTGTCGAGCAACGCGCCGTGCAGGATGCGGCCGAGTACGCCGGTGCCCGCAAGCCTGTACACATCATCGAAGAACCAATGGCCGCTGCGATCGGTGCCGACCTCCCGGTTCATGAGCCGAGTGGCAACATGATCGTCGACATCGGCGGTGGCACCACAGAGGTCGCCGTGATTTCGCTCGGCGGGATCGTGACCGCCCAGTCGGTTCGCCTCGCCGGTGACGAACTTGACGAAGCAATCCTGCAGTACGTCAAGAAGGAATATTCGCTAGCGATCGGTGAACGCACAGCCGAGGAAATCAAAATCCAGATGGGTTCGGCCTGGCCGCTGAACGAAGAACTGACCGCCGACATTCGAGGTCGCGATCTCGTGTCTGGGCTACCACGGACGATTCAACTCACCACTGAGCACGTACGTGAAGCACTTGCCGAGCCAGTCAATGCCATTGTTGACGCTGTGAAAACAACGCTCGACAAGACACCTCCCGAACTGGCAGCCGACATCATGGAAGACGGGATCATGCTGACCGGAGGCGGCGCGCTGCTCGGCGGTCTGGCCCAGCGGCTCTCGCATGAGACCGGAATGCCAGTCCGCGTAGCGAAAGAACCCCTGTACAGCGTCGTGATCGGCTCCGGCCGGGCGCTGGAAAACATTGATGCGATGCGGGGTCTCATGTCGCTCGGCGGCGACTACTGATCCGGAGCGCCTGATGGCGATCTATTCCGCCGGTCGGCGCCGCACGATGATCATCCTGCTGCTCTCGTCGGTTCTCCTGATCACACTTGACCTGCGCGGCAACGCCGTGTTTAACGCTGCCCGTTCGGGCTTCGGGTACGCGCTGCGACCATTCGAAATCGCCGGCGATGTGATCACTCGACCGGTCGAGCGGGCATGGCGAGGGATGACTGAGTACGACGATCTGCGTGTCGAGAACGAACAACAACAACGCCAGATCGATGCCCAGCGCAGCTCCGAAATCGCAGCCGAGAACGCTCTAGCCGAGAACCGTGTCCTGCGGGCCCTACTCAACCTTGAATCGCTGGCGGATTTTGACAAGGTGACCGCGAGCATCATCGGGTTGTCGCCGAGCAACTATGACCAGCAGGTTGAAATCGACCGCGGCTCGAATGACGGAATCAAGGTCGGTATGCCAGTTGTCAACGATGCCGGTCTGGTCGGCAAGATCACGCGGGTGGCACCGCAGACGAGCATCGTGATGTTGATAACACACACCTCGTATCACGTACCGGTCAAGGTGGTTGCCGAGGTGCTGCCGACAGCATCGACGACTGTGCCGGCTTCGGTGCCCAGCGGGCTGGCTGTCGAGGACGTGACCACAACCACGTCGACGACCACGACCTCGACATCGACGACGTTGCCGGGGAGCGGCGATGCTGGCGCATCGGCGGCGAACGCTCCGTTGAACAACAACACCACCACGACGAGTTCGTCGACGACAACAACGACCGTGTTGATCGAGGTGACTCGTGAGACCGGAGCGCTCACGGGGTTCGGTGGCGACCGGCTCCCTCGGGTTGGGTTCATCGCCGATTCGCCCCTGTTCGGTGTGGTCGTCGAGGGCGACGCCGTATTGACCTCAGGTGGGAGCGAAAGTTTGGCGCCACCGAATATCCCGATTGGGCGTGTCGCCAATGTGATTCAACGACTCGGTACGGCGGGGCTCGAACTTGAGGTCGAACTCAGTGCAGATCTCGATCGCTTGCAATTCCTCACCGTCATCCTGTACCAGCCGTCAACTGAACTGGTAACCGGGTGAGCGAATCGTGATCGGCGGAATATTAAATAGCTCGCTGACCAGGATCATCCCTATCGCGATGATCCTGCTTGCGCTTCAAAAGACGCTGCTCGTCGAGATGCGGCCGTTCGGCGTCATCGTCCAGATCGTGCTGGCGTTCGCCGCATCTGCTGGGGCGGCTGGTGGCCCCGAGCGCGGCGCCCTGACGGGTTTTACGGTCGGCTTGATGTATGACCTGGCTGTTGGAACTCCGCTCGGATCGTCGGGGATCACGATGGGACTCGCCGGTTACGTCGCCGGCTGGGTGGATCTGGTGCGTATCGAAACGACCTGGTGGATGGCCGCAGCGTTCGTCGCCCTTGGATCCGGGGTAGGCGAGGCCGGAGTACCTATTGTTCGGCGATTCATCGGCGAGGAGGATGCGTTCGTGCCTGAGATGGCAAAAATCGTCCCGGTGGTCGCCGTCGCCGCAGCGATCGCCAGCATCGCACTTGTTCCGGTTGGGCGATGGTCGCTCAAGCTCGCTCGTCCAGAATGGAAAATGCCCAATGACTGACCGATTCACGCGCAGAGCGCCGCAACATCGTCAGCGAAGCACGCGAGACTTTCGCCATGGCAGTTGACCGCCGAGCTGCGCGCCTCGGAGTTCTCGCCCTTGTCGGCGTGATGTTGTTCTCCCTGTTGGGCGTTCGGCTGTGGTTCCTCCAGACCGTCAAGACAGAAGAGCTCCAGGAAAGCGTGACCGTCGCCAAGACTCGAATGGTTCGGCTTGCGCCTGAGAGAGGCCGAATTTTTGACCGTCATGGCCGGATTCTGGCTGACAACGAACGGATTTTGACGGTTGCGGTTGACTGGCAAATGTTGCGCCGCAAGACGCAGCGCGAGGAGATCTTCAAGCGCTTGTCGGGTTGGGTCGACGTGCCGGTCGAGGAGATGCAACGACGTTTCGACTCGGACCAATACAGCACGTTCCTCCCGATGCCGGTCCGGGAAGACATTGACGAACCGACCGCCATCGCAATCCTTGAACGGATTGAGGACTTCCCCGGCGTCGAGATCCTGACCGAATCCAGGCGCGTATATCCGTACGCGCCCCATGCCGCCCACGTGATCGGATACATGGGGGCGATCACCAAGGAGCAACTCGACAATCCGCTCTACGAGTCCTACATTTTGACCGAGCGGGTCGGTCAGTTCGGTGTCGAACGAAGCATGGAAGCGGTGCTGCACGGCACCTGGGGTTACAAGAAGATCGAAGTCGATGCAGCCAACAGTCCCGTGCGAATTTTGGAGGAGGTCGATCCGATCAACGGGTATGACATCCAACTCACGATTGACCTTGAGTACCAGCAGTACGCCGAGCAGGTACTCGAGACCACGTTGAAGCTCCGCCGTACGCAGACCGCCCCGAACCCCGAGATCAAGAAGCCCGACGGCAGTCGCGAGAAAATGGATGTCACCAAGCCCGACACGGTGTTCCTGAAGGCACCGGCCGGGTCACAGATCATCATGGACTACTCAAATGGTGAGATCATCGCGATGGCGAGTTTCCCGACGTTCGACAACCGGTGGTTCGAAGCCGGTTTGTCGAGCGCCAAGTTCTCGCAGATCTTCCCGTCGAAGAAACCTGACGGCACGCCGATCGACCCCGACGAATCAATCCTCGTCAATCGGGCGATTCAAGGTCGATACAACATGGGTTCGACGTTCAAGCCGTTTGTCGCCTTCGCTTCACTGAACACTGGCCTGATCTCAGCAGGGGAGCCGTTCGAAGACACCGGCTCGTACAACCTGACGACCGTCGATGCGAATCTGTGCGATAAGGGACTCGTGAGGTGCGAGTACAAGAACGCCGTCTGCGCAGGTACGCAGCGACCCTGCGTGTACGGCACGGTCACGGTCGAGGATGCACTTGCTGTCTCGTCCGACGCCTTCTTCTACCGCATTGGTGAAGACATCATGAAGCGCAACAACAACCTCCCGGTCCTGCAGGAACAGGTCGAGTTGTTTGGCTTCGGTGCCGACACCGGAGTCGAATTGCCGTTTGAGTTCAACGGCACCGTGCCCGACAAGGAGCTGAAAGCGCTGTACGCCGAGAAGGGCATCATCAGCGAGGACGAGGGGCGGGGTTACTACGTCGGCGACAACGTGCAGTTGGCGATCGGACAGGGCCTTCTGTCGGCTACGCCGCTCCATCTGACAACGGCCTATGCAGCGATCGCAAACCGCGGGTTCGTATTACAGCCGACCGTCATTCTGGCGATCTGGAACCCGGGGGTACCCGACGGCGAACCTGGTTTCTCCGACTTCGCGCGGGGCTCGATCTTCGAGGACCAAAGGGCCCCGGTGTTGATCCGACAGATTCGTATGCCGGATCAGGTATGGGCCCCTATTGTGCAGGGTCTTGAGCGCGTGATCTACGGCCCAGGGGTTGATTCCGACACATACCACAAGACGACAGGTGAACATCTGTTTCTCGATTATCCGACAGGTGAGGAGGCGATCCCGCTGGCAGGCAAGACCGGCACCGCGCAGGGAGCCCTCAGCTACCCATGGAATGACTCGTCGGTGTTCACGGCCTTCAGCACCGATGAGAGTCGACCCTACGTGGTCACGGCGTACCTCGAAAAGGCAGGTTACGGATCGCAAGCAGCCGCTCCGGTCGTGAAATGTACGTTTCTCGCTCTCGCCGGCCTCAGGGAAACTGACGCGGTGACGTTGTCGGTTCCGCTCGATCTCGATGCGATCGTGGCGGCGCCACCGATGGAAATGGTTGATCGATCCTGTTACGAGTCGAAGTTCGGTAGCGGTGTGCTGACGCAGGATCGATCGACCGACTGATGCCGAACGACGCGCCATGGCGCTGACCTTTCTCGTGCGCAAGCCGGACAGCGGGCTCGGAAACATTCGCTCTAGCCCGGCGGACCCGAGCCGCAACGTGGATTGGGTGTTATTGCTGACCCAAGGAGTACTCACCGTCGCCGGTTGTTTCGTGGTGTACTCCGCATCGCGCACCAAGATCGATGGTGACCCGTACGCCTACGCCACCCGCCAGGTGGTGTTTGCGATCATCGCCAGTGTCGTGATGGTGGCCGTGATGTCGGTCGACTACGAGTGGTTCAAGGAGCGCGCCTCGTTCTTGTACGGGGCGACGATCGCTCTCCTCGTGTTGCTGCTGTTGATGGGTTTGGCACAGGGAAAAGCCCGAATCTCGTTCGACTTCGGCCCGTTCAACCTGCAGCCGGCCGAGCTGGCGAAGTTCACGGTGTTGTTGTTCCTCGCCGTCTACCTTGCCGAAGGCCGCAGTGACGAAGTCACGTACGCCCGATTTCTCGGTGGCCTGATCATGGTTGGTGTGCCCACCGTGCTGGTCGTGATCCAACCCGACCTGGGGACTGGGTCGGTGCTGGTGTCAGTTGCGATGGGTGTACTGCTGGTCGCTGGTGCCAAGGCTCGTTACATCGCGTTGATCAGCACGATGTCGCTGGTCACTGTCGTCGCCGCGTTTGTAGGTGGCTTTGTCGACAAGTATCAGAAAGAGCGACTGCGTGTGTTCCTCGATCAGGACACCACCGATGAACAACTGCAAGACGCCGTGTATCAGGTACGTAACGCCGTTCGTGCGCTGGGAACCGGTGGACTGTGGGGCCAGGGTTGGCTCGACGGACAGCTCACCAACGACGGTTCCGTGCCCGTGATGTGGGCCGACTTCCCGTTTGCCGCAGTCGGTGAACAGTTTGGGCTCGCCGGGTGTGCTCTCCTACTGGCCATCTTCGTCGTGTGCCTGATGAGAATTTGGCGGATTGCTTCGCTCTCGCGTGACCTGTTGGGCACGTACCTGTGCGCCGGAGTGTTCACGATGCTCCTGTGGCAGATCTTTCAAAACGTCGGAATGACGCTCGGGATCATGCCGGTCACCGGCTTGCCGCTGCCGTTCATCTCGTATGGTGGATCGAGTTTGATCACCTACTTCGCGATGTTCGGCATCGTGCAGTCGGTGCACATGCGACGAATGCGATAACGAGAGGATTTGTCGATCCCGGGTGACGGAGTTCACGCGCTGTACACTGTTGCCTGTCATGTCATCACTCTGGGCGCGGATCAAACCGCACCTGGTGCGGATGTACGAACCAGCTCGAAATATCGGCTGCGAGGACGGTGCCACTACCCCCCGGCACGACCAGCCGGCGCACGGGGACGCGGTGTTGTATCCGTCCGCGCTGAGCGACGAAGCCACGGTTGGTCATCCGAACCAGGGGCATCAGATCCTCACTGAAAATAGAACTCTCCAATGGACTGACCACGACGGTATGCGGCGCGAGGAAATCCCGTTTGCCCGCCCTCGTGGATGCGCGCGCCCAAGCGGTGCCCGCAGACGAAGGGACCACAATCATGGACGACACGACCACGCCCGCCGACATGACGTCGGCGATCGAACCCGGCGACGACCAATCAGAATCTGTTGAGCAGTCGGCTGGGCCGCCTCGCAAACGACGCCGTGGCTCGCGTGGCGGCCAAGCCCGCCAGAAGCCAGGCTCCGGCATTGCCGACGACGACGATTCCGGTGATGACGACTCGACGGATGACGACAATCGCTTTCCCGACGAGCTTCCGGAGCCGATCAGCGAGGGGCGCGTCAACGATGTCGTTGCGGCCGAGAAGGCACTCGTCCGTCGACCCCAGATTGGTGACACTCGACCGGCACCAGCGATTTCGCCTCCCGGCCGGGGAGTGACGTCGAACGGCGCGGCCGACAAGGGCGATACTCCCAAGCCAGCCAATAAACGCCGCAAGCGCGGGAGCGGCAACGGTGCATCGGGTAACCAGGGCGACGAGCAGGCACGCCCCAAGCCCGACAAGGTCGATCGACCCGAAAGGCCAGCCGGTGCCGACGGTGGGGATCGAAAGAAGCGACGCGTGAAGCTCAAGCCGAGCGCCGCCGAGCAAGACGTGATGGAACAACGTCGAGGTCGCGAACGCAACGGAAAGCCCGTCGGCCGATACTTCATGTGCGTCCAGGTGAGGCCTGGGATGGCGCAGGTCGCTGTCCTGGAAGGCCGCAACCTGATTGAGCACTACGTCAGCAGACCGTCCGACGATGTCAGCCAAATCCACGGCAACATCTATCTCGGTCGGGTCCAGAACGTCCTGCCGGGTATGGAGGCCGCGTTCGTCGACATCTCGACCCCGAAGAACGCCGTGCTGTACCGAGGCGACGTGCAGTACGACGCCGAAGACATCGTTGCCAAGGGCGGTGCCCGGATCGAAGACGTACTCAAGGCGCGTCAGATGATCATGTGTCAGGTCACGAAGAACCCGATCGGGGCGAAGGGTGCCCGACTGACGCAGGAAGTTTCACTGCCTGGCCGATTCGTGGTGCTGATTCCAAACTCCAAAACGTATGGAATCTCGAAGCGCCTACAGGACGAGACCCGCAAGCGACTTCGTAACATCCTGGATCGGGTCAAGCCCGAGCAGCACGGGCTGATCGTTCGTACCGCTGCAGAGCACGCCACAGAGGCTGACCTTGAAGCCGACATGCACCTGCTGCTCGATCAATGGGCCGAGATCGAGCGCAAAGCTGCCAAGGTGGTCAAGCCGGGCTTGCTCTACCGCGAACCAGAACTCGCCGTCCGCGTGATCCGCGAGGAGTTCAACCCCGACTATCGCGGGGTCGTGATCGATGATCGTCGGCTGTACGAGGAGGTCCGCAACTACGTCACCGCGTTTAACCCTGAACTGGCGGCCCGGATCGAATTTTACGATGCTGAGGCGGAAGGACTCTCGATCTTCGAACGGTTCCATGTGCACGAGCAGGTCCACAAGGCACTCGACCGCAAGGTCTGGTTGCCCTCGGGTGGTTCGCTGATTATCGAGCACACCGAAGCGCTGACCGTGATCGACGTCAACACCGGCAAGAACGTTGGCAAGTCGAACCTCGAAGAAACCGTATTCTACAACAACATGGAGGCAGCTCAAGAGATCGCCAAGCAGTTACGCCTTCGTGACATTGGCGGAATCATCGTGATCGACTTCATCGACATGGAAATCAAAGACAACCGCGCAAAGGTTGTCGACTCGTTCCGCAACGCGCTCGCCCGCGACAAAACCCGCACCCAGGTCTTCGACATCTCCGACCTGGGCCTCGTCGAGATGACCCGCAAGCGAATTGGCGAGGGTCTCCTGACTGAGTTCTCCGAGTCCTGCCCCGACTGCGATGGTCGCGGTGTCCGCATCGATCTGCGTTTACTCGAGTAATCGTCCGATGTTTCGGCTCGACGGCAAGGTTGCACTGGTAACCGGGAGTACGCGAGGGATTGGGTGGGCGATCGCCCAGGCGCTTGGCGCTGTGGGAGCACACGTCGTGGTGAACGGACGTGACGCCGCTGCCGTCGAAGCACGTGTCGAGGAACTGCATGCGGTCGGCACGGCAGCCGAAGCACAGGCCGTCGACGTTACCGATGCTGCTGCGATGAGCGAGGCGTTGGCTGCACTCATCGCCCGTGCCGGGCGGTTCGATATCTTGGTCAATAATGCTGGAATTCAGTACCGGGCACCTCTCATCGACTTTCCGAGAGACGAGTGGGATCGACTGATTGCCACCAATCTGTCGGCTCCGTTCTGGCTCGCACAGCAGGCCGCCCGACACATGATCTCTGTTGGCGGTGGACGAATCATCAACGTCGTCTCAGTGCTTGGACCGATCGCTCGCCCAACGATCCCGGCTTACGTGTCAAGCAAGGCCGGACTCGCCGGACTGACCCGGTCACTTGCCGTCGAGTTAGGCCCGCACGGTGTGACGTGCAACGCGATCGCTCCCGGATACATCGCCACCGAGATGAATCAGGCGTTGATCGATGACCATGAATTCGACCGGTTCGTCATCTCGCGGGCACCTGCGGGTCGGTGGGGTGATCCCGCTGAGGTCGCAGCCGCAGCCGTATTTCTGGCTTCCGACGAAGCCTCATATGTGAATGGGCACGTGTTGACCGTCGACGGTGGCCTGTCAAGCTCGTTGTGATTGCTTGCCACACCGGTTGGAGGCCAAGGCCGCGCTCGATAGCCTCTGACGGGCTATGTACGCAGTGATCGCCTCAGGTGGAAAACAGGAAAAAGTAACCGAGGGTCAGCGCGTGTCCCTGGAGTTGCTCGATGGTGACGAGGGAAGCGACGTGTCGTTGACCCCTGTTCTGGTCGTCGACGGTCAAACCGTCCTCGCCGGTTCTGATGCGCTCAAGGGCGCTTCGGTCACTGCCAAGATCGTCGGCCAGACCAAGGGCCCGAAGATCAACGGCTTTACCTACAAGGCCAAGGCGAACGAGCGTCGCCGATACGGCCATCGTCAGAAGTACACCGTCGTCGAGATCACCTCGATCAAGACTGCATCGAGCAAGGACAGCTGAGGAGCCACTCATGTCAAAGACTAAAGGTGGCGGTTCTACCCGCAACGGCCGTGACTCGAATGCTCAGCGCTTGGGTGTCAAGGTCTTCGGCGGCACGCAGATCAGCGCCGGCACGATCATTATCCGCCAGCGTGGAACTCGCTTCCACCCCGGCAAGAACGTTGCCATCGGTGGCGATGACACGTTGTTCTCATTGATCGACGGTGCAGTCCAGTTCGGTGAGCGCAAGGGCCGCAAGGTCGTTGATGTCAATCCGGTTGGCTGACTAACACCACAACTGATTTGTCGAAACGACGGGGCTCATTGCGCCCCGTCGTTTCGCGTCCGTGACCCGTTGCGACGAGGGAGCAGCGAGGCGAGAGCGATCAATGCCACGCCGCTGACGAACCCGATATCGCCCAGTCGCATGAGGCGGGTGGCACCGTCGCCACCCGTCGGAGGCAGCGTTGGATGGGTGGCGATTGGAAGGGTCGGAGTCGGCGCCGTCGTAGTCGTGGTTGTGGTTGTGGTTGGGACGCCCGGAGGCGAAGTAGTCGCTGGCGATAAGGTCGTTGTGGTTGTTGTGGTCGTCGTAACGGGCGGAGGGGCGACGATCGTGAGTGTCTGATTCGGGTCGGCGAGGTCAGCATGCTCGACCAGTACCTGGCCATCGACTTCGACACGTTCGGTGATCACGATCGCTCCGGCAGCGACTGCTGGGATCTCGAATCGCACGACAACACGTTCGGTTGACTGATCGGCCACGAACCTCGTGCTTGCGGTGATTCCGGTGCTCGTACCGATGCCGGCTTCAACCGCCACCAGCTCACCAACGAGTGTGTACTCGGTTCCTGGCACGAGATTGGTGAGCTCGACGTGATCGACTGCGGTTCCACCTGCCGTTGACATGACCTGGTCATCGTCCGCAACGTCAGCGGCGCGAGTGTCGATGGTCGGTGTTGGCACGATGTTGAGATACGGGATCAGAATCTCGGCAGTGCTCAGATCAGAGAGTTTGATCTCGATTGGTTGACAACCTCCGTCGATCAGGCCGGATGCCCACGCCGGCTTGGCCGTTTCACACACCTCGTACGTGCCAAGCCCCAGATTGGCGCGGTCGGTGAGACGGTCGGGCCCGGTAACGAGGACGACCGTGGCCTTGTCGGAACGTCGAACCACCGAGAATTCGAACCCTGAGCGATCCTGTGGACCGGCGGTCGGTATCGATAACTCCTTGCGGACACGGACGGGCACGGTGAGCGGACGGTCGAGCATGTCAACGATCGTCGGGCTGTTGGGGTCGTGGCTGACCGTCGCCAACCCGACATCCGGTGCGGAACGGTCGAGGCCCGGTGGAGCCTCCAGCTCATGGATGGTGTACGGGGCAGGGTGTACCTGCGGGTTGATTGGGCTGAAGCGGGCGACCCCGGAGGAGTTTGACGTCGAGCGGCCGACTTCGTTGCCGTTGGCGTCGATCAACACGAACTCGCCGTCGGCAACACCAATCGTCGGATCCGTGGATGACTTGTGGACCTCAATGTGACGTGGGAGAGCGGGAATCGAGAATGTGGCGGTCAACACCGAGGTCGTCGATGTGGCCATCCGCTGGACTCTGCCTGCTCCATCCCATTCTTTGTGAATCCCTGGCGAATCCACTGACGCCGTGACGATTGCACCGTCTGGCGTGTTTGGAACTGCTGTGGTCGCCCACCCGTCTGAATCGGTCAGCGCTTGTGACGCCACCGTGCTGCCGGTGGGGTTACGTACCTCAACCTGCACCGCTTGCCCAGGTATCGGTCCAGATTCCCCGACCAACCGGAATCGCTTGCCGGTGGGGTCGGCAGTCAGCGTCCATGGGCCACGCAGCGCCGTCACCTGACGATGTAGCTCGGCGACCCGGCGTTCGGCGGCGTCAAGATTCAGGCCACCTGCCCGAAGGCCAACAGGATGCGACAGCGAGAAGCGTGGCAACTTATCCCACGGTTCGGGAGCGAGCGGGGTGATCGGGGCGAAGTTCTGTGCGCCGTTCGACCACACCAGAGGGCCGATGTCTCGCACCGCGCCCGAGTAGTACCACGCCAGCGATGCGGCGGCGATCGCCGTGTCGTTGTCGAGTGCTCCCGCCCGGTCAATTACCCAAACCAAGGCATCAAGCTCTTGAGAATCGATCCGGTTCGGGACCAGTGAATAGGCATCTTGGCCCGAGGCGTGTGGATCGGCGGCTTCCACGCAAAGTGCGACCTGAGCGTCGGCTCCGTTGACGAGCCGGAACGTGCCCATTCCGGGGGCGCCGTAGTCGTTGAGGATCGTGTCTCGGTATCCAGCCTCGTACGAGGCAGTGATCGTTGCTCCCTCGGCGTCGCTCGGTAGCGCCACGCCACCAAGAATCGCCAGGAAGCAGAGTGCGCATGTCAGCTGAATTGTTCTCACGCCCGGAGTGGGGGCAGCGAGAAAGGCAGAAGGGAAGGGGTGCCCTAAATTCCGATACCGACGGGGAGTTGGTCGTTGTCCCAGTTGAGCAACCCGAGCGCCTGACGACAAGCAAAACGGTCGGTCATCCCGCCGACATACGTGACCGCGCTCCGCAACGCCAGCGGTGAGCCAGGGTCGCACTCGACTGCGTCAGGAATCATTGCCGGACGCTCGCCGTAGTGTTCGACGAGCGCCCGCAGCAACGCAATCACCGAATCGGCCTGGGCGCGGCTCTCTGGGCGCAGGTAGATCTGCTCGTAGTTGAACCGACGAAACTCGGCGAGCGCCTCGGCGATGGGTGCCACCATGCCGATTCGCCCCGTGTCGGCGGTTGCCTGGATCATCGCTCGAACGAGCATGCCCAGCTGTGACGATCGATCGCTACCCAGCCGCCCGCCGACGACGTCCGGAAGCATGTCCGGCGTCACAACATGCGACGCCACGGCATCTTCGAAGTCGTGGCACACGTAGGCGATCCGGTCAGCCCACGACACCACTTCGGCTTCCGGTGTCCCAGGCGCCGGACGGCTCCACGAGTGATTGCGCACACCATCAAGTGTCTCGGCACACAGGTTGAGTGGAACAAGTGTGACGTCGGCACCCCATACGGCGTGGTCGAAGCCTTCGTCGAGGTAGGGGGAGAGTGCATCCTCGCTGGCGTGACCTCCGGGTCCGTGCCCACAGTCGTGGCCGATCGCAATCGCCTCGGTGAGCGCCAGATTGAGCCCGATCGCCTGAGCAACCGATCGGGCGACCTGGGCGACTTCGAGCGCATGCGTCAGCCTGGTGCGCTGGTGGTCATCAGGGAACACAAACACTTGCGTTTTGCCGGCCAGTCGACGGAATGAGGAAGCGTGCAGGATTCGGTCTCGGTCGCGCTCGAAACACGTTCTGAACGGATCAGGGGCCTCGTCCTTTGCTCGGTCGCCCGCTCCGGACGACTTGGTGGCGAGCGGCGCGAGTGACTCGTCTTCAGCATCTTCACGAGCCAATCGGCTCGCCGTCGCCCGGCTTCCCGGCCCGGCCCAGGAGTCTTCGTGGGCAAGCGCGACGCCATCTGCGGAGTGGCCGCGCATCGTTGACACCCATCGCTCCGCTCGTTCTTGCGCTGTGACATCGAGCTCACTCATCAACCCCCAACCCTACGCCCACGGCCAGGTCGGTAGGCTCGTAGGCCATGTCCCAGTTCGTCGACGAGTGTCAACTCAATGTGCGTGGCGGTGACGGCGGCGCGGGCTGCGTCTCGTTCCGTCGAGAGGGGCCGGTCGTGATGGGCGGACCGAACGGGGGAGACGGCGGAAAGGGCGGCGATATCTGGCTCGTCGCCGACCACAACGTGGCCTCGCTACTGGCCTTCCGCGACCACCCACACCGCCGCGCCTCGAACGGTGTCCACGGCAAGGGTAAGGATCTGCATGGTCGCCGCGGTGAATCGATGCAGATCAAAGTGCCAGAGGGCACGGTGGTTCGCGACATGTACTCCGAGGAGATCCTCGCCGAGCTGTATCGACACGGCGACAAGTTCCTCTGTGCCGCCGGCGGCCGAGGCGGCCGTGGCAACGCCAAGTTCCTGTCGAACAAGCGACGTGCGCCGACCTTTGCCGAACAGGGCGAGCACGGCGAAGACCGCTGGCTGAAGCTCGATCTGCTGCTGATGGCAGACGTAGCCCTGGTCGGGTTCCCGAATGCGGGCAAAAGCACCCTGATCAGCGTGATTTCGGCGGCCAAGCCGAAGATCGCCAACTATCCATTCACGACCCTCGAACCGAACCTCGGCGTGGTCAGTCTCGACGACGACACGAACTTCATCGTCGCTGACATCCCGGGTCTGATCGAGGGTGCCAGTGAAGGCAAAGGCCTCGGACACCAGTTCCTTCGCCATATCGAACGGGCGCGTGTGATGTGCCTACTGATTGACCTCGGCCCTGCCGACGACACGTCTCCGTTCGATCAGGAACGGATTCTGTTGGAGGAGCTCGGCAACTACCGACCAGAGCTGTTGGAGCGACCGCGTTTGATCGTCGGGACGAAAGCCGATGTCGTGCAACCGGAGCAACTGGAAGCGATCGGATGGAAGCACCCCGTGATTTCGTCGGTTACGCGTCAGGGTGTTCGCGAGTTGGTCGGTCAGATGGCGACGCTCGTACACGAGGCACGTCAGTCGGCACCCGATCCGGATGGTGTCGTCGTGATCCGACCTGATGCGAGTGGCGCGATCGTCGAACGAGTCGGCGAAACTGAGTTCCGGCTGGTTGGCCGTGACGTCGAGCGAGTCGTCGCGCTCAACGATGTGACGACGCACGAGGCCTTGAGCTACATCGACTTCCAGCTCGATCGAATGGGTGCCCTCAAGATGCTCGCCCGCGCCGGTGCCCAGGAGGGCAATGTTGTATGGATCGGTGACTTCAGTTTCGAGTACCAACCGGACCTGTGAGTCGAGCCAGACCATGAGAGTTGTCGCCAAGATTGGTACGTCGTCGATCACTGACGAAGGGGGGGGGATCTCGCGTCAGGCAATCGCCAAACTCACCCGTGAGATCGCTGCACTGCGCGCCGCCGGTCACGAGGTCCTGCTGGTGTCGTCCGGTGCCGTGGCTGCGGGTGTGGCGACGCTCGGCTTCGACTCGCGGCCGACCGACATGCGCACGCTGCAAGCTGTGTCAGCGGTGGGCCAAAGCCGGATCATGCAGCAGTACAACGAGGAGTTTGCCGCATTCGGTCTGGTCGGCGCTCAGGTGCTGCTCGACCCGCATGACTTCGTCGATCGGACCCAATACCTGCACGCCCGCGAGACGCTCGGTCGGTTGCTGGAACTCGGTTGTGTGCCAATCATCAACGAAAATGATGCGATCGCCAACGACGAACTTCGATACGGCGACAACGACCGAATCGCCGCTCTCGTGGCGCACTCGGTCAAAGCGGATGTGATGGTGCTGTTGACCGATCTCGAAGGGCTGTACACGTCTGACCCACGCGCCGATCCGGATGCGGCGCTGGTCTCGACGGTAGCGGCCGACGATCCGCTGCTGTCGATTCGGGCAGGTGCGGGTGGCAGCGGTCGGGGGAGTGGGGGTATGGCCAGCAAGCTGGCCGCAGCCCGGATTGCCTCGTGGTCAGGCGTGCGTACGGTGATCGCCAGCGCCGGTCGCCTCAACGTGCTGCCCGACGCTGTTGCAGGCGTGGGCATCGGAACAACCTTTGCGGGTCACGATCGCCGACTGCCTGCCCGCAAGCTCTGGATGGCGTTTGCCGCCGAAGTGCGTGGAACCATCAGAGTCGACGAAGGTGCCAGGCATGCCCTCACGACTCGTTCAACGAGTCTGCTGCCTGCCGGGGTCTCAGGCGTTCAAGGTTCGTTCGGCGAAGGTGACACCGTCGACGTGTGCGGCCCAGACGGAATCGTGTTTGCACGAGGAATTGTGTACATCTCGGCCGACGAACTGCGCAGCGTCGCCGGTCGACAAACCAAGCATCTTCCTGACGGTATGACCCACGAAGTCATCCACCGCGACGACCTCGTAGTCCTCCCCAGTTAAGAATCGCCGTTCCAGTCGCGTTCAACACGTGCATGACGCGCTGAGCGCGACATGACGCGGGATTTAGGCGGGGGCGCGGCCACCTTCGACCTGTGGTGCCGTGGAGGGTGCCGTGGAGGGTGCCGTGGTGGGTGCCGTGGTGGGTGCTGCGTCGAGGCCGAGTTCGGCACGCAACTCTGACAGGCGGCCTTGCGCTTCGACGTTGGCGGTGGCCTGCTCGATTTCGAGCACGCTCGACTCGACCGACGTCTCGTTCAGCTCTGCTGATGCTTTGGCCCTGGCGTAGCGGGCCTCGATTTTTTCTTGCACCTCGTGGAGCGTCGGCACGTCGTCGCCGACCGTCTCGTTGAGTTGCCTCATCGCCGTGTTCATCTCTTCTTGCATTTTGGCCTGCTCGAGCTGGCTCAGAAGCTTCGACTTCTCGGCGATCCGTTGCTGCAAAAGCCGACTGTTCTGGCCGACGGCGGCCTTGGCCTGATCCGAAGCCTCGGTGGTACTGAGCACCATCGACTTCAAACTCTCGACATCTTTCTCGACCTGGATCAACTGCCCCGCAATCGTCTCTGCGGCGTGGTTGTACTGAGTGCCCTTGTCGGTGTTGCCGGCTTTCTGTGCGTCGGCAGCCATGATCAGCGCCTGACGGGCGTTGGCATTGAGTTTCTCGAGCTCGGTCATCTTGGTGTTCAAGCGGATCTCGGCCTGCTTCTGGTTGGCGATCACACTGGTCGCCTGCTCCTTCAGCCGCTGATGCTGGCCTTGCGCCTCCGAGATCGCCTGCTCCAATTGGATCTTTGGGTCGGCTCGATCATTGAAGTTGCCGGTCAACTTTGCTGTCAGGTATTTCCACCACTTACGCGTGAGCTTGAACATGGCACGAACTCTAGTCACGTCGGCGGGACGACATGCCCCTCAACTTGTCGAGTTCCGGCGCCCGCAGAGCAAGCAACACGGATACGTACACAATCGCCCCGACAACGCTGCCGCCGATCAGCCGGGCGAATGCGCCCGCTCCCTGATCGCCGCCGAACAGGCGAGTCACCAGCCAGATCGCCTCAGCCATCAACACACCAGCGACCAGCATC
>JANOTN010000171.1:0-10463 GCA_031416375.1 Ilumatobacteraceae bacterium
CCCGCGATTTGATCGCACCGGTCATCGAACCAGTCATCGAACCAGTCATCGAACCAGTCAAGCGGCGGTGCCGATCAACCTCCAACGCGACGGCGTTGTCGACGACCTCGACGATCGGCCACCCAGAGCCGGACGACCAACACGAGTGCCTCGCTGATAATGCCGTTCGACAGTTTCGATTCACCAGCGGTGCGTTCTCTGAATGTGATCGGAAACTCAACGATCCTGCCGCCAGAACGGACCAGTCGGTGGGTCATCTCGACCTGAAACCCGTATCCGTCGGCTTGCACCGACTCGAAGTCCATCCGCTCAAGCGCGTTGGCCGAGTAGGCACGGAAGCCGGCTGTTGCATCGTTGACGGCCAGGCCGAGCACGCCGGCTGCGTACCGATTTCCCCAGCGAGACAGCGCTCGACGCCGCCACGGCCAGTTCTCGGTAATCCCGCCCGGAACGTACCGGCTGCCAATTGCCAGGTCGGCACCGTGCTCGATGTTTGCGACGAGTGCCGGGAGTGTTGCCGGGTCGTGCGACAGATCGGCATCTAGCTGTACGCAGATCTCTGCTCCTGATCCAAGCGCCGCCCGGAAACCGGCCCGATAGGCAGCTCCGAGCCCGCCCTTCCTCGCTTGTTCCAGGACTGTCACGTTGCCGAGCCGTTCACCAGCTTGGCGGGCGATCTGGGCGGTCCCGTCGGGACTTCCATCGTCAACCACGAGGATCTCAGCATCCGGCAGCGCGGCCCTGACCCGCGAACATAGCGTGGCGATGTTGTCCGCCTCGTTATAGGTCGGGACAACGACGACGACGTGCACGACGAGCAACTCTAGACTTGGCCGGGTGTCGGAACCACGTCCACTCTCGGCGATCCCGCCTGTCACCGCCCGCGTAATTGCGTTTGTCACGATTCTCCTTGGTGGGCTAGCCGGCGGATTGATCGGATTCGCCCTTGTCGATCTGCAATGCGACGACGATTGTTCGGTTCCGAAGGGGCTTGGTTTGTTGTTTGGTGCTGGGATTTGCGCAGGCGGGATGGCGATCGTCGGGGTACTTGCCCTACGAGCGATGGGCGAATGGCGCGAAATGTCTGATCGAGAACACGCCGGGCAGGCGCCGAATTGAATGAGCACGAGATGACCGATTTGCGTCAACTCGCGGAATCGCTCGCTCGTGGAACCGGAGCACTGGCACTGGCAGGTCGCCGCGCCGCCGCTCATCCATCCGGGCTCGGTGGAACGACAAAGTCGACGACGACCGACATGGTGACCGAGTTCGACCGCGCTGCTGAGGCGTATATCGTTGATCGACTCAGGAACCTCCGGCCTGACGATGCGATCATCGGTGAGGAAGGCACGGCTGACGAAGGCACGAGCGGATACTCATGGCACCTCGACCCGATCGACGGCGCCACCAATTTCGTCTATGACCAACCAGCGTGGTCGACCTCGGTGGCGGTCGCCTATCACGATCAGATGGTCGCCGGCGCAGTCTTCGTCCCACCGCTCGACGAGATGTGCAGTGCTGCTCTCGGTGGCGGCGCAACGCTGAACGCAAGCCCAATCGCCGCCAGCACCGAAACGGATCTGGCGTTGGCGTTGGTCGGCACAGGCTTCAACTACCAGGCCGGCATCAGAGCCGAACAAGCTGACCGAGTCGCTCGTTTGATTCCCAACGTGCGTGATATCAGACGGCTCGGCTCGGCTGCGATTGACCTGTGCTTCGTTGCCGTTGGCCGACTCGACGTGTACTTCGAGGAGCACCTGAACCTGTGGGATGCAGCCGCCGGAGAACTGATTGCTCGCGAGGCGGGTGCGATCAGCACCGACTTCTCGGGTGGTCCGCCTCGGCCAACGCAACTGTTGGTTGCCGCATCTGGATTGCATGTGGCGTTCGTCGATCTGCTCAAGAACACCAGATGATGGTGTATTCGGCGCGATTTGCGCCAGTATGTGTCGGTGGGTACCCGAATTCTGACCGTCGAAGACGACGAGCGCATCCGTTCAGCAGTAAAACTTGCCCTTGAAGACGAAGGCTGGACCGTCGACGAAGCCGCCAGCGGCGAACAGGCGATCGAGATCTTCAACCGGGTTTCACCCGACGTCGTACTGATTGACATCATGCTGCCAGGCATCGACGGGTTCGAACTGTGCCGCACAATTCGCAAGACAAGCGACGTCCCAGTCGTGATGGTCACGGCTCGCAACGACACGCACGACATCGTCGCCGGTCTCGAAGCGGGTGCCGACGACTACCTCACGAAACCGTTCGCGGCTAAGGAACTATCGGCTCGAATTCGGGCACTGCTGCGCAGGATCCGACCGATGTCGCACGCCCATTCCCGACTCGTATTTGGTGATCTTGAACTCGTACCCGACGAGGGCAAGGTGCTCCGAAACGGTCAGGAGGTACACCTCACCAAAACCGAGTTTCGACTGTTGTGCGAGCTTGCCGCGAATCCCGGCAAAGTCTTCAGTCGTGAAGCGTTACTCGACAAGGTGTGGGGTTACGACTACTTCGGTGACGGTCGACTGGTTGACGTACACGTTCGCAGGCTGCGAACCAAGGTCGAACACGACGCCGCCAATCCACGCCACGTCGTCACCGTGCGCGGGCTCGGGTACCGGCTGCAGACGTGACCGCCAGAGCGCCGCGATTCCTTCGGCGTGAAACAAAGACGCGCTGGGGCCTTCGTCGGCGAATCCTCCTGATCTTTACGTTGGGTTCGTTCATGCTGTCGCTGTTTCTGGCATTCGTGACATACGGGCTCGCCAGATCGAGCGTGGTGCAGCAGCGTGACACATCGGCAATCGACGCCGCCAAACGCAACGCCCAAATCGTCGACGACGCCTTGCGTGGCTCACCGGCCACCTCTGAAATCGCCGCCAACCGACTCGAACTCCTCGGTGTGCTGCGGCCCCTGATTTATTACAACGGGGCCTGGAGCCAGGGGCGCGCCGGCTTCAATGAGACTGCGCTCGACCAGACGCTCGTCGACCGAGTGATCGATGCACAAACCCCGGCCCGAATGATCGAGAACGTGGGTTCCGAACCGAACATCGTGGTCGGTTACCCGCTCTCCAATGCCGACAGCGCATACTTCGAGTTCTTTGGCCTTGGAGAGGTCAACGATACGTTGCGAGGGTTCCGGCTCTCGTTGATTCTGGGCACGATCATCACGACGGCGCTCGGCGTGCTGGCTGGCTCGTTTGCCGCTCGCCGAGCGGTCCGGCCCGTCGGGGTGGCAGCGCAGGCCGCCAAGGCGATTGCCGGTGGACGGCTCGACACGCGACTTGAGCCAACAGAGGACCCGGATCTCAGTGTGCTCGCCCACTCGTTCAATGACATGGCGTCGGCGTTGCAAACACGGATCGAACGCGATGCCCGTTTCGCCTCAGACGTCAGCCATGAACTGCGTTCGCCGTTGATGACGCTGTCGGCGTCAGTCGAGGTGATGGATGCCCGGCGCGACGAAATGCCCGAACGGGCGCAGGCCGCATTGGATCTGCTCAAGGGCGACGTTGTCCGGTTTCAGGGTCTCGTCGAGGATCTACTCGAAATCAGCCGGTTTGATGCTGGGGCGGTGCGACTCCATCTCGAGGAGTTACTCGCCGCCGAGTTCGTTCGTCAGGCGGTCGCCGTCAGTAGCAAGCCGGATTCGCCAGTCACCGTATCGCCCAGGGTCGAGATGGTGTTGATCAACGGTGATCGTCGCAGGCTCGCCCGCGTCGTCGCCAACCTGATCGACAATGCACGCCTACATGGCGGGGGTGAACCGGAGGTCTCGATCAGCGAAACCGCATCAGCAGACGAGCCCGTGAAGAAGATTCACATTGCCGTCGAGGACCACGGCAGCGGTGTGCCCGAAAATGAACGATCGCTGATCTTCGAACGCTTCGCACGCGGAGGCGTGGCGGGCAGACGTGCAGGAAATGACGGTGCCGGACTCGGGTTGGCATTGGTCGACGAACACGTTCGAATGCACGGTGGAAACGTGTGGGTCGAAGATCGACTCGACGGTGAACCCGGAGCCAGATTTGTGATTGAACTCGCCGCAGAGGAGATCGACGAATGATGCGACGATGCGGACTGCTCGCCCTCGCGGTTGGATTCGGCTTCGGTTGCGGGATCCAAACCGATTCACAACCGCGTGACGTGCCAGAAGACAAACGTGAGTTACGAGATCCCGATGCATCGACGGCCAACGCCACGGGCGCAGGCCGCGTGTACCTCGTCGGTCCAGGTGAACAGCGCTTACTTCGTTCAGTGCCTCGTGAAGCGGTCTCGCGTCAGAACCTCATGGAGGTGCTGTTTCTCGGGCCGAACGACGACGAATTGAGCGCCCAATACAGTTCGGCAATTCCGACAGGAACGGAGTTGCTGTCGACTGATTCGAAAGGCAACGTGCTGGTGCTCGACGTCAGTTCAAATATCACCGAACTCTCGGTCCAGGGCCTGACTCAGGCACTGGCCCAGATTGTCTACACGGCCAGCGAACTCGAAGGAGTCAAAGCAGTCGAACTCACGGTTGACGGAGCGCCTATGGCGTGGCCGAAAGGCAACGGTGGCTCAACCACTGGCGCGCTCAGAACGTACGACTACCCGGGTGTCGCGCAAACCGCTCAACCGCCGTACCCGGCGGTCCCGTCTGATATCGAACCAGAAGCATCGACCGTATCGACCACCGACTCGGACAGTTAGGTCGGCCGCTAGGCGAAGAACATTTCGGCGACGTTTTCGAACAGATCGATGTCGACTGGCCGCGTCCGTCCGACCACCTCAGATAGCGGGGTGTGCACGATCCGATCAGCCTGTAGCGCGACCATCTGACCCCAGCGTCGCTCGTGTACGGCGTCAATCGCGGCGACCCCGAACCGAGTTGATAACACGCGATCAAACGCCGTTGGCGTGCCACCGCGCTGGACATGGCCGAGTAGCACCGGTCGTGTCTCGAACCCGGTCCGATCCCCAATCTCCTGCGCCACCAGTTGACCGATACCACCGATGCGAATATGGCCGAACCGGTCAAGTTCGTGATCGGCCACCGCGATCGTGCCCTCCTTCGGCAACGCTCCCTCGGCAACCACGACGATCGAGGCGAATCGACCTCGCTGGTGCCGGCGCGTAATCCGATCGCATACGGCCTCGATGTCAAAAGGGCGCTCAGGGATCAATACGACTGACGCGCCACCGGCGATTCCGGCATAGGTGGCGATCCAGCCGCTGTGACGACCCATCACCTCTACGACCATCACACGATCATGGCTTTCGGCCGTCGTGTGCAGCCGGTCAATCGCGTCCGTTGCGATCTGGACAGCAGTGTTGAACCCGAACGTGACTTCGGTGCCCTCGATGTCGTTGTCGATCGTTTTCGGGACGCCGACGATCGGAAGACCGCGCTCGGCGTGGAGCCGGCAGGCGACGCTCAGCGAGCCGTTGCCACCAACCACGATCAGGCCGTCGAGTCCCATGTCGGCAATCGAGGCGGAGACCAAATCGACACCATCGGGACGGTCGAACGGACTGCCGCGGCGAGTGCCGAGCACGGTGCCGCCTTTGGGCAGACTGCCGCGCATCGTCTCGACGGTCAACGGCAGCGTCCGACGCTCCATCACGCCGTCCCATGCATCACGGAACCCGACGATCTCGTCACCGTAGAGCCGTTCGCCCTTGCGGACGATCGCACGCAGGACGGCGTTCAAGCCGGGACAGTCGCCCCCTCCTGTAAGTACTCCAACACGCACGGATCACGAGCCTATGCGACGATCGGGGACTCGCAACCGCTTCCCAGGTGTGTGATCTGCTAGGAAATGTACGTGAGTTGGGATTCATCGCGCGCCGTTCCATGGAAACGTTTGGTCAGGGAATGGCTGATGTATGTCGGCATCATGGCGGTCGTCTTTGTCGTGGTGTTCCGCGACCGCTCAATCGTCGGGCTGCTGGGCGGACTGCTAATCAGCGGCCCGTTGTACCTGGTCATCGGATATGTCCTGGCCAAGTTTGGCTATCAACGTAAAACACTGAAGCAAACTCGCGCTCAGGCGCGGAGGGTGAGCCAGTCGGCCGACGACGTGCCAACGCTGCGCCCAAAACCCGCGCCGACCAAACGAACCGGCGGAGGCGGAACCGCTCGGCCAAGTAGTCGGAAGCGCCGCAAGTGAGCAACGACACGTGCGTTATCGCAATCGACGCAGGAACCACAGGTGTCCGAAGTCGGGCCGTATTCGTCGATGGGCGGCAGGCGGTTGGGTCGTACCGGGAGTTCACCCAGCACTTCCCACATCCGGGTTGGGTCGAACACGATGCCGGCGAAATCTGGGATACCGTGCGGGCGACGCTGAGCAACGTAATCGCCCAAGTCGGGCACCACAACGTTGCCGCGATTGGGATCACTAACCAGCGCGAGACGGTCGTTGCCTGGGACCGACAGACCGGACAACCACACGGCAAGGCGATCGTCTGGCAGGACCGCCGAACTGCGGCTCACTGTGACCAACTGCAGGCCGATGGTCACCTCGAACTGGTGAGGAGTCGGACCGGCCTCGTGCTCGACCCGTATTTCAGCGGCACCAAGTTTGCGTGGATGCTCCGAGAACGAGCGATTCCGATTGGGCCAGACCTTGCACTCGGCACGATCGATAGTTGGCTGATTTGGAACCTGACGGGCGGCGACATCCACGCCACCGACGTTTCTAATGCCAGCCGGACGATGTTGTTCGACATTGTTGAGCGGCGCTGGGACCCGGAGTTGTGTGGGTTGCTCGAGGTTCCGATCGATGCGCTGCCAGCGGTGAAGCCGTCGAGCGGACGGTTCGGTGTGACCTCTGACCGAGGCGGTGTGCCCGCTGGGATTCCAATCAGTGGTGTTGCTGGGGATCAGCAGGCAGCGCTGTTTGGCCAAGCGTGTTTCACGCCAGGGATGGCAAAAAATACGTACGGAACCGGCAGTTTCGTTCTACTCAACGTCGGCTCGACCTGTCCTCCACCGACCGAGGGCATGTTGACCACAATCGCGTGGGAACTGGCTGACGGCTCGGTCGCCTACGCCCTAGAGGGCGCGATCTTCGCCACCGGTGCGGCAATCCAGTGGCTACGCGACGGCATCAACGTGATTGAAAATGCCGCCGAAGCCGGTCCGCTTGCCGAAAGCGTCACCGACTCGGGTGGCGTCTACATGGTACCCGCATTCACCGGGCTGGGGTCACCTTGGTGGGACCCGTACGCACGCGGCACGATCGTCGGGATCACCCGCGGAAGCACCAAGGCGCATCTGGTTCGTGCCGTCGTCGAGTCGATTACATTCCAAACACGTGATGCTGTCGATGCGATGGTCGCCGCCAGCGGGACGCTGATCACCGATCTACGAGTCGACGGTGGCGCCTCCGTGATGGACTTCATGTTGCAAATGCAGGCCGACCAACTCGGTGTCGCCGTGCGTCGGCCTGTCGATCAGGAAACAACCGCACTTGGGGCCGCGTTTCTCGCTGGCCTAGCCGAAGGCGTCTGGCCTGATCTCGACGCGGTCAGCGCCACCTGGCAGCTCGGCGCGGCGTTTGTGCCGGAACCCGACCGCACGTTCACCGACCTCGCCCACACCCAGTGGCTCCGAGCATTAGCCCGCTCCCGCAACTGGGCCACCTAAACGCCCCCGCCCTTTGCTCAGGTCAGGAGGGAGTCGGCAATCCGGGCGAAGAGGTCGAGGCGGACGCGTTCACGTTCGTGAATTGGTCGATCCGGGCGTCCTGCTGCCAGCCACAACCCTGACATTGGCAGGTCGCTCGAGAACAGATCGCCGGAGGTCCCGTGGTGACCGAGATGGCGGCTGCCGACCAGCAACGAGTTGACCCAGTCCGCCGATGGCGGTTCCCCCGCTGACTCGACGACCTCGGTGTCACGCACCACCATCACCCACGCCGACTCGGTCAGTCGGCCCACCGACTCGACGATTGCCGTCAACCGGCCAGCGGGTGCAGTTTCCGCAAGCTCGGCTGCAAGCAACAGTGCCAGCAATCCCCCCTCAGTGTGATCGCCGGTCGTTGGCCGAACATGTTCGATCGAGACTCCGTCGATGGCGTGAATTTCAGCGACCATCAGATCGACGAGCGCCTCGTCAGGCAACGCCACAACGAGTTCGTCGATCGCCCGCCCGCCGCCGACCTCGAGTATCTCGATGTCGAGTAGATCGCCGCGCACGGCGCCAATCCGGCTCGCCACCTGACCGAGCGCGCCGGGACGGTCAGGCAGCCAAACGCGAACAATCACGGTGTGCACGGGCGGAACGGTAGTCAGCACATGTAACGGGGGCGTATCGGGAACGTGACGGTCGCGGAACCCGGACGCCGTCAGCCGAGGTGCGGTAGCCCGCGCTTGAGGTTGCGGAGACCCTGCTGAATACGCTTTTCGTTCTCGATCAAGGCGAATCGTGCGTAGCCCTCACCTCCAGGGCCGAAACCGACGCCGGGCGATAAGGCGACGTCACATTCCTTGATCACCATCGAGCAGAATTCGACTGAGTTCATGTGGGCGTATGGGGCGGGGATCGGTGCCCAAAGGAACATCGAACCGCCCGGCTTGGGAACTTTCCATCCGATCTTGGCGAGGCCGTCGATTAACGTATCGCAACGCGACTCGTAGATCGAACAGATCTCTTTTGGAAAGTCGGACGCCTCGTTCAGGGTAACCGTCGCGGCGATCTGAACTGGCTGGAACATGCCGTAGTCGAGGTAGCTCTTGAGCTTGACCAGCGCCTGGACGACTTCGGCGTTGCCGAGCATAAAGGCGCATCGCCAACCGGCCATCGAGAAGCTCTTGGTCATCGAGTACTGCTCGACGGCGACTTCCTTGGCACCTTCGGCCTGGAGGATACTCGGCGGCTTGACGCCGTTGAATCCGATGTCGGCGTAGGCGAAGTCGTGAACCACGATCATGTCGCGCGCACGACAAAAATCGACCACGCGCTGCATGAATGGCAGGTCGACACAGGCACCAGTCGGGTTGTGCGGGAACGAGATCACCAAGACACGTGGTTTCGGCCAGCCGACGTCGTAGGCCGTGTGGAGGCTGTCGAAGAAGTCCTCCGCAAAGTTCTCACGGGCATCGGGGTGGCTGAGCCCCTTCATCGGCACCTGACGCAGATCGGCACCAGCGAACAGCGGACCGTAAATGTGGATCGGATAACTCGGGCTGGGCACGATGGCGGCATCGCCACGGTCGAGCAACACCCACATCAGGTGACTGAAGCCTTCCTTGGAACCGATCGTGTTGGTGATTTCGAGCTCGGGGTCGAGCACGACTCCCCACGTCTTTTCGTAGTAACCAGCCATCGCCTCGCGCAGCTTCGGAAGTCCACGACTCAGCGAGTAGCGGTGATTCTTCGGGTTGCGTGCGGCCTCAGCCAGTTTCTCGACGGCGATATTCGGCGAGGGAATGTCAGGGTTGCCAAAACCTAGGTCGATCACATCTGCGCCTGCTCGACGTGCCTCGATCTTCAAGTTGTTGATGATCGTAAACACGTACGGGGGCAGGTTGGTGATGCGCCGAAACTCCATAGGTGCCTCAAGCTATCCGGTCATGTGGGATCATGACCTGGTGAGTAAAGAGCCGTCAGATGGTTGCATATTCGTCGTCATCGAAATCCCGCGAGGGAGCCGCAACAAGTATGAGATCGAGCATGAGAGCGGTCGGGTGTTCCTCGATCGACGGCTGTTCACCGCCACCACGTATCCGGCTGACTACGGATTCGTCCCCGAGACGCTCGGTGGGGACGGCGATCCGCTCGATGCACTCGTGTTGCTAGAAGATCCGGTGTACCCGGGCGTATGGGTCGAGGCCCGCCCGGTGGGCGTGCTCTACATGCAAGATGAGGCAGGCGAAGACGCCAAGCTGATCTGTGTGCCACCGAAGGAGCCTCGTTGGGCCGACGTCCACGATCTGGAAGATCTGACTCCAGCGCTGAGGGCGGAGATCAAGCATTTCTTCGAGGTCTACAAGATGCTGGAACCGGACAAGCACTCCTCAGCCAGCGGGATGGCTGGGCGAGACGCAGCCTGGGCCGAGATCAACGCCGCCAGGGCCAACTACGTCCCGCCGGGCTGACTGTTACGGGTGGTGTTACAGATGGTGTCTGACACCATCTGTAACACCTACGTCTGGACGGTGTGGAGCAGGGCTGCACCGACGGCGCCGGCACGTTCGTTCCAGTGAGCGAAGGCAACCGTGGGCATCGGGCGTAGCTCCGGCTGGTAGATCAGCTCGCGGAACCATCTCGTGATCGGATCGAGGTAAAGGTCGGCGCCCGCCGCCAGACCGCCACCGAGCACGAACATTTCGGGGTCGACGACGTTGGTCAGATTGACGAGGCCGAGTGCCACCCAGCGGCCGAAGGCGTCGATCACCCGGAGCGCATCCTCGTCGCCTTCACGTGCAGCAATCTGGACCATCTCACCGCGCACGGCCTCAGGGTCACCACC
>JANOTN010000172.1:0-14475 GCA_031416375.1 Ilumatobacteraceae bacterium
ACGCCGGTCCAGTTTCAGGTCACACAACATGCCGGCACCGAGCGGCCGTTCACCGGCGAGTACTGGGACAGCAAAGAACCCGGCACCTACCACTGCATCGTGTGCGACACCGAACTGTTCGATTCGGACACCAAGTTCGACGCCCATTGCGGCTGGCCGAGCTTCTATCAGTCACTCGGCGAAGGCAAGGTCGAATACATCGAAGATCGTGCCCACGGGATGCTTCGCACCGAAGTGCGCTGCACGAAGTGCGGAGCCCACCTTGGCCACGTGTTTCCCGACGGTCCTGAGCCGACCGGCGACCGCTTCTGCATCAACTCCGCCAGCCTCAACCTCACCAAACGCCCGCTGTAGTTCCTCGTCAGGAGGCGATCACGGTGCCTTCGAGTTCGCGGCGGATCAACTTGCCTGCCGCGTTGCGAGGGAGTTGGTCGAGGAAAATCACTTTGGTCGGACATTTGTACCGAGCGAGGTAGTCGAGGGCATAGTCGATCAGCGAGTCTTCGTCGAGATCGGCGCCATCTTTGAGCACGACGAACGCCTTCACGGCCTCGCCCGAGTGTGGATGCGGCACGCCGAGCACGCCGACCTCGGCGACGGCTGGGTGACTCGCCAGCACCTCTTCCACCTCGCCAGGGAAGACGTTGAAACCAGACACGATGATCAGGTCTTTGGCGCGGTCTACGAGGTACAGGTAGCCATCGTCATCGACCATCGCGATGTCACCGGTGTGCAGCCAGCCATCTTGGAGCACTCGCGCAGTTGCCTCCGGCTCGTTCCAGTAGCCGAGAAACACGTTCTCGCCGCGCACATAGATTTCGCCCGCATCACCGACCGGCACTTCTGCGCCGTCATCGCCGACGATACGAAGCTCCTGACCGACAAGCGAACGACCGACTGAGCCATACCGAACGGTCATTCCAGCCGAGCTTGTGACTATCGGCGAGGCTTCGGTCAAGCCATACCCCTCGCGAATCTGGACACCGAAACGTTGCTCGAACCGTTCGGCGACCGACTGTGGCAACCTCGCCGCACCCGACAACGCCAATCGCACCGACGCGAACGAGTCAGCGGGCAACTCTTCGAAGTGGGTGAAGGCGACCCACATCGTCGGGACACCCGGGACGACCGTGACTTGCCGCTGGACGATCGACTCGACAGCGGTCGCCGGGTCGAAACGCTGCACCAGCAACACGGTCGCTCCGACCGACAACGACAGGCCAAGCACAACATTGAGACCAAAAATGTGGAAGAGAGGTAGCACGCCATAGACGACGTCGCCAGGAACGGTGCGATCGCGAGTCGACAACCCCTGCTCGATGTTGGAAAGCAGATTGCGATGGCTCAACATCGCCGCCTTCGGCTGACCGGCGGTGCCACTCGTAAAGATCATTGCCGCCAGATGATCCGGTTCGACATCGACCACCGGAACCGGCTCGGTGGTCAACAAGTCAGCGAGATCAACCGCTCCGATCGGGACCTCGCCTTCGGCGATCACGACCGTCTTCAGCGACGAAATCGACCCCGCATCGACGTGAGCCCACGCGGCGCTTGCCGTCGGCCCGACGATTACGGCGACCGGCTCGATTACGAGCAACTCTCGTTCGATCTCAGCCGCTGGGCTGCTCGGATTGAGCGGCACGGCGACCGCTCCGAGGCCGACCGTGGCGAAATAGGAGATCACGAAGTGACGGTTATTGCCGCACAGAATCGCCACTCGGTCGCCCGATGAGACCCCGATTTTGGCGAGGCCACCACGAAGGTGCGCAACCTGATCACGAAGCTCGGCATAGGTCGTCTCCCGATTCCGCGAAATCAGAGCCACCAGTTGATCGTCGTGCCCCTCAATGATTTGAGCCAGGTTCCCCACTGCTCGTCATCGTAGTGACCCGGTGGCGTCGACCGGCGATGTCAGAGACGCACGAGCGAGATGATTCCGGCAATCAGAATCGCCGCAAGCAACAGACCGAGGGTAAGTGTGGTGGCCGGACGCATACTGGCAGGCTATCGGACGGTTATCGGACGACTAGCGACGGCTCAGCGTGACGGCCGTTGCCACGCCCTGGACATCATCAAGTCCGACGAGCACGATCTGGTCGCCGGCCCCAATCCCGAGTTCCTCCGCCGCCGAACGCTGATCAAGACTGATTGCCAACATCCCGTAGGAATCCAACACAAGGCCGACCGCACCTCCAGAGAGTTCAGCGAACGAGGTCGCACGAACCGCCCGACGCACGGTCACGCCGTTCGGGTCGGACGGTCGACCGATTTGCAGTTGCAGGCTCGCCCCCCAGGTGGGGAGCAAATCGTCAGGTCCGACGTTGAGTTGGCAGTTGCCGAAACGGTCAACCCACAACACTTCGGTGACGAGCGCATCACCGTCTTCGCGAGGAAGCGGAATCGTCCCAGGGAGCAACAAGATCGGGTCGACCTCAGGCCCCAGCTCGGCGAGGTCGACCCCGTTGCAGATGTGGGCAGCCGCCGGAGCGAAGATATCGCGGCCGGCGAACGTGGCACCAGCGGCCTGCAGTTGGTACTCGGGGTTGGTGAGTTCGAAGGCTCGCTCGGCACCACCGGCCATCGCCACAGCTGGCGCGAGTAAACCGTTGTCGGGTCCGATCACCACGCCCGCGCCGTCGGCAACCTCAATCGCGATCGCCCGCCGTGATGTTCCGACGCCAGGGTCGACGACGGCGAGCACCACGCCACCAGCGACGTAACCAATGCAACGCGCCAGCGCCAATGATCCGGCGCGCACATCGAACGGCGCGATCTCGTGTGTCAGATCAATCACACCGACATGAGGAGCCAAGTCGCGGATCACAGATTTGACGACGCCAACGAACTCGTCAGCGGTGCCGTAGTCGGTGAGGAACGACACCGTGTCGAATCGAGGCGAGTTCACGTCAGCGACGCTAGCGGCCGGGACGCGACGAGGGCCGGTGTCAACCCCCCGATGACACCGGCCCCAGTCCGCGCAGACCAGCTTTCGCCGGTGCGCTCACCGGGCGACACTGTACGACACGAATCGTTGCGTGAAAAGTGTCACATGCATTTTTAAAAGATCATTTCCGACCGAGTTGGCGGCTGCGTTCGGTGGCTGCCTGCACGGCGGCGATCAACGCCGACCGCACCGAGCGTTCCTCAAGCACGCTGATGCCCGCGGCGGTCGTGCCGCCTGGTGATGTGACCATCGCTCGTAAGCTGGCGGGATCGCCGCGTTCTGCCAACAGCGCCGCCGAGCCGACGAGTAACTGGGCAACCATTTGTTCGACGATCACCCTCGGAAGTCCTGCGAGCACGCCGGCTTCGATCAACGCTTCGGCGACGAGAAATACGTAGGCGGGGCCGGAGCCGGTGAGCCCGGTCACCGCATCGAGTTGCGATTCACTCACCCGCACGACGAGGCCAACACCGGCCAGGATCCGCTCGGCCCACGACAGGTCATCCTCCGATGTACCCGGCGCGCCGCACAACGCCGAGACTCCCTGCCCAACCAGCGCGGGCGTGTTCGGCATCGTTCGCAACACCGCTATCCCATCGCCCGTTGCCGCTCGAATCGTTTCGGTGGTGACGCCGGCGGCGATCGACAGCAGGCGCGTCGCTCCGACGGCTACAGCCGCTGCGGCAACAGCAGAGACGTCGTACGGCTTGACCGCCAGCACGGCTGAAGAACACGCCGGCACCTCGTCAGTGACGGTCACGCCAGGGAATTGGTCAACCAATACGGCACGGCGGTCGGCGAAGGTCTCGACCACAGCGACATCGCCCGCCGCCACCAGACCGGACTCCAACAATCCAGCGAGCAACGCGGCACCCATGTTCCCGCCACCAATCACGACTAACTCAAACAACCGCAACTCAGACGACATGTCGATTGACAATAGTTGTCCGGGCGGTCGGAGATTCCGACTTCCCCGATATGCCGCCCGGACATCTGAGTGGGGGCAGTCAACGTTCGAAAAGGGAAACGCGGATCAGAAGATTCTCAGTCGGCAAATCGGCTGGCGAACGCCAGCCGGAGTAGCGGACGGAACGTCGCTTCGACGGTGGCGTACAACGTACCGAGTACCCGGTCGAGCTCGTCGCCGGTCACAGCGGTATCGGGTAGCTGGCCGCGCAGGTAGACGGCATTCTCCAACCCGATCGAAAAATGGACGCCGACAAGCTGATCGTTGCGGCGCAAAAGTTGCTCCATCACCGCCTCGACGTTCTCCTCGGGGGCCGGCATCACGTAGGTCTCGTAACGAAGTGTGCGCTGCCCCAACGTCAGCCACACTGTGGTGAAGTCCTTCTCCTCGCCGAGCATTCGGACGTACCAACGAGACTCACCGAACGAGGTGTCATCGCTGGTGCCGCGATCGATTGACGCGATCAATGGATTGTCGACCGCAAACTCATCCAGCCAGTGATCAATCCGGGATCGCAGATCGCCAAGCCGATCACCGGCATGAATATCCGTCATGAGCAGGCGACGAGTTGGCGCACCGTGAGATCGGTGTACAAGCGACGCAGACGAGCCGCCGCGAAACCCCATGTGTAGCGGCTGGCCCGGCGGGCGGATGCAAGCGACATCGACGCCGCCAGCAGCGGATCATCAAGTATTTGGGCGATCGCGTGGGCAAACAGTGCCGGGTCGCGACGCGGGACCAGGAACCCAGTTTCTCCGTGGTCGACCAACGACAGGAGACCTCCCACTGCGCTCGCCACGACCGGGATTCCGCATGCAGCTGCTTCGAGGGCAACCAGTCCGAAGCTTTCGCTGCGGCTCGGCACGATCACCACATCGGCGGCGCGGTAGTAGGTCGACAAGATGTGGTGCGGCTGCGGAGGGACAAATCGAACTTGATTAGCAAGCCCCAACTCGTCGACCAGCTGACGAGCCTGGTCGAACTCGGAGTCACCCGACAACCCGCTCGAACCGCCAACAATCAGCAGCAGCGCATCACGACGGTTGAGAGCGTGCAGCGTACGGATCGCAACATCAGGCCCCTTCAACGGCTGGATCCGCCCGACGAACAGAATCACCGGAACGTCAACGGGCAGTCCGAGCGCGGTGCGGGCACCCGACTGCTCGCCAGGAGCAAAGAACGCATGCTCGACGCCGGGGGCGACGATTTCGATATGCCCGCGCGGGTCGCCATACAGCCGACGGAACTGCTCCTCTTCTTCGACGCAACTCACACAGACCGCATCGGCACAGTTGATGACCTCGGTTTCAGCGCGGTCACGCCACGCCGGTTCCGGGTCGCCGCCTTCTGCCTTCACACGAGCCAGCGTGTGGAACGTCGACACGAACGGGATATCGAGCGTGTGCTTGATTTTGTGGGCAACGACCCCGCTCAGCCAGTAGTTGGCGTGAACGACATCAGCACCGCCGTTGGCAGCGAGATCTTCGAGCACCCGATCGGTGAACTCATCGACAATCTCCGACAACGCTTCCTTCGGCAGGTTGTGCGGACCGGCCTCGATAAAGACAACACGGTGATTCGGCTCGACCAATACCTCGGACGGCAGGCCTGCCCGATCAGCTCGTGTGTAGGTAGTGCAGGCAACGCCGGCCTGCGCCAGCGACGACACCACCTCACGTACGTACACGTTCATCCCACCGCTGTCACCCGAGCCGGGCTGCAGTAATGGTGACGTGTGAAGGGAGATCACGGCAACTCGACGCATCAGAACATGAAACGCTACTCAACCAGTCAACATTCCCACCAGTCCGACGATCGCGATCAGCGATGGATGGACATGGCATCACAGCAGTCTCCTTCCGCGCAGCCCTTCAGCCACGGAATGAGCACTGCATCAAACACGACGTCACCCATTCGGCTCACCCCGACGAGAAAGGAGGCACCTCCACAACAAGTGGCCCATCATCGATGCTCGCACCGTCGCAGTCAATGAAGATCGGGTTGTACAGGCAGACAGCATCCGGATGACCTGCGGCTCGCAAGGAGGTCGTGAAGTCGTGCGCCGGGCTTTCCACTAGAACCCAGCCGTCCGCCTGAACGAACCGCACTGTCGCAGGATCACCACTCACCATCTCGACGCCCGGATACATACGAATGAGCGCATGCTGGTTGAGGACGTGTGGTTGTTGTGGCGATATCGGGGGCGAGGATGTGTTGCAGAATTCGTGCGCAAACGTCTGCGGGTTTGCGGTCGCCGTGGTGTTCCAGATCGAGTTGTGCTTTCAACGTCTGGTTGATCGATTCCATGATCCGGCGGAACGGTTTCAGGAATCGTTGCAACGGGTCGGGTCGTGTTCTCAGACTTGATCGATGGTCGGATCAGGGTGATCCCGACACGCCTGCCGCCGTCGTGCGTCTTGGCAGATGCTGACGATCGTCGTTTTCGGATATGCGGGCGGGTTGATGATTCTGTCGGCGTGCTTTCTGACCCGGGGGAACGCGTCCTGTACGAGGTCTTCGTAGTCGGGTCGACCGTTCGTGAGAAGCCACCCGGACATGATCTGCTGCACGATCTCGGATGTGGCTGGAGAATTTGTATAATCATTTCGTACATATGTTGCATACTGTCAGAATCTTCGATATGGTTTGCTGTCAACGAACAACTCTTGAGAGGTGCACGATGGATGACAACGGAGTCCGCAACACACTCGATTCGTTGTTGGCTGCTGATCCTGACGTGATGGACCGCGATCAACTCGCCGGTCTCGTTTCTCAGTTGGGTCGTGTCCGGAGTTGGTGCGCGGCGGCTGAGGTTCGGGTCAGTCGCCGCACCCGCCAACTCGCCGCGGAAGGTCGGTCTGAGTCGGCTGCTGGTCTGCTGGCTGACGGTGGCCGGAACTCGTCGAAAGATGCTCACACGGCGTCTGAGCGGGAAACGATCTGTGGGGTCATGCCGTCGTTCGAAGACGCCCTCGCCGCCGGTGCCGTCTCAGCTGCGCATGTCGACGCGATGGCGGCGGCGACACGCAACCTCAACGACCAACTACTCGCCGAGTTCATAGCGTGTGAAGCCGATTTGTTGAGCGATGCCGGGAATCAGAGGGTCGAAACATTCGAACGCGGTTGTCGTGACCTGGCACGTCACATCACTGCTCAGGCACGCGCCAACTCTGACGCCGAGGAACTCGATGAGCAACGCAAGAGCTCGAGTGTCAAGCGGTGGACCGACAAGCTGACAGGGATGCGTAACACGTTGTTGTCGTTGGATCCGGTGCGTGACGCCGAACTGTGGACAGCCGTCAACGCCAAACTGGCTTCGCTGCGTCAAGCCGACGGCAACAACGCAACACCATGGGAACAACTCCAAGTCGACGCCTTCATCGCGACTGTGGCTACCGGTGACGCTGTGGCGCGTGTCCCGCAGGTCGGGGTGTTGATCGACTATCACACGATCCGCGACGGTCTGCACGCCAACAGCATCTGTGAACTCGATAACGGGACACCAATCCCGGTCTCAACCGCTCGACGCTTGTGTTGTGACGCCAACGTGTTCCCGGTCGTGCTCGCCGGGAACGGCGAAGTCCTCGATGTTGGTCAAAGCGTGCGGACTGCCACCCCGGCACAGCGCAAGGCGTTACGTGCGATGCATCGCACGTGTGCGCATCCAGGATGCCGAACGATCGTTGATGACTGTCGGATGCATCACATCGAGTTCTTCCGCAACGGCGGCAAAACATCAGTCGACAACCTTCTGCCACTGTGTGAGAAGCATCACCACCTCGTCCACGAAGGCGGCTGGCGATTGACCATGACAACCGGCCGGATAGCCACCTGGCAACGACCAGACGGCACCATCTGGCACACCGAACCAACCATCAACCGGCGACCAAACCAACCATCCGACCAGCAACAGACCACACTCTGCTAGCCGGACCCCACCCCAGCGTCCACCCGAAATCGGGGCACTTCGACGCGCCCGCAACCTGGTTGGATCCCGGTACGGGACTGTCGGACTTTCGGTGTAACCGAGTCTGGGTCGGTCATTGGTTGGTGGGGAACAGTCGGTCTTCGAACATGATGGCGAAGGCGTTGAGTGCTGGCTTCCAGCGCACCGCCCATGACCGACACAACGAACTCGGCACATTGCTTCGTCGAGAACTCAAACGATTCCCCACCAGCAACAAACGGTTCGAGATAGCGAACCGATCTGTCGGTCCCCTCGATCGAGGTTGGTTTGAACTCGTCGGCGGTCAGGCGGTTGCGCGGCCGGGTAGGGGTGGGGAGAGTCCGCCGAGGTCGAGCAGAGGCAGACTCCTCCCACAAGCCAGCGGGCTCGGCCGATTCGACTGTGACGAGATCGGTCGCGTGCAGGTGGACGCGCGTGGAGGCTGTCGCGTCGTAGGTGAAGGTCGCTGCGCTCGCGGTTGCCGTAGCGATGTAGAAGGGGGCGGGTGCAACGAGGATCCACAGCCACGCGATCAGCAGCAAAGCGAGGCAGCGAGCCCGGTGCCGCCGACTGCTATGTAGCCAAAGCGAGTCCACCGCTAGCCTCCCGGAGTCTGAGCATCTCATGATCAGCGAGCGCCCGGAGAGGCTGGTCGAGATCGACACCGGCAAGGAAGCCCGTCGCTTTCGAGCACGCTGCCAGAACGCCGCCCGACATCGACTCGGGAATGAACAGTTCGGGAGGATCGACGAAGCTCCCGTCGATCCCGATCCATGCGACTGAGTAACCCTCTTCGACGAGAGCGCAGAGCACTCGACGCATCGAGTTTCGAAACACTTGTGGCGTCGGCCAGGCTGCGACGCGGATGTACCAGGCGGCGACCTTCCACTGCTCCCCCGCGAGGGCGGAGGGTCTTACGTCGGGCTCCACGGTCCAATCGAGACCTGGGAGAACACAAGGCCGCTGCTGGTTCGGTCCTCCGAGCGCGAACACGATGAACCCGGCAGCTTCTTCTCCATCCCAGTACACGGTCAGAACTTCTCGGGCAGGATGCCTCACGGCGCAACACCCCATTTAGTCAACTGGTTCGCGGTCGGCACGACCGACGTTGCCAACTGCCCGGCAAATGGACCTTCCGCATAGACCTGGACAGCGACCGCTCGGCCATTGACGGTACCGATGAAGCCCTTGACCTGCGTTCCGCCGAGCGTGTTGTTGAACGTGGCAGTCGGGTTCTCAAGGATCGGTCTGAGCGTGTCTCGAATCAGTTGCGGGCTGTTTCTCCCACTCCACGCCGGCAGGATCCCCTTCTCGGTTAGGTAAGCCGTTCCGTGCTGCAGCCGACCGGCCGTCAGCGCGCTTACTCCCTCACCCGGGGCGAAGCCGACAACGGGCCGTGCCGTGTTTGTGGCAACACTTCGCGCCGGTGGGGTCGTAGAGGTGCCTCGATCCTCAACGGAAGGCGAGGCAGACTCCTCCCGTACATCGCTGAGCTGCGCCGGGCTGGCCTCGGGGGCTCGGAAAGTGTCATCGACAACGCGCTCAGGCGATTGCACGTCGTAGCTGTCGGCGACCGAGTCCGCTGTCGTCGTACACACGGCCAGAGCGGAGCTGTTGGCCATCGAGAGCCACCAAACAAGAACCGCGAAGACGACGAGGAGCGCGGGCATCGCTCGGCGTCGGCAGCCCCCCTCAAGCTTGAAGTCGTAGTCCATCCGGCTCCAGTTCGACCACAAGCGAGCTGCCATCGGCGGTCTCGATGAGGAGCCGGTCGTCATTTCGGCGACACGCTGCGATCACTTCACCAAACTCCAGGCGAGAGGTGATTATGTCGGCGCGTACAACGCTCACCGAGGTCTCTCCAACCAACAACCATCCGGGGGTACCCAGGTGAAACACGACGAGGATGTCCTCGTCGTATGCGATCTCGGCGGCGACTGCCGCTGGCTTGAGAGTCAACAGCACGATTCGCCGTGCGCTCCACCAGTAGAACGATCCGGCGAGAGCCCCGAAGGAGATCCCTCGCCAGCCGGGCTCCTCCCATCCGCGGAGCCGGTTCCCGTCAATGGCCACGTCGACGCTGATCGACTCGGGCCGATTCACCTCATCGATCGTGAGATGCACAATGTGATCGCCTACGACCACCACCTGATTGCGGGCCGATTCGGCGGTCATGGCGTAGCCGTGATCAGTCGGATGGTTTCGTCGACATCGACTCCCCATGCAGTGGTGATGGTCCACTTCGCGCCACTGGGACCAATCATTGGGCCTGTCACCGAGAACTTCGTCCCTCCGCCGACCAATGGCACCGAAGGCGTCGCCGTGCCGAAGTTGTCGACCAAGTGGCTGCGCAGAGCCGAATCCAGTGAAGCCTGATTGAACCCCATCGAATCAGCGAACACCCCAGACTTCGACGGGTTCTCAAGCAGGTAGTTGTACTTGCCGCCCGGAATCGTGACCCGAGCCGTATCCAGAGCATCCCCAGCACTGTTGACCACGAAGCGCGCGCCACCCGCTTCTGTGGCAACGCTTCCCAACAGCGGGGTCGTAGATGCGCCTCGAGCCTGAGCGGAAGGCGGGGAAGACTTTCCTGGGGCATCGCTGACCAGGGTCGGCCTGGCTTCGGCACCGGCGCTCTCACGAACATAAACGCGCGCGATCGCTGAGGCGTCATAGGTGGAATTCGCTGCGTGCGCCGTCGTCGTAGCTGTGGACCAGCCGAACACGGCGGCCCCAGCGACCATGAGCGCCACCACTACGAGCTGATCTAGCCGCCGCATGGCTAGTCCACGTCGTCCGGGACCGACTGGCCGGCAAGACGACCAATGATTCGGTTTACCTTCGCCCAGGCGTAGGGCGCGGATGGGCCGGAAGCGTTCTCAAGCGACGCTGCCAGTTGCCTCAGAGGTTCGAGCGCGGCTCGAATCAAGAATCGGTCGATCATCGCCAGTCCCGCGAACTGCCGGCGCGAATCGGACCCAAGGATCCAGTCCACGAACATCCCAAGGGCAAATTCACGTTCTTTCTCGTCGAGCCCGCGATAAAAGGATTCAAGTTCACTGAGTGCGAGTTGGGAATCCTTCGCCCGGTCACCGTCCTTGTCCGCGCGCTCCCAGAAGACCTCCAGCTCGCGCCCGAACTCTTCGGGCCTCATGGTTCAATGACCTTGATGAACTCGGGTGGAATCGCGTACGGGAACTGCATCTCCCAACCGCCGCCAGCCATGCCGTTGGCTCCGGTCACTCGCGTGACCGCTGGGATCTCGTAGCCCGCAACGCGCAATCCGGCGACATCGATCTGAAGCACCGCGTTGCGGGCCCCTCCTGCGGGGTTCAGCGCCAACTCGATGTGCGCCTGGAGTGGGCTCAGGCCCTTGGTTGGAGTCGCGTAGGACCCTGGGAAGAGACCCTCTCGCCGTATCGCGTCGACCGGTCGGCTGGTGGTGTGGTGAAACGCGTCGTCGACCGTGTTTGTGGCAACACACGAACCTGACACGAAACCCGGCTGTGAGGGTCGTAGACACCCGACGCTTGCTGGCCTTTCGCTGCTGATCGCCGCGACGCTGTCGACGGTGATGGTCGGATTCGCGCGGACGCGTGTTTCAGCAACGCGGCCGGCGGTCGCCGACGTGGCGTTGACGCCGAGGATCGAGATGAGCGCGATGAGCAACCACAGTGGCGAAAGAAGAAGCCGTCGACGATCGCTCACGGGTGCAAGTCTCGCAGTCCGACGTCGGCCGACTCGACCACCACCAGGTCGCCAGCGACCACGTGCAGGGTGTGGTGCGGTGTGTGGTCGAGGGTGTCGGGTTGTGTAGCAGCCGTTGCCGTGGTGTTGTTGGTCAAGGGAAGAGGTCGAGGGCGTCGCAGTGAGCGGGGCGGACAACGGCGAAGTCGCGGTGATTGAGCGTGGCGATTTGGCGGATGCTGTGGCGTTCGGCGATGGCGATGATCGAGGCGTCAACGAATCCGAGTCCGAGATCGGTGTAGGTGCCGATCAGGGCGATGGCGCGCTGGTAGTCGATGTTGATCGGGTCGATGATCGTGAACCTGGGGCTGGTGACCAACGTGAGGAAGCGTGCTTCGGCGGCTGGGCCGAGGCGGGTTTCGATCAGCCAGGCGGCTTCGGGGATCACGGTGGCGGTGACAGCGAGATCGGTGCGGGTGCGCAGCAGGGCGGCGCAGTCGTGGTGGTGGGGTTCGTCGCGGTCGGCGACAGCGACGAAGATGCCGGTGTCGATCAGCAGCACCGTTGACCGTCAGATGCCTTGAGCGATCTTCTTCGCTGCGGCGTCAGCGCGTTCGTGGTGGATGTCGAACGGTTTGGTCCTGCCCGAGGCGGCGCAGCCAATGAACGCTTCCAACGGGTCATCGAGCCGGGCGGCGAGCTCGTCGATGAGTGTCTCGGTGGTGATCCCGCGACGCTCTGCTTCGGCGGTGAGCCGGGTAGCGAGTTGCTCGATCGTGATCGACATAACCCAAGCCTATGTGTTCCGGCGGCGTTGCTGCTCGCGTTCGAGCCGTCGCCGTTCGGCACGCGACAACGGCCGCTGCGGCGCAGCCGGCAGGTTCTCGACAGCAGGGGCAGCGACGGCGTGTTCGAGGCGTGCGAGCTGCTCGTGGAGCGCGGCGTTGTCGTCGGTGAGGTCTCGTTCGGTTTCGAGGCGGCCGCGTTCGACTTCGAGTTCGGTGTTGCGTGCCTCGATCCAGCCCCAGCGTTGTTGCTCACGTTCGAGTTCCCTGCGGGTCTGATCGCGTTCCCGGCGGACCTGTTTCAGGGTCGTGTTGGCGTCGTCGAGCTGCTCTCCAAGCTCACGGACCATCGCCCACACGCGGGCGAGTTCGTCACCGTCATCGAGCGTTTGGACCAGTGTTGACGGCTCGTCGATGCCGGTTTGGCGGGCTCGGTAGGCGCGCACGCGGTCAGCGTCGGAACGCCATTTGCGTGGTCTGCCGCCTTTGCCGGGGACCGTCATCAGACGCGACGGTAACGCAACGCGACGCAACGTGCAGCACAGTGTGCGTTGACGGTTCTCGATCGTGCGCGGGCTGTAGCCGTGCGCGCCCATCCACTCGCAATAGTCGGCGACCAGGACCGGGAAACCGAACCGGTCGTGAGGGTCACCAGGGAACCGCCACAGCTCTTTGCGGCGCGGGCTCACACCGCCTAGGTTTGTCAAGCTGATTTGGCCCCAGCACCAGATAGTCGTCAACGAGTTGGTTGCCGAAACCCTCGACGCGCAAACCGCCCGCCGGGACACTCCCGTCGTTGGCCCAAATCCGTGCCTCGACCGCCACCGCCAGGGAACGATCGACCTGACCAGACGCAACCAACTCAGCAACACGCACCAACTCTGATCTCGTCGAAACAACCAGAACGTGGTCGAGCGTGACATCGTGGTTCCAGTCGAGGATATTTCGACACGCAGCAGCCCGGATCAACCGATCCTGACGACGTACATCACCAGCCAAAACACCTTGCAGCTCAACATCGTCGGCGACGTATTCAGCCGCCCGAGGGATCACCAGAACCGCCGAATCGAGCCGCGAGTACCCTGCACCCGGACGATCAGTTTCGGGCACACAACCGGCGACCGACACGCCCAACACACACACCCAGATCACACCGAGCGAACGACGGATGCTCACGGGAACCCACCCGGTACTCCATTGTTCATGCTGCCCTGACCGCAACGGTCCGCGCTGTTACCCGACGTGCATGAACCATCCGGATTGCGATAGTTCTTCGGCGGGGTGCTGGAGAACTCACCCGTCGTCGAATAGGTGAGAAACAACCCGATCGACGGGATCGGCGTCGTCGACGCGGTCACCAGCCCGGTGATCGAAACGATTCCGCTGAACCCCCCGTCGTCCCTAAGCCCGGCACACACGGCGACGTTGGCTCCGAAACCGAAATCGGCGCTACCACCGACACAAGCCGACTCACCTTTCAGTTGTTTCATGTTCGATGCATTCGAAAGCATGCTTCCTGCACCGATATGGGCGTCGGGTGGCAGGAACCCGCCACCGACCGAAGTGGTCAGCAACACACCAGCATTGGTCTCGGTTTGCACAATGCATCCCTGCAGATCAAGCCCGACCACGAACAACGCGATACCAATCGAGGAACAGTAACCGGCCGCCGTGGGAACCATGTTCTTAGCGAGACTAATGATCTCACTCGCTGTCACCCGATCCTCCCCATACAAACTCCCGAGCGGATCCGGCACCCGCGAATTCGGGCACGTCATCGTCGGCGACAGCGTCGTCCCAGAAAAATGTGCACCAGACACGAAACATGAACCTTGAGGACCGCTCGCTGCACGATGTTCAGCGGCGTCGGCGGTGACGATCGTCGGGCCGGGTGGACTGGCTGGTTTCGAGATCCGAGGCGTTAGCACCGCTGTACTCGCCCGCCCGGCCTCATCCCTGAGCGCCGTCGCTCGCGCAGCGTCCTGAGCAGCAGCCTGGGTGATTGCCAACGCGGTCGCCGCTCTTGCGTTGGCATCTCTGATCGCCGCTGCTCTGGCAGCATCTTGCGTCGCGGCTTTGGCTGCCGCCGCTCTTGCGCTGGCGGCTCTGAGCGCCACCGCTCGAGCAGCATCCTGTCGACCGGCTT
>JANOTN010000173.1:0-8090 GCA_031416375.1 Ilumatobacteraceae bacterium
TTATGAACGTCGATCGGTTTTCGATTGGCCCCACGCTTGGGTGATCCGGTCGAGGACGATCGCCAGACACACAATACTCAGGCCGGCAGCCAAACCTTGACCGATCTGCGACTGCTGCTTCTGGAACCCGCCAAGGCTGAGAAGACCCAATGCCCCGCCGCCAATCAGGGCGGCGATAATCACCGTCGCCAGCACCATCAACACGGTCTGGTTGATTCCGAGCATCACCGACCGATACGCCAGTGGCAGCTGCACTTTGACGAGCTCCTGGCGGGGCGTCGCGCCGAACGAGATCGCCGCTTCACGAGGTGTCACCGGAACCTCACGCAGACCAAGCGCCGTGAGGCGGATGCACGGCGGTACGGCGTAGATCACCGAGGCGATCACGCCGGCCGAGCGGCCAATACCGAATAGCAGCAACACCGGCACCAAATATACGAACTGCGGCAACACCTGAGCCGTGTCGAGCAGGGGACGCAGTAGGCGATGGGCGATCGCCGAACGACCAGTCAGAATCCCGAGCGGCACCGCTATGGCGACGCTGATCACGAGTGCCACGAGGACCTGACTGAACGTGTTCATGGCGTGATCCCACATCTGGGTACGGCCGCCGGCACCTCCGGGAACCGAACCCATCGAGGCGATCGCGATCAGGCACAACGCCACCGTCACAGCGAGACGCCAGCCCTTGCTCGCCCACCCAACCGCAGCCACGCCAGCCACGACCACCAGCCACGGAAGCCAAACCATAAACTTGCGCAACGGCTCAAGCACATTGATCACGAGTGCGTCACTGATCGACTTCGTGCCTCCGATGATCGGAACACCTTCGCGCAGGTTGTCCGTCACCCACTGGGTGATGTCGTCGACCGTGGGGGAGATATCAATCGTCAACGCTTCAGGAAACGTGTCACTTCCGACAAGCTTGGTGATCAACGTGACGACCACGATCGCGCCGATTGCCGCGGCACAGCGCTGAAGCGGATTCGGAATCACCGATCGCAGCGGATTGGCACCGACATGCTCGCCAGTCGTGATCCGATCGAGGGCGATCGCAGCGAACACGATCGCCATCCCGGCAGCAGCAGCGAGACCGACATCGTTCTTCTGCAGCCCTCGCAATACCTCGCCCCCGGTCTCGCCGGTACCGAGCAACGATCCGATCACAACGATCCCGAACGCCATCATGATCACCTGGTTGAGACCGAGCAGAATTGTGCGGCGGGCGACGGGGAGTTGAACCTTCACGAGTTGCTGCCACGAGGTTGATCCGAATGACTCGCCGACCTCGTTCATCACCACCGGTACGCTGCGCAGCCCATGGCTCGTGAGGCGCACAGCCGGCGGCACGGCATAGACGACTGTCGCCGCAACAGCGGGCGGGAATCCGATTCCAAACGCCAGCACGAGAACACCGAGGTACACGAATACCGGCATCACCTGTGCCGTGTCGAGGAATCCACGCAAGATCCGTTCGACCTTGACGGACCGAGCCGTCCAGATGCCGAGCGGGATCCCGATCATCAACGAGATCACGATGCCGACGATCATCATCGACAGCGTGATCATGGTCAGATCCCAATAGCCGACGACCCCGACACCGGCCATCGCCGCCGTGCCCCAAAAGGCGGCCCGCCAGCCGCCGGTCGAAAGCCCGATCAACGCCGTCACCGCCAGCACCCCTGACCAACGCAATGTCGTGAGCAGCGACAGCATCTGTTCAACGCACCATTCGATGATGCTGGCGATCGGGTTGAGCACACCGGTGAACAGCCAGTGATCCTTGCGGTTACCGGTGATCCATTTGTAGAGCCGACGCATCGTCGGCTGGATGTGATTGTCGAATGAACTCGGGACGTCGTGAGACAGAACCAGGCCGATGATCAACGCCAGGGCGATGATCGCCACCGGGATCGCCGCTCGTCGAACCGCCGGGCGCGACATCAGCGAGGTTGCGCTCGGAGCGCCGACCGACATCACCGACACGTCAGGATTCCTCGCCGGCGATCACAGACAGGACCTCATCGCGACCGACGAGACCGACCCGAGCGCCGCTCGAATCAACGACGGCGACCGGCCGATCGGTCCGGGCCAGCATCGCAACCACATCGCGCACTTTCGTGCCAACGGTGACCGCACCTGCCACGTCGCCGGCCACGTCACCATCCGTGCGCGCTCGCATGACCGCCTCGACGGGCACGACATGGCTTCGTGGAATGTCGCGCACGAAGTTCTGGACGTACTCGTCGGCCGGATTGGTGACCACGTCCTGAGGGGTCCCGACCTGCACGAATCGGCCGTCACGCATGATCGCGATCCGATCACCGAGGCGGAGCGCCTCGGTGAGATCGTGGGTAATGAACACCATCGTCTTGTTGACCTCGCGCCGCAACCGGACCACCTCATCCTGCATGTCGCGCCGGATCAGCGAGTCGAGCGCAGAGAATGGCTCGTCGAACAACATGATCGTCGGATCGGTGGCGAGCGCACGCGCGAGACCAACCCGCTGTTGCTGACCACCGCTCAGCTGGTGCGGTTTGTACTGACCCATCCCACCGAGCCCTACCAGTTCAAGCATGGTCTCAGCGGCTACCCGTCGCTCCGCCTTGCCGGCTCCCCTGATCTCCAGACCAAAGGCGACGTTGTCGACCAAGCTGCGATGCGGAAGCAGTCCGAAATGTTGAAACACCATCGACACCTTGTGGCGCCGAACATCGAGCAGTTGCGCCTTGTCGGCAGCTGTGACGTCGACTCCGTCGATGATCACCGTGCCGCACGTCGGTTCGATCAGCCGAGTGAGGCAACGCACCAGCGTCGACTTGCCGCTGCCCGAGAGGCCCATCACGACGAACACCTCACCGGGGGCGACCTCGATGCTGATCTCGCGCATCGCCACGACGTTGCCCGTCGACGCCTCAAGTTCCTTGCGCGGCAGATCGGCCTGCGGCGAACCGGGAATCCGCTCCGCCCGCGGGCCGTACACCTTCCACAAGTCGCGCACCGAAATCATCGGCCCCTCTGTCGACTGTGTCACGACACCCTCCCCACGGACCCCAGCGGCCCACGCGACGGAGCATAGATCGCAGCCAGACGGCTAACTTCGCCCACATGTCAGCCGTTCCGACTCGTGCCCGCGTCGTCATCATCGGGGGAGGCATCCTCGGCTGCAGCGTTGCCTACTGGCTGACCAAGTACGGCGAGACCGATGTCGTACTGCTGGAACAACACAACATCACTGACGGTGCGACGTGGCACGCCGCCGGGCTGGTCGGCCAACTGCGCTCGTCTCGTAACACCACCCGAATGCTCGAACAGTCGGTCGAGATGTACCGAGGGCTCGAGGCCGAGACCGGTCAAGCCGTTGACTGGCACGAGACCGGCAGCCTGCGACTGTCGTGCTCACCAGGACGCACAATGGAGCTTCGCCGACTAGCCACGATGGCTAAGTCGTTCGGACTTCCGATGGACATCGTCACGCCGCACCGGGCACAGGAACTGTTCCCGCTGATGAGCACCACTGACGTCGAGGCGGCCTGCTTCCTTCCGACCGACGGCTATATCGATCCGGCATCGGTCACGCAGGCAATCGCCAAGGGTGCCCGCATGCGCGGCGCAACGATCTGTGAGAACACACCGGCTACCAGCGTGACGGTCGACGGTCGCCGCTGCACCCACGTTCACACCGGCAACGGCGACGTGATCGAGTGCGAGATCGTCGTCAACGCGGCAGGCATGTGGGGGATGGAAATCGGGCAGATGGTTGGTGCCCGCATCCCGGCCGTTGCCGTCGAGCATCAGTATCTGCTGAGTGGCCCGATCGAGGGATACACGCCGGTCGAACTCGGGAAGATGCCGACGATGCGCGACCCGGACAACCTCGTCTACTACAAGCCCGACGGCCCCGGACTGCTGGTCGGCGGCTACGAACCCGACACGATCGCGTTTGGGATCGAGGGCGTTCCGAAGAACTTCCAACGCAAGCTGTTCGACCCGAACTACGACCGGTTTGCCCAAATCGCAGAACTGGCAACCAAGCGCACACCGGTGCTCGAACAGGCGGGTATCCGGAGCCTGATCAACGGTGCGATCCCGTACTCGGCCGACGCAGATTTCGTGATGGGGAAAGCACCCGAACTCGACAACTTCTTCGTCGCCACGGGGTTCCTGTACGGGATCGCCGCCGGCGGAGGCGCCGGCAAAATGACAGCGGAGTGGATTCTGGAAGGCCGACCATCGCTCGACCTGTGGCCTCTCGACGTGCGTCGCTTTTCGTTCCACCACACAACGCGTCATTTCATCGGGCCGCGCATGGTCGAGTTGTACGGACACCACTACAAGCTCGCAGCGCCCGGCTCGGAGAAGATCACCGCCCGCGGTGTGCGCTGCAGTCCGTTGCACGATCGGCTCGCCGCTCAGGGCGCTGTGTTCGGTTCCCGAGGCGGCTGGGAACGACCCAACTGGTTCGCCCCCTCTGGAATCCTCCCTCAGGATGAGCCTTCTTTCACCGGCGGTAACTCGTTCGACCAAGTTGGGCGCGAGGCGTTGGCCGTTCGCAACGGCGTCGGGTTGGTCGACCAGACCAGCTTTGCCAAGTTCGAAATCTGTGGGCCCGGCGCGCTCGCCGCCGTGCAATGGCTGTCGGTCGCCAACATGGACAAATCGATCGGCACCGTCACGTACACGCAGCTCTGCAACGAACTCGGTGGAATCGAATGCGACCTCACGATGGTCCGCACCGCACTCGACTCGTGGTACGTCGTCACCGGTGCCGCCTTCGGATCGCACGACATGGGCTGGATTCGCTCACAATGTCCAGACGACGGATCGGTCCAGATTCGCGACCTGACGTCGGCACGGGCCGTGATCAACATCTGCGGACCGCGTTCACGCGAGGTTCTTCAGAGCGTCTCGGAGGACGACGTCTCCAACACCGCGTTCCGGTACGGGCGGGCACGCGAGATCACCATCGGCGCCGCCCCAGCTCTCGCTCTCCGGATCGGCTACACGGGAGAACTGGGATGGGAACTGCACATCCCAACCGAGTACGCCGCGCACGTCTACGACGTGTTGTGGGAGGCAGGTCGGTCGCACGAGATCGTCAACGTCGGATACCGGGCGATTGATCGACTTCGGGTCGAGAAGGGCTACGTCTACTGGTCAACCGATGTCACCCCCGACACCACCCCGCTCGAAGCAGGGCTCGAGTGGCGAATCGACTGGAACAAAGGCGATTTCTGCGGCCGTGACGCACTTGCGGCCCAGCGCGTCGAGGGGATCGAACGCAAACTCTCCACGTTCACGCTCGAATCAGAATCAATCGTGTATCCCGTGGGCGGCGAAGCGATCATCGTCGACGAAAGAGTCGTCGGATTCACGACGACAGCGAACTTCGGCCACGCCATCGGAAAACCAATCGCCTACGGCTACCTGCCAATCGAATACGTGGAGAGAACGGATTTCACCATCGAGGTCTACGGCGAGCCAACCGCCGCCACGCTCCACAATCAAGCCCTCTACGACCCGACCGGGACGAGACTCCGCGCCTAGATTCGGGACATGAGCACAAATCTTCGTAACTACACCAAGGCCCTCTACGGGTTCGACCATGTTCTCAAGCTGACCCCCGAGAAAGCGCTGACGAAGAAGTCGCCGTGCGTTGGCTGGACCGGGGCCGACGTGATTGAGCACGCCTTTGGAGGCACCAAGATGGTGAACGCAGCGGCGACCACGGGCAAGATGCCAAAGTCGTATCCGAAAGTGGGAACCGACCCGTTCGGGGCGTGGTCCAAACTTCGTGACAGCACGATCGCCGCACTCGATCATCCCAGTGTGTTGGAGTCCGTCGCCAACACCCCATTCGGTGAGATGCCGGTCGACGTGTTTATCGGATTCATGGGCGCCGACTTGATCGTCCACGCCTGGGACCTCGCCAAGACGGCCAAAGTCGACGATCGCCTCGACCAGAATCTGTGCAAGGAGACGCTCGCACTTTGGAAGACACTTCCGGACGAAATGCTGCGAAGCCCAGGCTTGTTCAGCGCCGCCATCAAGCCGGCCAAGGGTGCCGACGCCCAAACCAAACTGCTCAACTTCCTCGGCCGCGCCGCATAACGCACCGGTGCCGGGGTCCGAGAGCAGCCAGCTCCACCCCCTGAGACTGTTCACACGGCGTTCACATTGCGAACATGGGGGGGTAATCGCACGGTGACATCGTGCCGCCTGCCCCTGTAACACCCACCTACCAACACCCGTTCACCCCTACATCGATATCTGGGAAGGACTCCTTCGTGGCGTACCAAGCTGACTACATCTGGCTCGATGGAACTGAGCCAACACCCATGCTCCGCAACAAGACCAAGGTCGTTGAGGATCACGTAACCGAAATGCCGATCTGGGGGTTCGACGGTTCGTCGACCAACCAGGCCACTGGCGACAAGTCTGACTGCGTGCTCAAGCCCGTCTTCACCTGCCCGGATCCGATCCGTGGCGGTCGGAACGTGCTCGTGATGTGTGAGGTCTACTTGGCCTCGAACATGAAGCCGCACCCGACCAACACGCGGGCAGCCGCTGCAGTTGCGGCTAAAAGGTTCGCCACTGACGACATGTGGTTCGGGCTCGAGCAGGAGTACACGATGCTGCGTCTCGATGGCAGCCCACTCGGGTTCCCGACCGGCGGCGGCTTCCCCGCCCCGCAGGGTCCGTACTACTGCGGCGTTGGTACCGGTCGCATTGTCGGCCGTGACATTGTCGAGGAGCACACACAAGCCTGCCTCGACGCCGGCATCAAGATCTCCGGAACGAACGCCGAAGTGATGCCCGGTCAGTGGGAGTTCCAAATCGGACCAGTCGGCGTCACCGAAGTCGGCGATCACATGAACATCGCCCGTTGGTTGCTGCACCGCATCGCCGAGGATTACGACGTAGTGATCAGCTTCGCCGCCAAGCCGATGAAGGGTGACTGGAACGGCGCCGGCTGCCACACCAACTTCTCGACCGTCGCTATGCGCGAGGGTTACGGTGCCGTCATCGCCGCCTGCGAGGCAATCGGCAAGAACTACCTCGAACTCGTCAACAACTACGGTCACGACATCCAGAGCCGCCTGACCGGTGCACACGAAACTGCCCCGTGGAACAAGTTCAGCTACGGCGTGTCTGACCGCGGCGCTTCGATCCGGATTCCGTGGCAGGTCGAGAAAGACGGCAAGGGTTACGCCGAGGATCGTCGCCCGAACGCCAACTGCGACCCGTACCTCGTCGCTCGCCTGATCACCGAGACGGTGTGTGGCGCAGGTGCCGGCAAGCCGGTCAAGAAGGCTCCTGCCAAGAAAAAGTGAGTTCGGTTCGCCGAACTGCATGCACGTTGATGGGGGTTCCGGTCGCCGGGACCCCCATCGCATATTTCAAAACCTGTACGTCGGGCGAAATCACGACGAGAATGGTGAGGTGACTGGAATGCTCGATCAACATCGCGATTACGTGCTCCGCACGGTCGAAGAACGCGGCGTCCGGCTGGTCCGGCTGTGGTTCACCGACGTGCTAGGCAACCTCAAGAGTTTCGCGATCAGCCCCGCTGAGCTAGAGAACGCGCTCGAGGACGGGATGACGTTTGACGGGTCGTCGATCGACGGGTTTTCACGAATCCAAGAAGCCGACGTATTGGCGGTGCCCGACCCGGACACCTTCGAGCTGATCCCGTGGAGTGAGCCCGGTGCCGCCGAAGCACGCGTGTTCTGCGACATTCACAGCCTCGACGGTTCGCCGTTCGATGGCGATCCGCGCCAAGTGCTCCGTCGCCACATGCAGGCGGCCCACGACCAGGGGCTGACGTTCTACGTGGCCCCCGACATCGAGTTCTTCTACTTCGAACCACCGGCCAAAGGCGAACGACCGCAACCCCTCGATCAGGGCGGTTACTTTGACCTCACGATCAATGATGCTGCGGGAGATCTCCGCAAGCAGACCATCCGCAAGCTCGAACAGCTCGGAATCCCGGTCGAATACAGCTTCCACGAAGACTCACCGAGCCAGCAGGAGATCGACCTGCGTCACACCGACGCGCTCACGATGGCCGACAGCGTGATGACGTTTCG
>JANOTN010000174.1:0-9005 GCA_031416375.1 Ilumatobacteraceae bacterium
GGTTGTCGAAGTCGACGACCCATCGTGGGCGACGCACGTCAAGTTCCTGAGTGGCACGATCGTGGACCGACTCGATCAAGTCGCAGGCGTCCGGATCGACCGGATCGAGATCCGAGTTTCGCGCCGAGCGGGGACCGACACACGCGGTTCGCGTGGTCGCGAAATGTTCTCCGACTGAGTTCTAGTTGGCGGGTTCTTCTACAGCGGGCTTGGTCGAGCCAGCCTCGTTGAGCGCATTCGTGAGCCACTTCCAAAAGGGTGGGCCGACAACGGCTGTGAACACCAGCATGCATCCGGCGACAATCATTTTGGTCCGCTTGGCTTTGGCCTTGCGAGCGGCACGTGTTTCCGCTGCGCGAATCGACGATTCGGACGGAACCACCCTCTCGGGCATGAGATGCGCCATCGGGTGTCGCTGCGGCGTGACCGGGGCCGATTCGATCCCGTTTTCGGTTGATCCGGCGGGCGATGTAGCTGGCCCGTGAGCGTGTGCCGCAGGCGATGTCAGCACGGGTGAGATCAGTGGCAGCACCGGGAAGGTTAGTGGCGGTGCCAGATCGACGACTGTGGCCGCTTCGGGCAAACCGACGAGCCGGGTCAATTGTTCACCTGCTGCGGGGGGAGGTGCCGCAGTCGGTGTACTCGCAAGACGCGGCATGTCGCCGTCAAGAAAGAATTCGGCGTGTTGCGGGCCGATGTTGAACTCAGCATCAGCACCGAGGTCAAGCATGGGGCCGGTTGCTTGGGTCACGACGGTGTCACTCATGTTCTGTGCATCGGTACCCATGACGCGTTGCTTGAACGATCAAGGCATTATGGAGCGATGATAAATGATCAAGATCCTGTCAAGTCGTCGGTGAAGGCGAGGCTGAAAGCCGACCTGACGACTTCGATGAAGGCGCGCGATGAGGTCACAACTTCGACGCTGCGGATGGTGCTGTCGGCGTTTACAAATGCCGAGGTTGCTGGGGCCACGGCGGTCGAGTTGACGGATCAGCAGGCGACGGCCGTGATGCGTGCGGAGGCCAAGAAGCGTGTCGAGGCGGCCGAGGTCTACGAGCAGAACGATCGTGCCGCGGCGGGTGCCAAGGAGCGTGCCGAGCTTGCGGTGATTGAGCGTTACCTCCCTGCGGCGATCAGTGACGATCAGTTGTCAGCGATCGTCGATGAGCAAGTTGCTGCCACCCGTGCGGCTGGTGTCGAGGGTCCGAAAGCTATGGGCGGCGTGATCAAGGCCGTGCGTGAGCGAGCTGGGACATCCGCCGATGGCAGCCGGATCGCCGCACTCGTGAAAGCCGCCCTCACCTGACGGATTGTTGCCGTCGTCGCCCCAACGTGTTACCGATGGTGCCTGACACCTGTTGTAACAGTCGCGGGATTCCCCCGGCTGCTAGCTGTGCTTTGGTCGTCGGGCGACCAGGAGGAACATCGTTCCGAGCGCGATCACGAGTGCTGCTCCGATCCCCAATGTTTCTGAACCACCGCCGGTTTCTGGCAGCGGTGCCGCTGGCGCTGGCGGGGCCGCGGCTGGCACAACGGTGGTTGTGGCGGCGAGCGTCGTTGTGGTCGTCGTCGTGGTCGTCGTACTGGTCGTTGTCGTGGTCGTGGGTGGATCGGTGACGGTGAGATCGTCGGTGGCCCGACGCTGACACTCAACATCGATTGCGGTGACCACGTACGCCCCGGCGGCCGCTGGTGCGGTAAACGTTGCAGTAAACCCGCCCAGTGTGATGTCAGCGAGGGCGATTGTGCCCAAGGCGACCGGAGCGCCGGCACCGAGTGTGATTGTCAGATCAACATCGACGCCGCAGTTCCAGCCGAGTCCGGTCACCGTGAACGATCCGCCGGTTTCGACACTCGCCGGCGAAACGACGATCGACGACGCGGGAATGATGCCGGCTTGCGCAGCCGCGGGGGCAATCACCAGTCCTGCCGCTAACACGGTGATCGTGAGAAGACTTCGAGTGAAAATACGCATGGCAACCTCCGCCAGGTCTGGGTGGGACACACGTCCTTGGAGTCCCGCTCCTGTTGAGCATTTTCGACTGTAGCCGGTCGGCCCCCAGTCTTCGTGATGGCGGTCGCTGTGGGGGTTCCTGCGGATCACCCGGTGACATGATTCGCCATTCAGAGACCGCCGATCAGGGGGTCGCGGTGTGTTTGTGAACTCGTTCTGAGTGTTCGGAGACGAATTGCCCGCCGTCGGGCACCAGACGACTCGATTTTCGTGGATTTGGGGGCAATTCAGGGGCGAATGAACGCTCGCTGTAGCACCCCCCTGGTACAATCACATTGACGTGATTTGGGCGCTCAGCAGCACCAATCACCGCTTCGGACCCATCGGTCCTGACCAGACTCCAGACGATCGAGGTAGTGCGTGTCAAACGACACTGACAAGGGATCCAGCAACAAGCCCGGCGGCGACTACGGCGCCAAGGATATTCAGGTACTCGAAGGGCTTGATCCGGTCCGCAAGCGGCCAGGCATGTATATCGGGTCGACCGGTCTGGCTGGTCTTCACCACCTGATATGGGAAGTCGTCGACAACTCAGTCGATGAGGCGATGGCCGGGTACTGCACCAGGATCGACATCACCCTGCTCGAAGGCGGCGGTTGCCGGGTCGACGACGATGGTCGTGGCGTTCCGGTCGACCCGTATCCATCGGGTCCACACAAAGGCAAGAGCGCGGCTGAAGTCGTGCTGACCGTGTTGCACGCCGGTGGCAAGTTTGGCGGCAACGGTTACAAGGTGTCGGGTGGTCTGCATGGTGTGGGTGTCTCGGTTGTGAACGCGCTCTCCGAGCGGCTCACGATCGAGGTCGACCGCGCTGGTGAGCACTGGTTCCAGGAGTATGCCAAGGGCGGCAAGCCGCAGGGCAAGATGGCCGTCGTCGGAGCGACGCCGAAGCTTGGCCGTACGACCGGCACCACCGTCACGTTCTGGCCGGATCCGATCATCTTTCAGGCGGAAGGCACCGAGTTTGTAGCCCGGACTGTGCTTGAGCGCCTCCAAACGATGGCGTTCCTCAACAAGGGCCTCGAGATCGTCTTCACCGACGAACGTCCCGAGCGCCAGCAGACCGTCACATTCCAGTACAAGGGCGGCCTGATTGACTTCGTCAAGCACCTCAACGCTTCGAAAGAACCGCTGTTCTCCAAGGTCTGCGCCTTCGAGGATGAGGATGAGGATGGTCAGGTGATCGATGTCGCAATCCAATGGAACACCGGCTACTACGAAGGTATCCACGGCTACGCCAACGGCATTTCGACGACTGAGGGCGGGATGCACGTCGAGGGTTTCCGTACCGCCCTCACCACGGTGATCAACAAGTACGCCAGAGCCAAGAATCTCCTGAAGGAAAAAGAGGAAAACTTGCTCGGGGAGGACATCCGCGAGGGGATCACCGCGATCATCGCTGTCAAATTGCGCGAGCCACAGTTCGAGGGTCAGACGAAGGCCAAGCTCGGCAACGTTCCGATGCGGTCGTTCGTTCAGAAATCGACCAACGAGCGACTCGCTGAATGGTTGGAGGAGAATCCGACTGAGGCCAACAAGGTCGTCAAGAAGGCAATCGCCGCCGCCCAGGCCCGTGTTGCCGCCAAGAACGCTCGTAACGCGATCCGTCGCAAGACGGCGCTGTCAGGTGCAGGTATGCCCGACAAGTTGAAGGACTGTTCATCGAAAGATGCCTCAGAGTCGGAGTTGTTCATCGTCGAAGGCGACTCGGCTGGCGGCACGGCGCTCGACGCTCGTGACCCACGAGTTCAGGCGATTCTTCCGATTCGCGGCAAGATCCTCAACGTCGAGCGAGCCCGCATCGACAAGATGTTGAAGAACAACGAGATTCAGGCCTTGATCACGGCGATCGGAGCTGGCGTCGGTGAAGAGTTCGACGCCACCAAGTGTCGCTACCACAAAGTGATCGCGCTCTGCGATGCCGATGTCGATGGCAGCCACATCCGCACATTGCTGCTGACGTTCTTTTTCCGACAGATGCGTGACATGGTCGAAGCCGGTTTCGTTTACATTGCGCAGCCGCCGCTGTTCTCGACCGAGATCGGCAAGGAGAAGGTGTATTTGAAAGACGAGGCCGCCAAGGCCCGCTTCCTGGCCGAACGCCCGAACCACAAGAAAGAGTTCCAACGCTTGAAGGGGCTTGGCGAAATGGACTGGGAAGAACTTAAGTCCACCACGCTTGACACGGCGACTCGCACGCTGCTGCAGGTCACCGTTGACGAGGCCGCCGAGGCCGACCAGATCATAAGTGTGCTGATGGGCGACGACGTCGAATCTCGCCGCAACTTCATCACCACCAACGCCCGCGACGTACGAAACCTGGACTTCTGATGTCTGATACTCCGAACCCACCGATTGATCTTGACGACGACGAAACTGGCGACGACAACTCGGTACAGCCGATTGCGTTGCAGGACGAGATGGAGAACTCGTTCCTCGACTACGCCATGTCGGTGATCATGTCGCGGGCACTCCCCGACGTGCGTGACGGCCTGAAGCCGGTCCATCGCCGAATCATCTGGGACATGGAGCAACAGGGCTTCCGCCCCGACCGACCGTTCGTCAAGTGCGCCCGCGTCGTCGGTGACACGATGGCTCGTTTCCACCCACATGGTGACAGCGCGATCTACGACTCCTTGGTACGTATGGCCCAGCCGTTCTCGCTGCGTCACCCGCTGATCGACTTCCACGGAAACTATGGAAGTCCAGACTTCGGCCCAGCCGCTTCCAGGTACACCGAATGCAGGTTGCATCCGTTGGCGATGCAGTTGTTGGCTGATATTGACGAGAACACCGTCAACATGATTCCAAACTACGACGGTTCGACCGAGCAGCCCGAAGTCCTGCCGGCTCGGTTCCCGAACCTGTTGGTCAACGGCAGCCAGGGCATCGCCGTCGGTATGGCCACCAACATTCCGCCGCACAACCTCGGGGAAGTGATCGACGCCACGATCCACCTGATCGACAATTCCGAGGCGACCTCGGATGAACTCATGCATTTCGTGAAAGGCCCAGACCTCCCGACGGGTGCCTACATCCTTGGCCGAGCTGGGATCATGGACGCCTATCGGACGGGCCGTGGCAGCGTCAAGATGCGCGCCAAGGCGACGATCGAGGAAAGTAAGACCGGTCGATACGAGATCGTCGTGACGCAGTTGCCGTACCAGACGAGCTGCTCATCGATTGCGGCCCGTATTCAGGAGCTCGTCGATGGTGGTGACCTTGAAGGCATCGCTGATGTCAACGACGGTTCCGCTGGTGGGAAGACGAACTTGGTGATCACGCTAAAGCGTGACGCAAACGCCAACGTCGTGCTCAACAACCTCTACAAGCTGACGCAGCTGCAGAGCACGTTCTCGATCAACATGGTCGCTCTCGTCGATGGTGTGCCGCGGACGCTGAACCTGCGCGATGCGCTGGTCGGCTATGTGCGCCACCAGATCGAGGTCGTGACACGTCGCACCGAGTACCGGCTCAAGAAGGCCCGCGAGCGCGAGCACAAGGTCGAGGGCCGCATTAAGGCACTTGATGTCATCGATCAGATCATCGCCTTGATCCGAGCCAGCGATGATACAGCCGCGGCCAAGGCTGGGTTGATGGCAGTCCCGTACGAATTCTCCGAGATTCAGGCGATCGATATCCTCGATCTGCAACTGCGTCAGCTGACTCGCTTGTCTCGGCTCGACCTTGAGACCGAACTCACCGATCTCCGTGAGACGATCAAGGACCTGCAGGCAATTCTGGCCGACGACGGACTCCTGCGGGCCGTGATCAAAGACGAGATGCTGGGGATCAAAGAGTCGTTCGCCACTCCTCGGGTGTGTGAGATCACCTACGACGACGGCGAAATGTCGATCGAGGATCTCGTCGATGACAAAGAACTCGTGATCGTGATGACCGAGGCCCAGTACGTCAAAGCCGTGTCGGCCGATTCGTTCAAAACGCAGGGTCGCGGTGGTCGTGGAGTCAGCGGCGGCAAGCTCAAGGCTGACGACATCGTGCGCCACGTGATCTTCACGACTGCACATGCACACCTGCTGTTCTTCTCGAACCGTGGCAAGGTCTACCGTCTCCGTGCCCTTGACGTGCCGGAACGCGAACGAACAGCGAAGGGCATGCCGATTGTCAACCTGCTTCCGTTGCAGGCTGGCGAGCAGATCCAGGCGATCATCGATACCCGCGACTTCGCTGGCGAGCGCTTCATCTTCTTCGCCACCAAAAAGGGCACCGTCAAGAAGACCGTCTTCGACGCCTACGACTCGACGCGACGCGATGGCATCATCGCGATCAATCTCAATGACGGTGACGAACTGGTCAAGGTGATCGAGACGAGCGGTAGCGATCACATCTTTATGGTCAGCCGTGACGGCATGACGATCCGTTTCAACGAGGACAACGTGCGCCCGATGGGTCGTAGCGCCGCAGGTGTACGCGGCATGAAGCTCAAGAACGCCGATGATGCCGTGGTGTCGTGCGATGTCGCCCGTGATGACACGGCGATCCTCGTGATGACAGAGTCTGGCTACGGCAAGCGCACGCAGCTTGACCGGTTCAACGTGCAGGGCCGCGGTGGCCAAGGGGTTCGCGGGATCAAACTGACCGGTAAGAAAGGTCACGTTGCGGCAGCCTTCATGGTTGGCCTGGACGACGAGATCGTTGCGGTGTCCTCCGGTGGAGTCACGATCCGGATGGCGGTACGCGAGATTTCTTCGCAGGGCCGTGACGCAACCGGCGTGAAGGTCATGAACCTTGACGACGGTCAAACCGTTGCCTCGGTTGCCCCGATTCTCGCCAGCGACGACGACGAATAACGCGGACCCGGTCCGCCGATCGCAGCGCTCGCTGCCAACAGTTCAGACGGTTGGAGGTTGGCAGTGAGCGGACGCGGGAGAGATTGTGATTCTGGTTCGGTGCTGGTGCTGGTCGTGTTCGTCGGTGTCGCTATCACCGCCGCAGCAACCCTCGCTTTGGTCCCGGTGCTCGGCGACCTGATTGATCATCAACGTGCCCAGAGCGCGGCCGACGCTGCTGCACTCGCCGGTGTGACTGGAGGGCGAGCGGCGTCAAGTTCGATTGCCGCCGCCAACGAGGCCGCCTTGATCAACTGGTCGTCGGAAGGATCGGAGGTAACGGTCGAGGTTCGTGTCGGCGACCAGACCGTGACAGCACGCGCCACCGACGGACCGTGACTGGGTGCCTACACTCGTGTCGGTGAGTAACCCTGATGGTGACGCATCCTCGCGACTGTCAAGCGCGCTCGACGAGATCTTCGGTCAGGCACCGGTACTCCCACCTCGTCCAACCGAACCGGTCGTCGTTGAGGGCGTCGAGATCGAGGCACCGTTCGAACTTCCCAACATCGTGACAGCCACGATTGATGTTCCCCTTCCAATCCCAGAGCCAATCCCAGAGCCAACCCCGGAGCCAACCCCGCAACCGACGGCCAATCCTGTCCGTCGCCCAACCCCTGCTGCGACCGGATGGGGTGACCACATGGCAGCGCCGCAAGTCCACACGATGAGCGGTGCCCAATTGCGGGCACCTGGTCGACGGCCTCGGGTTCGCAAGGTCACACGGGTGGTTCGCCACATCGACCCATGGAGCACGTGTAAAGTCGGCCTGATTTTCAGCGCGGTTACGTACGTGGTGCTACTGACTTCGGGTGTGTTGCTGTGGCGCGTGGCCGACAGTACCGGGACCCTCGACAACGTCGAGCGTTGGTTCACCCAGTTCGGGTGGGAAACGTTCGAACTCAAAGGCGGCGAAGTGTTCGCCAACGCCTGGGTGATTGGCTTGTTTGGCGTGGTCGGGATGACGGGCGCGATGGTGTTGACGGCGACGCTGTTCAACCTGGTCAGCGACATCATCGGCGGTATTCGCGTCACCGTTTTGGAGGAGGAGGTGGTGGAACGAACGATCTCGTCGACTCGGCGTTACGTGGTCCGGCGTCCACCCTCTGCGGGGCTTGGAGCGTCCTCCTCCGTCGCCCCTGACTGGAATGTCGACGACGACATCATCGCTGCACCACTCCAACCGACAAATCCGAACTGGTCGGTCGACGACGACTCGACGTAACCCTGTTGAGGATTGGCGTTGACGCCGATAGCGTCGCTTCCCTGCCGGGGCTATAGCTCAGTCGGTTAGAGCGCTGCCCTGATAAGGCAGAGGTCCACAGTTCGATTCTGTGTAGCCCCACCGCGAAACACCTGCTAGATGGCAAACGAGGCGCCGAGAGGCGCCTCGTTTGCCTTTCCTGGCGTCAGCGGATTCCTGATCTGGCGATCCTGTTTGTTTGTGTCGGATCGTCGCAGGGGTCACTAATCGCTTCAGCGATCAGGCAGACGTAAATTCTGCGGTTCGGTGGGGTTGGATGATTCCCGTCGTACGTCAGGGTGTGCGTGTTCTCCAACACGACGTCCCAACGCACGACGGTCGAACAAGGCTGCTCGTCCTCCAAGATTGACACGAGATCTCGACGCCAATCGGCGCTCTCCTGTCTCATGAAGATGTTGTGCGGGGTTACCCACGCGAGGCAAATATCGTCCGGAACTGCGCCTGTCACTTCTCGAATCGCGTCCTTGCGTTCCGAATCGGACAGGTGATTCATGTCGTTGTTGCCGAACGCAAGAACAACCCACTCTCCCTCGTTCAGATTCACGACTTCTGCACGAATCGCCTCGAGCCCAGAACCTTTCTGTCCGTGGATCCCTGCCAGGCTGAGTTGGCGACCGTTGGATGCGTTCACGGAACCGTCCGGGAACTCCTGAAGCAGGTCGTCGCGGGTGGTATTGAACAGGCTGTCACCAATGAAGATCGGCGAACAGCCACTCACGAGGAAGCTTGCGAAGGCTATTCCGAGGGCGCGATTGACTCGTCTCATAGGACTAACTTCACACTTTCGGCACCGCTAAGGATTCTGCCTCGTCAGAGATTACGGCACTCTATCGAAAACACCCGAATCCGAAGGGCCGAAGTAACCGGGATTCTG
>JANOTN010000175.1:0-14084 GCA_031416375.1 Ilumatobacteraceae bacterium
GGCACGTCGTTGTTGACGATTTTCTGGGCGAGGCCTTCGACGATGGCGGTCTTACCGACACCCGGCTCGCCGACCAACACTGGATTGTTCTTGGTGCGTCGCGACAGGATCTGCATGACCCGTTCGAGTTCTTTCGTGCGACCAATCACCGGATCGAGCTTGCGTTCGCGGGCCATTTGAGTGAGGTTGCGACCGAATTGATCGAGGATCTGACTGTTGCCCTTGTCGTCATCGCCGCTGCCGCCCTTGGACGAACCGCCGACACCGGCATTGCCCTGCTCGCTGCTGCCACGACCACTGCTGCCACCTGTTGGTGCGCCGCTGGCCGGGCCTTGGTAACCGGAAAGCAACTGGATGACCTGCTGGCGAACCCGACTCAGATCGGCACCCAACTTGACGAGTACCTGAGCGGCAACGCCTTCGCCCTCACGGATTAGGCCGAGCAGGATGTGCTCGGTGCCAATGTAGTTGTGGCCCAACTGAAGTGCTTCGCGCAACGACAGTTCGAGCACCTTCTTGGCGCGAGGAGTGAAGGGAATGTGGCCGGACGGTGACGAGCCACCCTGACCGATGATTTCCTCGACCTGGTTGCGGACAGCCTCAAGCGAGATACTGAGGGATTCGAGCGCTTTCGCGGCAACTCCCTCACCCTCATGAATCAGCCCGAGCAGAATGTGCTCGGTGCCGATATAGCTGTGATTGAGCAGTCTGGCTTCTTCTTGGGCGAGCACAACAACTCGTCGGGCCCGGTCAGTAAAGCGTTCGAACATGAGTCGCCTTTCAGGGGAAGTGGCGAATACGTGTGCTCACTCTATCGGCGTTCGGCGCCGCTACCTGGACCTCTTCTCGCGACTGAAACACTCTTGGTCCGCGGACGCAAGGATCGCGTTCGGGTTTCTCCTTGTGGTGGTTCGCGCGTAGCCTGCTGAGGTGTCCGACGGGCTTCCGACGTCTCCGCTCTTGTCCCTGCCTGGGATGGACGCTGATCGTGTGCGGATCGAAGCCGCCATGCGAGCGGCCGTGGTCACCAACGACGCATACCTGACCGAGCTTGCCTCCCATCTGATCGTCGCCGGTGGCAAACGCTTGAGGCCGGTGATTACAGCTGTTGCCGGCCAGGTCGGCGGAGGCCAGGTGACCGACGACATCGTGCAAGGGGGGGTTTCTTGCGAACTCGTGCACCTCGGCTCGCTGTATCACGACGATGTGATGGACGAAGCCGAAACACGCCGTGGCGTAGAAACTGTCAATGCCAGATGGGGCAACCTGCAGGCAATCCTGGCAGGCGATTTCCTGCTCTCGAAAGCATCCGAGATCGCCGCCTCGCTCGGAACCGAAGTTGCCGGGTTACTGGCTCGCACGATCGGGTGGTTGTGTGAGGGGCAGATCGAAGAACTCCGCCACACCTATAACGCAGCACGCACCGAGCCGAGCTATCTCGCCTCGATCGGCGGCAAGACGGCGTCGCTCTATGGAACTGCGGCGCGGATTGGTGGCATCGTGGCTGGTCTTGAGCGCCCAACGATCGACGCGCTGACCGAGTACGGCATCGCCTACGGGATGGTGTTCCAGATCGTCGACGACATCCTCGATCTCACCGCAACGGCTGAACAGCTTGGCAAGCCTTCCGGTCACGACATGGAGGAAGGGGTCTACACCCTCCCTGTACTGCACACACTGGCGGCCGGAAACGTGGCTGCCGAGGAGCTGAGAGACATGCTCGGTAAGCCGCTCGACGCCGCCGAGCGCGAGAAGGGCCTCGCAATCGTGCGGACCGAAGGCGGTATCGCCAGCGCAGTCGAAGTTGCCAACACCTACGTCGCGGCGGCGGTCGCTGCCTGTTCGACACTCGGCCAAAGTGCCGCTGTCGAGGCGATGCGAGCAGCCCCCGCTGCCCTGGTCACGACTGTTACACCTGGTGCCTGGCACCGTCTGTAACACTTCTCAGCGGGGTTTAAGCGTCTGGGGCGATCAGGGTGATCGTGTGGCCGAGCCGGTACGCAAGTTCGGCTGTACCGGTGTGGTGTGATCGGAGTTCGTTGCTGGAGATCCGGACGAAGGCATCGGCGACGCGTGGGCGAGTGGCAGCCAGATTGGCGACTCGACGGGTCACGCTTGGTCGTCCGAGTATGCGGCTGGCGAGTCGGCCGACCTTGTAATAGGCCCCATATCGATCGGCGAGCAGCTTCGGATAGCGCTGCAACGCCGCTGCCGAGCCACTCCTGAGCGCTTCATCCAGCACCTCACCAGCCAGCAATCCGGTCTCCAACGCGTATTCGATCCCGGCACCGGAGAGCGGGTTGGCGACACCTCCAGCGTCACCGACGAGCAGGTAGGTGGGTCCTGCGGCAGGGCCAACTGAGTTGCCCATCGGGATTCGTCCGCCGGCCGGTGGCTCGACAGGATCGAGATCGAGATGCCAACGATCGGCATGTTCCGCCACGAAGCGCTCGAGCAGGTGGGCAGGGTTGACCACACGGAACGACGGTGACGTCGACATCATCGACACGCCGACGTTGACCGTTCCATCCCCACGAGGAAACATCCACCCGTACCCGGTGATTTGAGTTCCGGCCTTGTCGCTCAAGTCGACGACGAGTTCGATTTCTGATGCCCCGTGAATCGCTGACCGGTAGATCGCTCGATGGGCGAGCGCATACGGCCAAGTCGGTTGGCGGAACGTGCCGAGCGAACGTCCGAAGCGGCTGTTGGCGCCGTCGGCGACAACGGTGAACCCGGCCCTGACCTTGAATGACGAACCGGCAGAGTCGGTCACGTGAGCACCGCGAACGAATCCGCGCTCGACGATCGGTGCCGTCGCCTCGTGACCGTCGAGCACCGTGGCCCCGGCCGCAATCGCTGCGTCGATCATCAGTTGATCGACTTGATCGCGAGGTGCGATCAACCCGTACCGCGGGAACGACTCGTGACTTGGCCAGCGGGTCGAGGTCGACTTGTCCCCGCTCGTCAAACGGACATGCTCAACTCGATGAAACGGGGCCAACGCCGCATTGTCGATGTCGATCAGCGCAAGCGCCCGCACGGCTCGTGGGGTGAGCAGATCGCCGCAGACTTTGTGGCGCGGGTGTGTTGCTCGTTCGACGATCGTGACGCGGTGCCCAGTGGCGGCGAGGTGCCAAGCAGTTGCCGCACCGGCTGGGCCGCCACCGACGACGAGTACGTCACCGGCGAAGGAGTTACGAACGGTCACTCGCCCTTTGCGGGCGACCCGGCGACGGGTGCGTCGCCGATCGGAATGATCGTGTCGTCGAGTTCGTGGAGCGTCGCCAGTGTGCCGCCCGCTACGAGCGCGGCGAACATCGGAGATTCTTCTGAGCACCATTTCTCGAACTCTTCGAGGTACTCAGCTGCCGGGTCGGCACCCCCGAGTGTGTACCGCTCGTGGCACACCACGGACAGAATCTCGCCGTCCACAAGCCCGCCTGCCTGGCCCGGCATCAGGCCACGAACTCCGGTGATATGCGCGCCACCGTCTCTGTTCGGGTCGCCGTAGATCTCTACACCTTCGAGGTTGTAGTTGTCGGTACCGAAGTACACGTATCGCAGTTGGTCTTCGATATTCGGGAACGTCTTCAGCACCTCCCCGTTTGAGAACTGATATCCGAGGCCAGCAACGCCGCCACCATCCGTGCCGTGGCAACTGGCGCATCCGCTGTACACCTCGGCACCTTCGCCGAGCGGCCCGGCGACTTCTTTGGCTTGGGTGGTGACTGAGCGGGCATACAGGATCGCCCAGATCGGTAATGCGGAGAGTGCCAGCATCGCCCAGAACGGGATCTTCTTGCGGGCCTTGTATGCCGCTACGACGGCGCTGTCCGGCTTGCGAGGAGGAGGACCAACCGGAGCCGGAGCCGATGCCCGCTGGACCGGACCGCTGGCCGCCGGCGAGGCAGCCGGAGCCGCTGTGCCAGCGACTGCAGGTGTTGCAGCCGTAGGGCTGGCTGCGTCGGACCCGGCATCGCCGTCGCCGAGCGCGTCGCGTCGCTCGCGGCTTCGCTTCAGCAGGTGCTCGGGAATCTCGGTCACAGTCGTCCTCTCACGCGTCTCCGACTGAGCGCGCAAGCACAGTCGATTCGAACGCCAGGTTAGACGCCGTCAACACACAAACCCGAAATGCACGCCATTAAACCCGCCCACAAAATTTTCGAGGCCCAGCGAAAGAAGCGCCAGCGACGAGTTGGACGGAGGGAGCAGCCGAAGCGAAGCGGAGGCCAGTCCCGACCACCAGACAGGATGCGCCAGTCCCGACCATCAGATTCGTGCACTTATGCACAAGTGTGGCGAGCGGGCAGACTTGTCGTGCAGTTTGATGTCTGAGGCCTGCGGCTTCCGACTACAGTGCTGACAGACGACTTCGTGCGGCCGTTCACGAGCGGCCATTTCACGTAGCCGTCAATGTAATTAGCCGCCAATGATCCGAAAGGGCACGACGATCGAGATGATCGCCTTCAACTGGGACGTACGTGAATGGCCGGGGATGAACACCGCCTTCATCACGTCGCTGATCATTACGACCGCGCTCACTCTTGGCGTGATCCCGTACGGCAAACGTCGTCCGAAGGGCACGCCGTTCTCGTGGGGCGAAGCAATGCTCGGTGCCACCTACTCGTTCGGTGTCATGTTCCTCGCCTTCGGTGTTGTGCCTCACCAGTGGATCGACCATGCCGACAAAGATCTCGGCTGGGATCGTACGAAGATCATCTTTGGACCCGGCGGAATCCTCAAACCGCAAACTGCTGGCGGATGGAATCCGATCACGCTGCAGTACGAAGCATTACGCGACATCGTGGTTGTCCTCATCCACGTCTACTTCTTCGGCCTCCTGATCTTCATTTGGGGTTGGTGGCAGAAGCGTGGCGATCAGCCTGTCAAGGCCATCGCCACCAGCAGGTACGGCCGACCGCTGGTGAAGAAGACCTGATCCGTTATGGCTAAGACCGACGCCAATCCACCGATGATGCCGTACACCGACGAGTACTCACTCGTCGAAGTAGACGTCGACTATCTGACCCGGGCGGTCAAGCCGAAGCAGTTCATCCATATCGATCAAAGTGAGTGCATCGCCTGCGAGGGCTGCGTCGACATCTGTCCATGGAAATGCATCCATATGGTCAACACCTCGGCGATCGTCGAGGCAGAAGGCACAGAGCAGCCGGGTCTCGACCCGTCTGACGCATTCATGTTCATCATCGATGACGACATCTGCACGCGTTGCGCCCTATGCGTCGACCGTTGTCCGACTGGCGTCATTATCATGGGGAAACTCGGCCAATCGACTGCTGCCGGAGATTCCCACGCCCGCACCAACAGCCACGGCTACGGCTATGGCATGAGGCTCTGAGAGTTCACTATGGCAAAGATCATCGACGAGAAGCCACGACCCACCGCTCAAGAACGCGCCCAGAAAGTCGTTGCCGGCGTGCAAGCCGGGCAAGTGTGGTCGAGCATCTTCCGACCCGGCTCGATTTTCCGTAAGGGCTACACCGACAGCCCGCGTAACCGCAGCTACGTGATCATGAACTCCGTGCTCTACCACTTGCACCCGGTCAAGGTCAAACGGCATGCCGTCAAGGTCAGCTATACCCTGTGCCTCGGCGGGTTGAGCTTCTTCTTGTTCATTCTGCTGACCGTCACCGGCATTTTCTTGATGTTCTTCTACCGGCCTGAGGCAACGGCTGCCTGGGACGACATTTCCAACTTGCAAACGTCAGTCACGTTCGGACTGTTAGTCAGAAACATGCACCGATGGGGTGCCCACCTGATGGTGCTCTCGGTGTTCTTGCACATGGCTCGCGTGTTCTACCACGGCGCCTACAAGCCGCCGCGTGAGTTCAACTGGGTGATCGGCGTGATGCTGCTCAAGCTGACCCTGCTGCTTTCGTTCACCGGCTACTTGCTCCCATGGGACCAGTTGGCATTGTGGGCGGTCGCCGTGGGTACCAACATGATGGGGTACACACCGGTCTTCGGTCAGGACGTCCGATTCGTCTTGCTCGGCGGTGCCGAGATCGGGTCCGAAACGCTGCTTCGTTGGTACGTCCTGCATGTGTTGTTCTTCCCGTTCATCATCGTCATCTTCATGGCCATCCACTTCTGGCGTGTCCGTAAAGACGGCGGCATCTCAGGACCCCTCTAATGGCTTCGCTCGTCGCGCCCATCAACTTCATCCTGGGAGTTCCCCATGACTGAGATCCCCGAACACTTGCTCAAGCGGGCGCAGGCGGCGCGTGACAAAGCTGCCGACTCGCCAGCCGAAGCAGCCGCGCCACCCGAGGCTTCCGAACCGGAAACGGCCGCAGATTCGCGTATCCCCGCTCATTTGCTTGAGCGCAGCAAAGCGGCCAAGCAGAAGGCCGCAGGCGGAGACGCCACTACCAGCCCTGGCGGTGGCGTCGCCGTTGCTGACAAGCTGGCGTCAATCGTCCAAGCAACCCCAACATCGGCTGGAGTACCGGTCGGTGCCGGCCCCGGCGGGCACACGCAACGCCTGCTGACGGTTGTCAAGTCGGGCTCGATCCAAGACGTCAAGGCACAACCGGTCGACAAGGTCCACACCTGGCCACACCTACTCGCCGCCGAGTTCGTGGCGGCGATGGCCTGTCTCGTGTTCACGTTCCTCTTCTCCGTGTGGGTCAACGCCCCGTTACTCCAGCACTCCAACCCGAACCAGACACCAAACCCGTCGAAGGCACCTTGGTACTTCCTCGGTCTGCAGGAACTACTCACGATGTTCCATCCGATGATCGCCGGTGTGACGATTCCTGGCGTCGGGTTGATCGTTCTGATCTTCGCCCCATACATCGACAAAAACCCGTCCATCAAGCCGGAGGACCGCAAATTCGCGACGTCACTGATGACCGTCCACATCATGTTCTGGGCGGTACTTGTGATCATCGGTTCGTTCTTCCGGGGCCCAGGCTTCAACTTCACGCTGCCGTGGCGCGACGGCATGTTCTTCGAGTTGTGAGGCTGGACATGAGCGAGAAGGAGACAACATCATGAACTCATCCGCAGTCATCGTTATCACCGTCGGAGCCGTCGTCGTTCTCGCCGCTCTGGCCTTCATGACGCTTGCCCGCCGCAGCGACGTGCGAGGTGCCGGCGCGCTCAGCGCCGAAACGGTGCGTCGTGACACCGCTGCTCGCACGGAATCGCGTGAGCCAGTGATCGCCCGTACGGCTGCCGCGGCCGAAGCCGAAGGAGTCAGCGCTCGCGTCGGTGTCGCGCTGGCACCGGTTCAGGAAGATTCCGGCCTGACGCCCTGGATTCCGCCCGACCATGATGCGATTGGTGTCAGCCGACGCCAGTTCTTCAATCGGGCCTCGATCTCGTTGATGGGTGCCAGCCTCGGAACGTTCTCGGCGGCTGGATTTGTGGCGTTCCTCTGGCCGACCAAGACCGGCGGCTTCGGCGGCAAGGTCCCGCTCGGTCGTTATGACGACATTGTCGCCGGCATCCGAACCGGCAACGGCTTCTTCTACGCTCCTGATGCGCGTGCATGGCTGACGCAATACCCCGTGGATGCCGTGTCGAAAGCGGAAGGCCTCTACGACGAAAGCATCCTTGGTGGTATGCGTGAGGGTTTGATCGCTCAGTATCAGAAATGTCCGCACCTGGGTTGTCGTGTGCCTCAATGTGTTTCGAGCCAGTGGTTCGAGTGCGGTTGCCACGGTTCGACGTACAACCGTGTTGGCGAGAAGAAAGGTGGTCCAGCACCGCGAGGTATGGATCACTTCCCGCTCGAGTTCACCGCTGCGGGTGTCGTGATTGTCAACACCGGGCTGATCGTCCAAGGCATGGCGATCGGCACCAACACCACCGGCCAGGAGGCCGAGGGCCCACACTGTGTTGGAGTGTCCGAACACTAATGATTGCACTTGCAACAACTTCTATCGCATGGCTGCTGGTCGTCATCATTGTGCTCGGATGGGTCGTCTACGCGGCCCTCAACATCCGTCATTCGCGCAGCGAACTCGGTTCCGAGATCGAGCTGGCCGCCAACCGCAAGCCATATTACGACGACGAGACATTGGAGGGTCCGCGGCTGGATCGAGTACTCGGGCTTGGTGTGATCCTGCTGGTGATTACGGTGATCATGCTGCCGCTCTACTGGATTCTCGAACCAGCCCGAATGGCCGGCGCTCGCGACGCTCAGGACGAGATTTTCGTTGAGTGGGGTTCGCGTCTGTTTGCCCCGACGGCTGACGGCGGCTTCAACTGTGCCGGCTGTCACGGTGGTATGAACGGGGCTGGTGGCGTCTCCGCCTACAACCTGGCTGATCCGACGACCGGAGCGATCACCGCTGTCAGTTGGAAAGCCCCGGCACTGAACACGATCTTCTACCGGTACAGCGACGATGAGGTTCAGTTCATCCTCGAGTATGGCCGCCCATTCTCCCCGATGTCTCCGTGGGGCACGAAGGGTGGTGGCCCAATGAACGATCAGCAGATCGACACATTGTTGGCCTACCTCCACAGCATCCAGATCGATCGCGAGGACTGCGGCGTCGGTGAGGAAGATCCCAAGACCTGTGCGTCCGGTCATCTGCCGAGCAAGATCCAAGACGACATCGACACCACGGCGCTCAACGCCGTTGCCGACGGCACCTACGCCACCTACGGCGAGGCACTATTCAACATCGATCTCGCCAGTGGTGCGTTTGGCTGCGCCCGTTGCCACACGCCGGGGTGGAGCTGGGGTGACCCTGGAGTCTCAGGTCAAGGTGGGCTCGGCGTAAACCTCACCGGGGGAGCGGTCAATGACCACTTCCCGAACGAGGCCGACATGATCGACTTCATCAAGAACGGTTCCGTCAACGGTGCCAAGTACGGCATCCAGGGCCAAGGCAGCGGCAAGATGCCGGGCTTCAGCGCGATGCTGACGGACGAACAGATTCAAGCCATCGTCGAATATGTGCGGAGCCTGTGATGTCGAGCAGCTTGCTTGCAATCGGTTGGGAACCCGAACTACGCGGCGTGCTCGTTGTCCTGATCGCCGTCGGCGTGCTGATGGGCGGTACGTATCTCGTGCTCGCCACCAACTTGGGCGCTCGGCTCGGTTTCATGGTCGCCTTTGCCTCACTCGCCGGCTGGATGGCCGTCATGGCCGGAATCTGGTGGATGTACGGAATCGGCCTCAAGGGTGCCGAACCCTCGTGGGCGCAGATCCCCGGGAGTACCGTGATCCAAGACGTTGGTGTGCTCGGTCAGGCAGGTGTGATCGACACGCCACTGAGTCTGGCCGCCGACGCCGACAGCGCTGCGGTTGCGTCGGCGCTCGGTGACCAACTGATCGGCCAGGGCTGGTCGAAGGTCGGCGACTCGGCCCCTGAGTTCGGCCAGGCCGAGGCGTCGGCGGGTGTCTTCCTCGAAGAGGAGGGCGCACTGAAGCCCGGCCAGTTCGACGTCACCGCCGTCTACGAAGTCGACCCTCCGACGGAGTCGGCTTATCCGAAACTGTTCGGTCGCGACGAACTCGATCAGATCGCATTCCTCCACAAGCCGTACTACACGCTGGTGGAAGTCGCTCCGTATTTGCCGCTTCGAGAGGAACAAGGTCGCGCCCCCCTCGCCCCTGAGGTGGACGAATCGCAAAGCCGTCAGTACGTCTACATGATTCGAGACCTTGGGTCGAAGCGCGAGCCGGCGGCGTACATCTGCCTCGGCTCGACGATCATCTTTCTGGCGATGTGCTGGGCACTCCACCGCCGTGATCGTTACGTGGCCGAGAACCTCAGCCGGAAAGCCATCGCGGCCGCCTAGTCATGGGTCAATACCTCCCGCTCGTTGTGTTGATGATTCTGGCGATCGCCTTCGGTGGTCTCAGCTTCGTGGCGTCACGGCTACTGGCACCTCGTCGTCCATCAGCGGCCAAGCAAGCGCCGTACGAATGCGGAATCGTGCCGAGTCGCGACACACCGGAACGGTTCCCTGTCGGCTTTTACATCGTCGCCATGCTGTTCATCATGTTCGACATCGAAATCATCTTCATCTATCCGTACGCGGTTGAGCGACAAGCGCTTGGTGCGTCAGGTTTCTGGGCGATCGTGGTGTTCTCGGTGATCTTCTTCCTGACCTTCGTCTATGAGGTTGCTCGAGGTGGACTCGATTGGGGTCCGCTCCACAAGTACCGCAACCTCGAAGGCGACGCTCTGATGGTGTCGGCAACCCGCGACTCGTCATCGACGATTCGTCGCGTTGGTCTCGAAGGCCGTATCCACTCGACGAACGACCGAGCTGCTTAGGAGACATTCGTGGGACTCGTCGATGATGTGCTCGCTGATGGAGTCGGCGGGCTCAGCCACAATGCCATCACAGCCAAGCTAGAAGATCTGATCAACTGGTCGCGGGCCCGCTCGTCGTGGCCTGCATCGTTCGGGCTTGCGTGCTGCGCAATCGAGATGATGGCCACCGGTGCCGCCCACTACGACGTGTCGCGATTCGGGATGGAGGTCTTCCGCGCTTCGCCGCGACAAGCCGACATCATGATCGTGGCCGGCCGCGTCAGCCAGAAGATGGCACCCGTTCTGCGTCAGGTCTACGACCAGATGATGGAACCCAAGTGGGTCATCTCGATGGGTGTCTGCGCCTCGTCAGGCGGCATGTTCAACAACTACGCGATCGTGCAGGGTGTCGACCAAATCGTCCCTGTCGATGTGTATGCGCCGGGGTGCCCCCCAACGCCTGAGACGTTGATCCACGCCATTGAAACGTTGCATCAGAAGATCGAAGACGGCGAGATCCTACGCCGCCGGTCGGCTACCGGTGCCGGTGCGAGCCTGCACGTTCAGGAGATCGCCGCTACCGCCGTCCCTGTCCTGCTCGGAAGTCGCTGACATGACCGACACCGCCGACGACACCGTCGCGCCGCCCGAGATGTACGGCTGTCCACTGGCCGACAACCTTGGCCAAGCTGTGATTCATCCGAATCGTGATCAGTACCTCGGTGTCGTCAAGAAGCTGACCGACGACGGCTATACGATGTGTGTCGATTTGACCGCCGTCGACTACCTCAACAACATGGCCCGCCCGCTGCCTGCCGGGATTGTGGGGGAGCGCTTCGAGATCGTCGTCAACATGCTCGACATCACCAACCGGCGTCGAATCCGCCTGCGGGTCCAGGTCCCCGAAGCCGACACCACGATTGGGTCGTTGTTTGATGTCCACCCCGGCACCGAAGCGATGGAACGCGAAGTCTTCGACATGTTCGGGATCACGTTCAGCAACCATCCCGACCCAACTCGGATCCTGATGCCGGAAGACTGGATCGGCCACCCACTCCGCAAGGACTACGAAATCGGCGAGATCCCCGTCCAGTTCAAACAGGTGAACGCGTGATGACGAACATTTGGTGTCAGACACCAACCGTTCGGGTTGGTGCGCAGTGACGTCAATCGAGACGACACCTTCTGCGTCGGTCGCCGGGACGAGTGAGGGCGCCCAGGAGATGCGGGCTCGATCTGAGATCGGGGCGCGCGAACTGATGCGCGAACTCGGGTCGGTGTTGCGGATGAGCGAAGCAGAAGTAGCCAAGCTCGGCGACCTCCCTGACGACCCTGATGAAGATCAGACGATGATCATCAACATGGGACCGCAGCACCCTTCGACTCACGGCGTGCTGCGGCTGATGCTCGAACTCCAGGGCGAGACGGTGCTGCGTTGCAAGCCGATCATCGGCTACCTACACACCGGCATGGAGAAGACCGGCGAACAACTCACGTACCTCCAGGGCGGCACCAACGTCACCCGGATGGACTACCTGAGTCCGCTGAACAACGAGCTCGTGTTCTCGATGGCAACCGAAAAACTGCTCGGAATCGACAGTGATATCCCCGAGCGCGCCGTGTGGATGCGGATGTTGCTCTCCGAGCTCAACCGGATGTCGAGCCACCTGTTGTTCATGGCCACCAACGGCATGGACCTCGGCGCGGTCTCGATGATGATCTACGGCTGGCGCGAACGCGAAGAGGTGCTGCGTTTCTTCCAGAAGGTCACCGGCTTGCGGATGAATCACAACTTCATCCGCCCCGGCGGTGTCGCCGCCGACCTCCCGCCAGATTGGCGTGACGATGTGTTGAATCTGCTCGAGTTGATCCCCGAGCGACTCGAGGAATACGACATCTTGATGACTGGCCAGCCGATCTGGCGTGAGCGTTTGCAAGGTGTCGGAGTGATCACGCCACAAGAGGCCATAGCGCTTGGTGCGACCGGTCCGATTCTGCGTTCGACCGGTGTCGCCTGGGATCTGCGACGTGACCTGCCGTACCTGCACTACGACGAAGTCGAGTTTGACGTGATCGTCGGTTCGTATGGCGACGCCTTCGACCGTTATGCGATCAGGCTCAATGAGATCCGTGAGTCGATCAAGATTGTGCGCCAGATCCTTGACCGGATGCCGCAAGGTGACTATCGGATCCAAGACAAGAAGATCACGCCACCGCCGCGTGCACGCATCAATCAATCAATGGAAGCACTGATCCACCACTTCAAGATCTTCACCGAAGGCTTCAAAGTGCCGGAGGGCGAGGTCTACGTGGCGATCGAAAGTCCACGAGGCGAGATCGGCTGCTACATCGCCAGCGACGGATCGCCGACCCCCTACCGCATGCACGTGAGGGCCCCAAGTTTCGTGAACATCCAGTGCCTCCCCCACATGATGCGCGGCGGCTTAGTAGCCGACGCCGTCGCAGTCATCTCGTCAGTCGACCCCGTCTTAGGTGAGGTGGACCGCTAATGCCGCTGATAATGGTCGGGACTGGCCTCCGCTTCGCTTTGGCTGTTCCCTCCGTGCGCTCGTCGCTGGCGCTTCCCTCGCCGCCGCTGATAATGGTCGGGACTGGCGGTGTGAGCGATGAGCAGACTCTCTGATTCGAATGTGGCGCTAGCGCGGCAGATTATTGGTCGGTATCCGAAGAAGAAGTCCGCCCTGATTCCTCTCGTGCATCTGTCCCAAGAGCAGAACGGGTACGTCACCGAAGACGCAATGCGTCACGTCGCCGAACTGGTCGAAGTCACGCCTGCCGAGGTCTACGGAACCGCCTCATTCTATGAGATGTTCCGGTTCGAGCCAACCGGTAGGTACCTGATCAACATGTGCGGCACGATGTCGTGTGCCCTGCTCGGTGCCAACGAGTTGATGCATTACGCCGAACATCGACTCGGGGTCAAAGCTGGAAGCACCACCGCTGACGGGATGTTCACGCTGCAACACGCCGGGTGCCAGGCCGCCTGCACCGAGGCCCCGACGTTGCAGGTCAACTACCGCTACCGATTTCGAGTCACCCCTGCGGACTTCGACCAACTGATCAACGACCTATCGGCTGGCAAGCTCGCCAGCGAGATCCCACCTCACGGCACACTCGGTCGCCAGCGTCAACAGATCCCCGCCGACAAGGCCGTCGGTGCCGTCCACCCCGATGACGTAACGGCCGCCCCAGCCTGGCTCACAATCACGGAGAGCCCCTCATGAACGGTTCCCAATCGCAACAAATGCGGTTCAAGACCACCGGTGGTTCCGAATCGGATTTGTTGCTTTTCAAGACCGGGGGGCGCTTGCGCGGTCTGGCGCGGGTCGAGATCGCCGTAGCGGGAGCTAATTCATGACCGCTCAAGGTTCGTATCCGTGGGCGGCTGGGTTTTATGAGGGCGATCGTCCTCAAGTCGTGACCTCGCGATTCAAGTACGAAGACTCGTACACGCTCGACCGGTACGTCGCCACCGGCGGTTACGAGGGGCTCCGCAAGGCGCTCATCGCTCAACCAGCCGATGTCGCCGACGAGGTCAAGAAGTCGACGTTGCTCGGACGCGGCGGCGCCGGTTTTCCTGCAGGCGTGAAGTGGGGTTTCACGCCTGCAGGTGTGTGGCCGCGCTACCTCGTCGTCAACGGTGACGAGTCAGAGCCGGGTACCTACAAGGACCGACTACTGATGGAGCGCGATCCGCATCAGTTGATCGAAGGCTGCCTAATTGCGTGCTACGCCGCCGGACTCTCTCAGTGCTTCCTCTACATCCGTGGAGAGATGGCGCTCGCCCACGAACGTGTCGCTGACGCACTCAACGATGCC
>JANOTN010000176.1:0-8514 GCA_031416375.1 Ilumatobacteraceae bacterium
GACATCGGGCAGCCCGGTACGGCGCTAGTCGACGAGTTGGATGTGCAACCGGCCGACATCGAGGTCCCGCGCTCGCACGGAATGACGCCGTTCAACGGCACCGAACTCGACTCGATCATGCGCAACCTCGGTGTCAAGACCGTGGTGCTGATGGGCGTTTCCCTCAACCTCGGGATCATGGGTGCGGCACTAAGTGCGCTCGACCTCGGCTACCAGGTCGTGATCGTCCGCGACGGTGTGTGTGGGATTCCCGCCGAGTACGCAGAAGCCGTGTTGCAAAACAGCCTGTCGATGATCGCCACCATTGTCACGTCTGACGACCTGCTGGAAGCATGGTCAGCCGACATCGCTCGTGTTACAGATGGTGTCTGACACCATCTGTAACACCATCCGTAACGTGGTTACCTGATCTTGCTTTTGAAGTTGTCGATCGTGGCTTTGATGTCGTCGGTGGCGAATGACTCCGACTCGGCGGCCAGCGCGAACGGGGCGGCGAGCAGGATCATCTGCTGGAGATGCAGGTTGAGCGCCCGCTTGGTCTCCTGAATCGCCTGACGCGGCTGGGCGGCGAGTCGACCCGCGAACGCCTTGGCCTGATCGAGCAACTCGGCGTCGGGTACGACCCGGTTGGCGAGCCCAAGTTCGACCGCCTTTGCGGCGGGAATCCGATCGCCGGTCAACAGGTATTCCTTGCACTTCAGGAGCCCCATCAGGATCGGCCAGAACACGGCACCACCATCACCGCACACGAGCCCGATGCTCACGTGCGTGTCCGCCATGAACGAACTCTCGGCCATGAACACGATGTCGCACAGCAATGCCAGATTGCAGCCAAGACCGACAGCCGGGCCGTTGATGGCAGCGACGACCGGCTTCGGGAACTCGGCCTGCGCTTCCATCAGGCGACGGGCACCGCGCAGCGACTTGCGGCGGTAGTCGGCGTCCTCATAGCTCTTGATGAACGCTGGAATATCACCGCCGGCGCTGAACGCCCTGCCAGCGCCCGTGAGCACGACGGCGCGAACGGAATCATCCATCGCCAGGTGCCACCAGATCTCGGTCATACCCTCATGCATGTCGTCGAGAAACGCATTCATCATGTCCGGGTTGTTGAGCGTGATCGTGGCGACTGGCCCGTCCTGCTCGATCAGGATGTGCTCAGTAGGTGCGTACGGCATGGCAAGTCTCCCAGGTTTGGTGCGATGGTTTCGGTTCGATCTGACAGTTCTGTCAAGTATGACGTAACAACCGCCCTGGCTGAGAAATCGTGACGGGGGTGCCGGAGAGTCTGGCCATACCGGTGTAAGGGTCGAGGTCGTGGCGGTCGATGATCGTGTTCACGTTGGCGTCGGGCCAGCCGTGCTGGACCGATACTGCCCCTGGAGGAACAGACTCGGTGATGTGGACTGGGAGGGTTAACGTTCCCGACTCCGAAGCGATCGCAACCTGGTCGCCGTCGACGATGCCCGCAGCCACCGCGTCGGTTGGATGAATCCAGGCTTCGTGGCGTTCGCCGTCGCGGTAATGCTGCCAGTTCATTCGCTTCGACGGACGGCGTGGGATCATGACCATCGTGTCACGCTCGGCAGTTTCAAGCGCCGAAAGTTGGTCGAGCAACTGATCAGGGGCGAGATTCCAGCGACCGAACGGCAGTCTTTGCTGCACCCAGCCGAACACGGCACCCGATTCGACGTGAAGATCGCCACGGGTTCGCAGATCGGCGAGCGCTGTACCGCGAGCCATCCGCGTCAAGACATGCTCAGTCGTGACCGACATCGGGTCGATACGACCACCCAGCACATCAAGATCGATCCCTGCGCCGATCCGAGCCAGGGTCTGCCACAGCGGTGGGCGGTCATCGCGAGGCGGCACGACGGCGTCGGTGAACTGCTGATACACGACGTTCGCATTCATCTCCATCGGAAGCACGTCGGGCCGTTCCAGCTGATCTGCGCATGCAAACACGTGCGTCGCCAAATCGGTCGTGGCAGTGCGTTGGATCTCGATTACGACAAGTGCGTCGATCGACCCGAACGCCTGCTTCAGTCGTTCAGGATCAGGAAGCGCAGTCATCAGATTCGAGCCGACGACGATCAGCGCTCGCAACCGACCTGCCTCGATCTCGTCCGGGATCAACGCCGCAGGCCACTCCCCACCGCAGCGGGCGACGTCGGGTCGAGCAGGCGAACGTGGCTCGGTCGGGGCGGCCGCCGGCAGTTTCTCGAACCGGTCAAGCCGGGCGAAGTGGCCAGGGTTGAACCACATCCCGCCGGGCTGATCCATCGAGTCAGTGAGCACGAGCAACGCCCACGCCAACCACTCGGTGACGTTGCCGGAGCGCGCCATCGTCGACCCAGTGCCGGTCAGAATCGAGAGACGCCCGGCAGCGATCACGGCATCAACGAGTGTGTCGAGTTGTTCGGCGGGCAGCCCAGATAATCGACACGTCGAGTCGACATCGAACGGTTCGACTGCCATGCGTAGGGCTTCAATCCCAGTGGTCCGCTGGGTCAACGCAGCCTCGTCGATGCCACGTTGCAGCACAGCTCGAATCACGTGGGCGAGCACGGCATAGTCGCTCCCCGGTCGTGTCGCCATGTGGTGGTCCGACAGGTTGGCAGTCTCAGTTGTTCGCGGATCGAGGGTGAACACCGGACCGCGTCGTCGGGCTGCACGAATCCGCTCGACAGGGTTCGAGAACATCGTGGCATGGCCGTGCGAGACAACTGGGTTGATGCCGACAAACAGCAACAATGCGCTGTGCTCCTCGTCGATCGTCGGGATCAGCAGCGGTGTGCCACCCATCTGTTCGGCGACGTACGTTTTGGCGATCGCATCGACGGTGGCCGTGCTGTAGCTCTGGTACGAGCCGAGCGCCTTCTTGAGTCGACGCACCATCCACGAACCGAGGCCGTCTTGGAACGCACCCGTGCCGTGGAACACACCGATCGACTCGAGCCCATGTTCGGCAACGATTGCTCGCAGCCTGTCGTCCAGGTCGGCATGTGCTCCATCGATGGACACCATGCGGCGGGCATCACCCCGACCAACGGACGCTCCCGCCAACCGATTCGACGAATGATGAACTTCACCAAGAGCGCGCCCCTTCGAGCAGAGGTATCCGGCCGTCAGCGGATGAGTCTCGTCACCGCGTATCGACACGACCTGGTCACCGTCGACCGTGATCTTCATCCCGCATGCGGCAATGCAGATTCGGCAGAACGTGCGGACCTCGTTAGGCATGTGAACGGTCGACATCACCAGGCTGGTAGGCAATCACCGGCGCACTCTCGCCAAACACGCCGAGTGTGTGCATCAAGCGGTGACCGCCAAGAAAGTTCGAACACAGATACGCCATCTCGACGATCTCGGCGGTCGTGAACACCTCAGACAATGAGCGGAACGTGTCGTCGTTGATCGCGTGATGGTCGTTGTTGAGCTGATCGAAGAACGAGATTGCCGCTCGCTCGCGCGGCGTGAACCTGTCGGACTCTCCTTCGGGCGACAGCAAGCAGGCAATGTCGTCATCACTAATGCTGTCGTCCTTACGAGACGCCGAACACGGCTCACACGCTGACGTCGTGGCGCTGTGCAGCCTCAATAGCTCGACGAGCCGCGGCTCAAGCACACCCTTCCGGAACGTCGCCTCGTACTGCCGGTGCAAGGCCGTCATCGCAGCGCTGCTGTAGGCGATGATCTGCAATGGGATGGTCATGGAGTACATGCCGGTCGCCGAACCCGAGTCCATCATCTCCCGCGTTTCAGCCGGAAGTTCCGCCATCGGAACCGGTTCAATCCTGGACATAACGGTCCCCCTTAACCTTTCGGGCCGTCAGGCCATTTGATCAGGGAACCGGCGTCGATCCGTAGGTTGATGCCGGTCACGTAGCGCGCCTCGTCGGAGGCGAAGAACAGCACGGCGTTCGAGATGTCTCGCGGCTGGACGAACGGGATCGGCATCGCCTGAAACACGTTGAAGGCCACGAGCGCGTCTTCCTGCGTCGGATTCTCGAGGTCTGGTCTGAACACACGATAGATGTCCTCGTTGTTGATCAGGTTCGTGTTCGTGTTTGTCGGATGCACGGCGTTGACCCGGATCATTTCCGGCGCGAGCTGCAACGCCAGCGTCTCGGTGTACTGCACGATGAATGTCTTGGCGAGGCCGTACCCAACCGAGCCAGGGCCAAGCGCCGGGTTGTTCAAGGTGCTCGGCATCATGCCTGCGGTCGAGCCGGTCAGGATGATCGATGCACCTGCAGTCAGGTGCGGCAATGTCACTGCGACAGTGTTCATCACGCCACCGAAGTCGACGTCCATGGCGTCAACGAAGGCTTGCGACGTGTGCTCCTTGACCGGCAGGATGCCAGCGTTGGCGCACACGATGTCGAGCCGACCGAACTCGGCGATGCCCTTGCCAACCGCATCGTCGAGTTGCTCGCGGAAGCGTACATCGGCCTTCATCGCGAGGATCCGCTGCCCTGTTGCCTCGACCTGAGCGACGGTGTCGGCCATGTCGTCAGTCGACCCCATCGGGTACCGCACGGTTGCGATCTGGTCGAGGATGTCGACGGCGATGACCTGAGCGCCTTCCTCAGCCAACCGGATGCAATGACTCTTGCCCTGCCCTCTCGCTGCACCGGTGACGAGCGCAACCTTGCCCTCCAGACGACCACCCATGCGACGACCTCCGTGTGTTGTGCTTCGACGTAGTTGACCAACCCGTCAAGAACCTAGTGGTCCTGCCGATAAGTACAGCAGTGTAACTTGGTGGCTGTCCACGACTTGAGTGCTTGCGGAGGCCTGCCGTGTCTCGTCGTTCGCCGTTCGAGGTTCAGTTGTGTAGCGAGGACCGGTCGGTTCTGGAGCTGCGGGCGTCGTCGCGGAGCGCGCCGCACTCGGAGGTGGTCCGGGCCCGGATCGTGCTGTTGGCCGCCGAGGGTGCACGGAACATCGATATCGCCAAGCGGGTCGGGGTCTGTGTTGATGTGGTGTCGAAATGGCGTCAGCGGTTCTGCCAACACGGTCTGGCTGGTCTGAAAGATCGCCCTCGGTCGGGCCGGCCGCGCACGTTCGGACCCGCGGTCCTAGCAGGGGTCAAAGCGCTCGCGTGTGAGCCCCCGGAGCAGCGCGCGGTTCCGTTGTCGAGGTGGAGTTCACACGAGCTCGCCGCCCAGGCGGTGACCGAGGGGTTGGTCGATGCGATCTCGTCGTCGACGGTGCGGCGCTGGCTGCACGCCGATGCGATCAAGCCGTGGCGTTACCGATCATGGATCTTCCCGCGTGCTGCGGACTTCGCTGAGAAGGCGGCCCGGGTCCTTGACCTCTACGCTCGCGTGGCCGATGGCGTCGCGCTCGGACCGAACGACTATGTGATCTCCGCCGACGAGAAGTCCCAGCTGCAGGCGTTGCATCGCTGCCATCCGGGCCGCCCGGCGGGTCCGGGGCATATCGCGCAGGTCGAGTTCGAGTACGAGCGTGGCGGAACGCTCGCCTACATGGGCGCCTATGACGTGCACCGCGCCCATCTGGTCGGCACGATCGCTGACAAGACCGGCATCGTGCCGTTCATGGAACTCGTCGACAAGGTCATGACCCAGCAGCCCTACGCCAGCGCGGCGACGGTGTACTGGGTCGTCGACAACGGTTCATCACACATCGGGAAACGATCGATCGATCGGATGACTGCGGCGTGGCCCAACGCCCGCCTCGTGCACCTCCCGGTCCACGCCTCCTGGCTGAACCAGATCGAGATCGTGTTCTCGATCATCCAACGCAAAGTCGTCAAGCCCGCCGACTTCGCTGACCTCGCCGCCCTCGCTGATCGTCTCCAACGGTTCGAGCACCGCTACAACCAGACGGCGCGCCCGTTCGATTGGCGCTTCACGCGCAGCGACCTCACCGACATGATGCAACGCCTCGACGCCCACCGGACCGAGCCCGAGACGACCCTCGCCGCCTGAACCAGGCGAGGCAAGATAGGGGCGATGACGGCGCCCCCCGAGTCGACCAAACACAGCCTCACCATCCGTCTCAACGACCACGCCCGAAACCACTGGCCCGAACTCGCTCGAGTCGATCTGCGGTTCCGGGCCAACTTCGCCTACATCGACGGGCACTACCCCGACGGCACCACGATCAAGCTGTGCCGGCTGCGCTACGGCGGCTCCGCCCACCTCTGGGGCTTCGCCATCTACAGAGCCAGCCACGACGACTACGACGACTCGTTCCTTCCCTCCGGAACACCCGTCGGCACCGCCGAAGAAGCCCTCGACTGCGCCTGCGACCTCTACCTCAACGACCCCTCCGCATGGACGACCGATACACCGACGAACTAACGCGCGGCACCACTAGCTGGCCACCGTCGGTCGGCTCGGCTCGGAACTCGACACTTGTGTCAAGTTACACTCCGGTCATGAGCAACAACCTGTCCGACCTGGCCTTCGAGCGACCGGCTCGACGTTTCCTGCACATCTGTTACTGCTGCGACGATGCTGCTGCGGTCAGCAAGTTTCTCGTTGACGGGTTTTCGATGCGGAACACGATGCAGACCACCGACGAGTACGGGTCGGGTGCGATTCTCGGGCTCGACTATCAGGTCCGCTCGGTCGGCTCGTTCGTGTACGACAAGCGCGGGCCGCGCACCAGCCCGGCGGTCGAAGTGCAGGGTTGGTACGACCCGACTCCGGTCGGCCAGCCATCAGTTGATCCGTTCGAGGTTGGAATCAAAGCGTTGGGATTTGCCGTGCCTTCGATCGACAACGCTGTCGTCACACTCACCGGGCTCGGCTGTGCGGTCCAGTCCGACGCGCCGTCGCCGTACGACGAGCGGATTGTGACCCTGGTCGACTCTCGTGGCGTAACGCTCGAACTCGTCGAGAATCCGTCGCTCGACGCCGATGCAACCCAGATGGCTCACCTTCGGATCACTGTTGGGAGTCTGGTCGAGTCGCTGCCGTTCTACGACATGCTCGGATTCGAAGTGACTGAGCGAGGCAACATCACTGATGGAACGTTCGTCGGACTGGCCGGAATTGTGGACGGCCAGTACGTCCGGATGCGGCTGCCCGACGAACCATTTGAAGTTCGACTGATCGAATGGCGCAGCCCGGTCGGTCATGGTCGGCACTACGCCGAGCCCTACCATGCCGGGATTTTCCGAGCGGCGCTCGGGGTCGATGACACCCGCCTGAGCTACGAGGCGATGACCGCCGCCGGAGCGGTCTTCGACCGTCCACCGATGGAGGTCGAGTTGAGCGGTACTCCCGTGCCCGACATGTGGATCACCTTCATCAGCGACCCGAACGGGATTCCGTTCGAGTTCGTCCAGCGGCCAAGGTCAGCGTTCCGGTGATCAGCTCGATCGGTACGTATCTGCCCTGCTGGGGAACGGCGACAGAGCGCGTGTCGGGTGATGATGAAGATGCGATCACGTTGGCCGTAGCCGCCGGCATCGCTGCACTTCGCTCGGTCGACCCGAACGATGTGCAGCACGTCGTCATCGTGAGTCGCCAACTTCCCCTGTTGGAAGGCGGCAACAGTGCGGCTTTGCTCGCCGGGCTTGGCGTGTCGTCTCACGTCCGAGTCAGCGAAGTGAGCGGTGGCGCACCGGCGACACTTGATGCCCTCACATCTGCAGCGCCGGGCACACTTGTGATTGGTACAGAGGTCACTCCAACGGCCGGCGGCGCAGCGGTGTTCTGCGGTGCCGACGGTCCGTCGCTGACAGCCGTCGATCGCGTCACGCGCAGCATGCCGGTCGCCACTCGCGACGCACACGGGCGACGAAGCGACTATTCCGACCCGCGTCTGCTCCGTGTTCGTGGACTCGGCGAATCACTCGATCAGCTTGACCAATCAGAGCCGATTGTCGCAGCCGCCGGGCTCGCCGTTCGCGACGCTGCCTCGCTCTGTGAGGGCAAGCCTCCGGCGCTCTCCACGACCGGGGCGAGCTCGGCGATCTTCGCGATCGCGGCCCTCATCGAACAGGGACGCGCTGGTCGGATCGCCGCCGTCGAGCAAGCTGCGCTCAGCGTCTGCACACTGGGAATCGGAACGACCATGATCGAGCGAGACGAACGCGCAGCCCAGCCGCTACCCGCCGGCGAGCCGACGCCAGGGCTTGATCTCCCCATCTCGCTGGCCGCTTTCGACCGAGCGTTCGACGCCAAGTTGCGACTCGAGGCTGCCAAGTGCGCCTCGTGCGGCACCCTCTCGTACCCACATCGTTACCGCTGCCTCGGCTGCGGGTCAGAGGAGCCGACCGACACGACCGCGCTTCCGCGTCACGGAGCGATCTACACACTCGCGACGATTCGTGTTCCGGTACCTGGATTGATCAGTCCGTACACGTTGACTCTCGTCGAGCTCGGCGACAGCGGCGTGCGGGTACTCGTCAAACTCACGGGTGCAGCGGCCGGTTCGGTGAAAATCGGCGACACGGGTCGGCTCGTCTTCCGACTCGTCGCAACGAGATCCGGCGTACCCGACTACGGCTACAACTTGCTCCCCGACTTG
>JANOTN010000177.1:0-23862 GCA_031416375.1 Ilumatobacteraceae bacterium
GCATTCGTCAAGGCCCATCTCCGATGGAAGAAGGTCAGCCAATACGACGACCCGATCGGGTGGGTGCGGCGTGTGGCGATCAACCAACTGTACGACGGGCATCGGCGTGCAGGGCGCAAGCAACGTGCGCTCGCCAAGCTCACCTCGATGAACGAGTCGGTCACGAGACCGGCTGAGATCGACGAGTTCGATCGGCTCTTGGCGGCGCTCCCCAAGCAGCAGCGAGCAGCTACGGCATTGCACTACGTCGATGGGCTCTCGATCGCCGAGATCGCCGTCGCGCTCGGCATCGCCGAGGGCTCGGTGAAGTCACATCTCCATGACGCCCGACGCCGGCTGCGCCCGGTGTTGGAGCGCGAAGCACGCCGGAACGACCACCGGCCGAACAGTCGGGAACGAGAATGAGCGATTTCGAACACGAGCAATTTGACGACGAGTTGGGTTCGGCATTGCGCCGACGGGCCGGCGGCGACTCAGGTTCGATCTCTGGTGCGCACGCCGCTGTGCTTGCCCGATCGAGCCACATTCGCCGACGACGAGCTGCAGTGACGGGCGGCGTCGCGATGGCAGCCATCATCGTCGGCGGCTTCATGTTGATTCCGCGTGGCGGCGACAGGTCTGTGCGTTCCGACTCGGGCGACGACCCGATTCCCGGCATCAGCACCACGGTTCCGGATCAAACCTCGGCGGACGGTGACGCTGCTGACGACAGCGTGACGACGACATCGCCGACCACAATTCCCGCCATTCCGTCATCAACGACGGCGGGCGTTCTGCCTTCATCGATCGCACCGCAAGGAAACCCGAGTCAATCGACCCCACAAACGACGCTCAGTTCAGGTAACACGTCGTCGGTAACCACAACGCCTCGGAACACAACCGTCACAACCGTCACAACGGGCACGTCGGGATCGGTGGTCTCTACCAGCAGTCCGGCGTCCACCGGCGCTCCGTCAACGACGAGTCAACCCGACGTCCCGCCACTTCAACCGTTCACCAAAACATACGACTCCGTGTACGGCTCGATCACGGTGAACTGGAACGGCTCCGCCCTGTCGCTGCTCACTGTCTCACCGATCGCCGGCGCAACGGCAGAAATCCAAGATCAGGAAACGCTGAAAATTCGAGTGCTGTTCGTCGGCGGCGACGAATCTCGGATCGAAATCCGAGTCAACAACGGGGAACTGATCGAGATCATTTCCTGAATACCCCCAACCGAATCGCCGTCCCGGTCGTGTCTTCCTCGTGCTCGGAACCGAGCCGCCATTGATCAGGAGGATGACACATGAATAACCCAGTTTGGATCACGTTGCGAAGTCAGTTCGGAAATCGCGCTGCCGTTGCAATCGCCGGCGCAGTGTGTTTCACGATCGGCGCCGGCGGATGGGCGGCCGCCGAACGCGGCGGTAACACGACCGAGGAATCAAGGCCGTCGACCACAAGTCAGGCAGTCAGCTCGGCTGTTTCGACGATTGATTCGACCGTCGTGGATTCGACCGTCGTGGATTCGACCAGCCCAGACACGACTGGTGTTTCGACAAGCAGCTCAAACCCTGATTCAACGGTTGCTGCCACGGTGGCGAACACGACCGTGGATGACAGTACGAGCAGATCGGTGCCAGGCAATACGATCGAAGATGACGACAGCACGAGCAGTTCCGCTCCAAGCTCAACCGTCGATGCCAGCACCAGTTCGGTTCCGGCCAATACAGCATCATCCAGCAGCGTTCCGACGACCCCGCTACCGGCACCGTTCACCAAGACCTACACCTCAGCCGGTGGATCGATCACCGTGACATGGACCGGAACCGGATTCTCGCTCGGTGCCGTCAGCCCCGCTCCAGGATTTCAGGCCGAGATCGACGATCAAGACTGGGATCGGATCCGGGTTGAGTTCGACAACGACGATTCTGATTGGCGCATAGAAATTCGGTTTGAAGACGGCGCGATTCGAGAACAAATCACTCACTGACATTCACCAATCTCGGTTTGGACCCTGCTACCCCGCGGTTCGAACCGATCAGGCGGCCCACGGACCCTGGATCACTCGGGCTACCGCGGGCCGCCGGCGCGTCTCCGCACGGTCAACCCATGCGGGCGTCGTGGCGACGGCGGCACGTTGCACCGAACGTGCTCCTGCTGCACGCAGCGCAGCGTCGGCAGATCGCAGCGTTGAACCGGTCGTGACGACGTCATCAATCACCAGCACTCGTTTGCCGCGCAGGTTTGGTCGAGCCCGGAATATCGGCCCATCCAGTCGTCCTATGCGGTCAAGCCCGGTCTGAGCTGCACTGGAACCGTCTCGCTCCAATAACCGGCGACATGGCACACCAAGTTGCAGTGCCACTCGTCGGGCGACCAGTTCAGCTTGGTCGAAACCTCGCCGCCGGCGCCGCCGGCGACTGGTCGGTGCCCACGTGACGACGTCGAAGTCATTGGCACCGAGCCCGGCGGCGAGCACTCGGTTGACCAGCAATCCGGCGAGGTGATGCCCAAGCTGACGGCGATTGCCGTATTTGAACCCGAGCAGCACATCACGGGCCCTGCCAGTGAACGGCACAGCAGCGATCACATCACGCGTGATTGGTATCGCCGACGGCACCGCCAAAGCGAATCGGCAGGTCCGACACAACACCGGCCCGACATGGCCACACCCAGCACAACGAGACTGAAACATCATGGTTCCAGTTATACGCGAGGGGTGTTACATAGGAGACGAGCCGATAAGCGAGGCGACCAATCGTTACGGTGCGCTATTTCGACTGCGCAGCAGGCGAAATGAAAACTCCGGCACAAAAAATCCTCACCTATCCGCTGAGCCTCATAGTCGTCAGTACCGGTAATGGTCGGGTTTAAACGGGCCTGATGGGTCCATGTCGAGGTACTCGGCCTGCTCGTCGGTCAGCACCGTCAACTTGACGCCGAGTGCCGCCAAGTGGAAGCGGGCGACCTTCTCGTCTAGGTGCTTCGGCAACACGTACACACCGACGGGGTAGTTTTCGGTGTTCGTGAACAGTTCGAGTTGGGCGATCACCTGGTTCGAGAACGAGCAGCTCATCACGAAGCTCGGATGGCCGGTAGCACAACCGAGGTTCACGAGGCGGCCCTCGGCAAGTACGATGATTTGGCTGCCACCGGGGAAACGCCACACATCAGTACCGGGCTTGAGCTCGTCACGAACTGCACCCGAACGAGCGAGTCCTTCCATGTCGATCTCGTTGTCGAAGTGACCGATGTTGCAGACGATCGCGTTGTGCTTCATCCGACCCATGTCGGCGGCGGTGATCAGTCCAGTGTTGCCGGTCGAGGTGACGAAGATGTCGGCTGTCTCGACGACGTCATCCATCGTGAGCACTTGGAGGCCTTCCATCGCCGCCTGGAGTGCGTTGATCGGGTCGATCTCGGTGACGATCACTCGGCAGCCCTGACCACGCAACGACTGCACGCAGCCCTTGCCGACATCGCCGTAACCGAGCACGACAGCGGTCTTGCCGCCGAGCATCACGTCGGTCGCCCGGCATAGGGCATCGACCAAGGAATGGCGGCATCCATACAGGTTGTCGAACTTCGACTTCGTCACCGAGTCGTTGACGTTGATCGCAGCGAACAACAACTCAGCCTTCTCGGCCATCTTGTAGAGACGCTTGACACCCGTCGTGGTCTCCTCGGTGACACCTTTGATGTGCGATGCCATCCGCGTCCATTTCAGTGGATCGGTGTTCAACGTGCGCTGCAACAGGCCGAGGATGATCGCCAGCTCGGCATTCGAGGCTTCGGTTGGGTCGGGGACCTTGCCGGCCTTTTCGTACTCGACACCTTTGTGCACGAGCAACGTGGCATCACCACCATCGTCAAGGATCATGTTCGGCCCGTCGTAGATCGTGCCGTCAGCTCCCGCCGGCCACGTCATCATCCGGTCGGTACACCACCAGTACTCCTCGAGCGTCTCGCCCTTCCAGGCGAAGCACGGAACGCCCTGCGGGTCATCGACAGTGCCATTCGGGCCAACGACAACTGCAGCCGCTGCATGATCCTGCGTCGAAAAGATGTTGCAGCTCGCCCAACGCACCTCTGCACCGAGTTCAGTGAGCGTCTCGATCAGCACAGCGGTCTGGATCGTCATGTGGAGCGACCCGGAAATACGCGCTCCGGCAAGCGGCTTGGATGGGCCGTACTCCTTGCGGATCGCCATCAAGCCTGGCATCTCGTGTTCGGCAAGGATCATTTCCTTGCGACCAAACGGTGCCATGGAAAGGTCGGCGACTCGGAAGTCTTTACGCGCCGCAAGTGTTGAAGTCATATCAGTTTTCCTCCGTGCAGGATCGAATCGGGACCATCAGTGAACGTGATGGAACGGGCCGGGGCCTACTGGCACCGATCGGGTCAGCCCGTGAGTTGGGTAGAGACTACAGCAGTCGCTGAAGGAGCGATCACACTCGTGTTCCGCTGGAGCGAACCTGGCTCGTTGGAACTATGCCGGTGGGCACTCGTCGAGGATCACAGCGGACACATCGAGCAGGTAGTGAACGGACCCCGCACGGTTGTAGAACCGCACGCGGTTCGAGCCGTCGACGTTGGAACCGTACTTCAGGAGCGCCAAGTTCGGAATCGTGTCGCCTTCTTTGAAATTCAGGTTCGACACGGTCGGCACGTCGGTTGAACCTCCGGTAGACGGCGTCGGATAGGCCGTCAAGTACGACTCGACGGTACCCCACGAATACTGACGTATTAAATCCGTGGTGGTGAGGTTTCCGAGCAAACCGACTTGTGGGCCAACCGGATCAGCACCGATCTTCACGTCGTTGACGAAGTCCGCAAAGCTCCAGTCCTCCGCTTGGGCTGGCGCCAAACGGGCACCAAAGAACGCCGACTCGCGGGTATCGAAAGCCCTGAACGGCACCACCAACGGCACTACCCGCCCAAGGCAACTGGTCGCCGGTCGACCGGCGATCAGGTAAGCGACGACATCGACAATCAGATGGACGTCGCCAGCCAGGTTGAACAAGCGAATTGCCCCATCGTCTCCGACTGGAACGATCGACAGATTCGCCCGCACCTGACCAGGCAACAGATTCAAGTTGCTGGTGGTCGGTTCGCCACCGGGCGGTAGCGCCGCAGGGATCGCCGATACATACGTCGGTCGACTGGTGGGCTGGACGTTCACGCCGGTGATGTTGACCATCACACCGGTGACGTTGACGTCGGGTGGCACGATCTCCGTGATCACGGGCGATACCGATGACGTACCCCGAATCGGGATCGTCGTCGTCGATCCTGCCCGAAGCGGAGTTGCTCCGAAGGCGGCTTCGCGAGAATCAAATATACGACCAGGGCCGACTGGAACCAGTCGTGAACCACGCTCTCCCGAGGCACTCGTTGAGAACCAACCGAACAGGTCGATCGCGATGTCGGCGTCTCCCGGCACGGGACTGAACAGTCTGATCGACAGCTTGCCATTCGCCCCGGGACGCAAGATCGCCGTATTCGGTACAACTTGGCCAGGCCCGAAGTTGATCACGGACGAGCTACCTTCCGTCGAGCCTGTACCAAATGCTCGTAGCCAACCAGGCTTGGTTGGATTGATGACCGTAATGTTGACCGCCACGGCAAGCACCCGGTCATCGTCTGTGTCGGGATCAGTGGAATCCAAGAAGACCGGCAACCCACCCGCACCAACGACCTGAATCTCAAACGGAATCCCCTCGGCTTCCGAGGTCGAGGTCTTGCGGCCGAGTGGGACAACATCAAGTTCCGGCCTGCGACTATCGAAGATTCGAACTGGGGTGAGCGGGTGATACTCGCCACCTGCACCCAAAAGATCGCCGGCTGCCTGTACGACCCGGCCCTCGTTCGGCGAGATCGACATGCCGGCAACGGCTGCGACCGTGACCAGGGCGGCTGCGACACCAACTCGGACGAGTGCGCGGGAAATTCGGCTGCTACGGCTCACAGGCTCGGATCGTAACCAGTTTGACATGCTTCGGGGCGTCAGGCCGTAAATGTTGGATCAATCGACTGATCAGTGACGACGGATTTCAGCCGAGCATCTTGATCGGCCGTCAGCGTGGTGGCTTCTTCAATCAGCATCACCGGGATGTCGTCGCGAACGGCGTAGGTGCGCTGCAACCGAGGGTTGTACAACACCTGCTCAGACTCGATGTAGTACAACGGCCCTTTGTCTTCAGGGCACGCCAAGATGGCGAGAAGCGCTGTGTTCAGACTCATACGAGTTCTCCTTCGATTTCGTTTGGCGTGACTGGCTGGTCACGATTGGGTGATCAATATGAGTAGCTCGGCTACCCGATTCTCGCACTCGTCTCGATCGGCAGCTTCAAGATTCAAACGGAGCAGCGGTTCCGTGTTGGAGCCTCGCAGGTTGAACCACCACGAGCCGGCGTCGACCGTCAATCCGTCAAGTCGGTCCTGATCCATTCCCGCGTAGCGACTACTGACCCGCTCGATGACCACTTGAAGGTCGTCGACCTGAGTGTTGATCTCACCGCTCGCTGCGTACCGCTCGAACGGCTTGCGCAGGACTGACAGATCCTGGCCCGTTCGGCTCAGCTCGTCGATCATCAGCATTGAGGCGATCAGCCCACTGTCGGCCCGATAGTTGCGGGCGAAGTAGTAGTGAGCTGAGTGCTCGCCGCCAAACATTGCACCGGTGTCAGCCATGATCTGCTTGATGTACGAGTGGCCAACCTTGGTTCGGATCGGAACTCCACCGTGTTCGCGAATCGTTTCCGGTACCGCTCGCGAACAAATCAGGTTGTGGAGGATCGTCGCTCCCGGATTCGTGCGCAGCACGGTGGCTGCCAGGAGCGCCGTGGTCGTCGATCCACTCAGCCCGTTGCCAAGTTCATCGACCATGAACACGCGGTCGGCGTCACCGTCGAAGGCGAGGCCGAGATCGAACGAACCAGTCGTTACGCGAGCCCGCAGATCGCGCTGGTTGGCGGGTTGAAGTGGGTCGGCGGGGTGATTCGGAAAAGTACCGTCCAGCTCGCCGTACATCACTTCGAGATCGATCATCGGCAGCCGGTCGAATACAGCCGGGACGACGAGGCCACCCATCCCGTTGGCGGTGTCAGCAACGATTCGAAGCGGCCGGATACTCGCCACATCGACGAATGACAGCACGTGATCAACGAAGTTCGACATCACGTCACGCTGGCTGTAGGAGCCCGAACTCTGCGCCGGTGGCGGCCCGTGGCCATCAAGCATGGTCGCCGCCATATCGCGGATCTCTGCCAGCCCGCTATCGATCCCGACTGGGCGGGCAGCAGACAGACACAACTTCAAACCGTTGTACTGGGCCGGATTGTGTGAGGCCGTAAACATCGCTCCAGGCGAATCAAGCAAACCAGAGGCGTAGTACAGCAAGTCGGTTGATGCCAGCCCGAGGTCGACCACGTCGACACCGTGCTCCATCACTCCGCGGGCAAAGGCGACGACCAACTCCTCGCCTGACTTGCGCATATCGCGGGCAACGACGATGCGATCGGTGCCACAAAAACGGGCGAACGCACCACCGAGGGCGTGAGCGATGTCAGCATCGAGCTGATCGGGCACGGTACCCCGGATGTCGTAGGCCTTGACGATTTCATCCAGTACTGACATAGCAGGGGTGAAACGCTATCGGGCCGACTCGGCAGGTTCCGCCCACTCGACCGAGTCGTGGTCGACCGAGTCGGATTCAACAAAGTCGGATTCAACAGAGCCTTCGTCAATCGCCGCGGATTCGGAGCTCGTTGCGAAACCGCCCGGGGCGTCGCTTTCATGTCGAACGTCACCGCGCTTGCGCCAGTAGAAACACAACGCGATACCGGCAGCCGTCATCAAGATCGTGAAGTAGTCGATCGAACTTCGTCCGTAGTCCAACTCGATGTGTTCCGATGTTGGGACGACAACCATCATGTTCGGGCCAATCCGATACGGTCCCTCCGCACCCTTGGCCTTCCAGTTCGGGAAGTAGCCGACCTTGACCAAAACCGGAACGCCGACCTGGTCGACGTCGAACGACAATGACTGTTGTTGAATGTCGATATTCGACACGGCCACCTCAGGCAGAGCCACCGGCTCGATCGCCTCGACGGGGACCACGATGTCGACCCGTCTGGATGAGTCACCCGGAACCCCTTCCCGGCGCGACAGGTCAACCTGGACCGAAATCCGTTGCCACTCGTCTGGTCCATCGTCGGCCGGCATTGCGGCCCACTCATCGGGCTGTTGGAACCAACTGGTCCCGAGTTCAAGGTTGCGCTCACGACCATCGCCATCACGTGCTCGCACCACAACCGGTTGCGTCGTCATTGGCGTCACGAGCTCGGCGCCACCCACCAGGTAGATGTCCCACGGGGTCGACGAGGCAACAAAGGAGAGTTCCGGTTGCGCAGCCGCTTCGGCCTTCGCTTCGGGCGAACGAACCATCACGTATCGCACACCCAGATCCTGAAGGTGGCGCACACCAATCTGGGCGTTGTTGTTGGCGTACCGAATCTCGCGCACAGGATTCGACGACTGCTTCGACATCGCCGCCGTCGTGATGAAGTGATATGGCGTCGTTCCAGACGCCTCGAAGAACAAGCCCTCCATCGATCCGATGCATCCGTCGGTCCAGAACGGCAACAACATCAACGCCATCGTGGTTCCGTATTGGCCGTTGTCGGGATGGTTCTCCCAGTTCGCCCGTCCGCACCCGAGCGACGGGTCTTCACCGATCCGCTTCATCGTCGTGACCACCTGGTGGTACTCGGTGTAGTACTCGCCCCGGCCTTCGTAACCCTCGAAGTTGTAGTTCGCCCAACCGTTGCCTTGGGCATCGGCGTTGGTGCTCGTGGCGGCGAACGGGCCCCACGAGTACACAAGCTTGTCGGCACCGTCAGCCTTGACCGTCTTGTTGCCGTCGAACGGAAGCACCTGAAACATCCAGCCGAGCACGACCAACACGACGAGCGAGGCAAATCCGGCAAACGCAGACTCGACCCACACGCCAGGGGACTCCCGCGCCCGCCGATTACCGATCGCATTCCACAACAACGTGAGTACCTCAACGGCACCGACCATCATCAGCAAATACCGACACAGATACAAGAACGGCAGCAGGCGCGGGTTCCAGAGGAGGCCTATCATCGGCAGGCTGTCCTTGGCGAGGTAGACACCCGCGACGAGCACCATCGCGGTGACGCCCAACGCGGCCCCATTGAGATGACGCCGGATGATGCTCATCGCAAACCCGAAAAACGCCAGCGATGTGATCAAGATGTCGAGCGGCGCTGTCAGCGGGAAGAACATGTCCCACCACGAATCGAACGATCCGCTATTGGGCTCACCGCGGTACTTCATGTCGGTCATGTAGTCGTGGTTCAGCAGGAACGGTCCGACCCACCAGGCAAGCAACAGCACGCTCGTCAATCCGACCGTCAGGGCGTACGTGAGTCGCGTGCGATCAATCCACACCAGACAGAACACCAATGCGGCGATGGCAACGAAGATCAGCACGATGCCGTGCGAGACACATGCGGCGGCGATCAGCACCGAGGCCCAGACACGGAATTTGCCGGTTTGCAATCCTGCTGCGACGACCCCGAGCGCCAGGATCGCCAACGACAACGCAAACGAAAACGAAAACTCGCCCGCCATCGTTGACTTGAGGTTGCCGCCGTAGATGTTGTAGCTCTCGTCGAGCACAAATGCCAGACCGGCAAACGCGAACAACTCGGGCATCGGGTAGCGGAACTTGCCGAGCCGACCGAACGCCCAACAGGCGGCAGGCATGGTCAAGAGGCCCATCACGCTGACGACCTTCATGGCCACGCCGTACTTCAACACGATGTCGAGCAGCAGGATCACCATCGCCGGCAGCACCATGTAGAACCGGTAGGCCGGCATGCCCCCGTACCAATCCATCGTCCAGCCGTTGAAGCGCAACGACGGCAGCAGATGGTCCCGTAGGTACGCCGGGCCCCAAACGTGGGCACCGAAATCACCGCCGGTCGGGGTCGTGTCATCGAACACAACGTCACGACTCGGGAACGGGCTGAGGTGAACGACGTTCATGATGATCGCCGTCGTGGTGACCAGCGAGAACACGGTGACGGCGTACTTGAGTACCCGCTCGTTCGGCCATGGTCGACCCGCCCATTCCGTCGGACGTCGTACGACCCGGCGGGCGACACGTTCCGCTCGTCCCGGTTCGATCGGCGCCTCTTCGTGCTCCGGTTGCGTGACCGATTCGAAGGTGGCTCGCGCCTGCTCAGTGTCGGTCGCCGTGTCGGTTTCGCTGAACTCGCGATCGAACCATCCGCCGAAATCGGCCGCCTCTCCTGGGTCGCCGTCAGTATCAGTGTTTTGGTCGTCGATTCGATCAGTCATGGAGCAGTCACCATCTTGTCAGTTCCGCACGTCCGACTTTTGTCACCCGACAGCCAACATCAACTCAGCGCGAGTACGAGGCCGGCGGCGTTGAACGCCGCATGAGTCACGATCGAGGTTCCGATTCGCTTGGTCACCACGACGCAACCGCCGAACACCAGTCCAGCAAGCAACAAACCTGGAATCTCGATCGGGGAGAAATGAATCAGAGCGAACCACAAGGCGGTCACTGCGAGCGCCGGCCATGGACCAACAAGGCCAGCCATCGATCGTTGGAGTAACCCGCGGTACACCAACTCCTCGACCAAGGGTGCCCCGACGATGACGATTACGGCAAGCACAACCGTCGACCATCCTCCAGCACTGTCGACGAGGTCACGAGCGCGCTGCTCCAATTCGTCGTTGGCGAACGTCTCGGGCCACCAGTGCTGCAATGGTGTGTACAAGGCGGGTATGGCGACTATCTGTGTCGACACACCGAGAGGAACTCCGACGAGGTCGATGGGCTGAAACCGGAACCCGTAGTCGGCTGCCGGACGGCCCGATCCAAATCGGGAGCTCGCCAACTTGAGTGCCAACAACATCACCACCCAGGCAGACGCAGCGCTGATGACCAACTGCGTGATCGTGAGGTCGTCGGCATCTGTGTTCGTCAGCGCTGAAACGAGGCTGACCGAGACGAACGTGCCGAGTACCCACCCGGCCGCCCACGTCGCAATCGCAGGGCCGAGCCGGATCGCTGCGGTTTGAGAATCAAGCTCCTCGCCGGCAATCACGACCCGCAGGGTAACGGCCTGAGGAGACGAGCCGCTTAGACGGCGATCAAGATCGGATGCTGGGCGCGACGACGGTCCCGGACCAGCCAGCCTTGAGGAGCTGTGAGCCTGCCGGCATGACGCCCACACAGGTCGTAAGCGTGCGGATCGCGCTCGGGAATCAACTCATCCAGCCAGACCTGCGCCAGCGAATATTGGTAGGTCAACGTCACCACCGCAGACTCGCTACAGCTGGTTCTTGAGCAGTGCCTCGTCACATCCACCACGGTAGAACGTCGACAACAGAGTCGGGTGGATACCGGTCGTTCCAGACGGGCCGTAGCATGTACCAATGGACAAGCTGCCCCCTCCGCCTCCTCCCCCACCCCCTGGGCGCGGCCGACCTTCTGGCCCGCAGCCAAGTAACGATCGTCGGCCGAGCGGTGTCGATGGCGAGCGCCGGATCACTCCGTCAACATCGTGGCGAAAATGGCTGCCCTGGGTTGCGGGAGGCGTGTTCTTGGCGCTGTTCCTCATTCCGTCGTTGATGTCAGGGTCGGACGGCACAGAAATCACGTATTCCGACTTCATCGATCGTGTCGACAGCAGCGAAGTTGAATCAATCGACGTCGAGACGACCACCGGCAAGATCACGGGCGAGTTGACCGATGGAACCAAGTTCGTAACACACGGCGGCGGCGACCGCGGGCTATCAGAGGTCGATGAAGCACTCGTTGATGAGCGCGGCGTCAAGAAGAAGTTCCACGCTCCGAGTTCCAATTGGCTCCTGAACCTGCTCGGATTGTTCCTGCCGATTCTGCTGATCATCGGGTTCTTCGTCTGGATGCAGCGCCGAGCCCAGGGCCAAATGGGCAACATGATGTCGATCGGCCGCAGCCGCGCCAAGACGTATTCGGCCGACAAGCCATCGACCACGTTTGCCGACATCGCCGGCTACGAAGGCGTCAAGCAGGAGATCAACGAGGTCGTCGACTTTCTCCGCATGCCGGAACGGTTCAAGGAGATCGGGGCCCGGATCCCCAAGGGGATATTGTTGGTCGGCCCTCCCGGTACCGGCAAGACGTTATTCGCCAGGGCAGTAGCCGGCGAAGCAGGCGTTGGCTTCCTGAGCGTGACCGGGTCCGACTTCATGGAGATGTTCGTCGGCGTTGGTGCCAGTCGCGTCCGCGACTTGTTCCAACAGGCCCGCCGAATGGGCAAGGCGATCATCTTCATCGACGAGATCGACTCGATCGGACGTAAGCGCGGTGCTGGTCTCGGCGGCGGGCACGACGAACGCGAGCAGACGCTCAACCAGATGTTGTCAGAGATGGACGGTTTCGAAACCTCCGAAGGCATCGTCATCATGGCAGCCACCAACCGGCCCGACATCCTCGACCCTGCCCTGCTCCGACCCGGCCGTTTCGACCGCACCATCGTGGTTCCGCTTCCTGAATACACCGAACGGTTGGCGATCCTGGAAGTCCACAGCCGAGACAAGCGGATGGGTGCTGACGTCGACCTCAGCACGATGGCTCGCGCCACGCCCGGTATGTCGGGTGCAGATCTCGCCAACCTCGTCAACGAAGCTGCGTTGATCGCCGTCCGCCGCAACTCCAAGGAAATTGAACGAATCGACTTCGAGAACGCTCGCGATCGCGTCGTCCTGGGTGCGCAGCGCGAGTCGCTCGTGCTCAACGCCGAAGAAAAGCGCGCCACTGCCTACCACGAGGGCGGACACGCCCTACTGGCAACCGTGCTGCCGCACGGCGACCCGCTCCACAAAGTCACGATCCTTCCGAGAGGAATGGCGCTTGGCGTGACCTGGAGCTTGCCGCAGGAGCGACACACGTACTCCAAGGAGTTCTTCGAAGACACGATCTGCAAGGCGATGGGTGGCCGCGTCGCCGAAAAGATCGTGTTCGGTCATCTCAACTCAGGCGCTGCCAACGATCTCGAACAGTCGACCAACATCGCTCGACGCATGGTTCGCGAGTGGGGCATGAGCGACGCCATTGGCCCGATGGCATGGTCCAGCCAGCAGGCCGTCTTCCTCGGTGAGGACCTCCTGTCGTCAGGTCGTGAATACAGCGACGAAACGGCGAAGACGCTCGACGCTGAGATTGCCAAGATCCTGATGTTCCAAGAGCAGCGCGCTCACGAGATGATCGGCAAACATCGTCGCGGTCTCGACCTGATCGCCGAAGCGTTGCTCGAGTTCGAGACGATCGACGGCCCGCAGGTTGCCACGCTGATTCAGCAAGGCCTCGTCGAGTCAGGTAACGACGAGAAACTCGAAGCCAACGTTCAGGGCATACCCGACTGATTCCCTGAGTGATCGCAGCCACCATCGCGTTTGACCGAGCCGGGCTGCCGGCATTCCGCAACCGCTGCCCATAGATCGGTGGCTGTGACGGGTCCGAGAAAGCCAGCCTGGACAACACCGTCCGAGTCGGCGATCACGAGGCATGGCACGGCGTCAATCGCGTATCGTTCGTGGACGCCGGGCGCTGTCTGAAACGGCACGTTCACGACGATCACGTCATGTGATCGCAGCACTTCAGCCTTGGCGATCACATCGGCGCACGTCGAGCACGAAGCCGAGGAGAACACGGCCACCAACCACGGAACTGTTACGCCGTCAAAATCCGTACGATCAAGCTGCGTCGGCAACTCGCGTCGTGGTTGCGTAGGAGGATCTAGCCGACGGCGGCGGCTGATCACTTGAGCAACAACTGCGGCGACCCCAACGATCGTCAAGGCGATCAGCAGACGGATCATGTCAGTTGGCCGGCACGGCCCACGAAGACGTTCTGGTGTCGCCGCGACCGGTAAGGGACGAGCGCTCGATGAACACCCGACTGGTCGATTCAATCAGAAGCCCACGCCCAAGCACGATCGGATCGGTGAGGTCGAGCGTGATGATCGACGCCGCAGGCAATTGGACGTCCTGTAGCCCTGTCACGGGTACCGGACCCGACGACCCAACCGCGAACACGGAAACGGTTCCCGGCGTGTTGTCGACGTTGAAGACGATCAGGGCAGCTTCGGTCGGTGCTGCCGGCCCAGCCGCGAGATGCCACGTCGTGGCCACATAACCATCGTAACGAGGTGTCGCCCCGGCGATCACCGAGGTCGAAATGTCGTCACCGACCGCTGTCGTCGTTGCCCGCTCGACAACGATCGACTGCTTGCCGAGCGCCGAGAACACCATCGCGTGTCGGCCGTCAGGCAGGGCTTCAACCGAGCTCGGTTCAAAGGTAACAACCTGATGCGCCGGCACTTCGAGGGGAATCAAGTCCAGCAGTTCGCTGACCCCGAGGAATAGTGCGTCAACTGCCACATCGTCATCGGTCGGGTTGTAGATACTGAATCGCTCATCGATACCGGGACCCTTGACGCCCTGCGCAAACCACCAATGGTCCCGAAGCGCTGGGGAAGCCACTGTGACCTGCGTTCCCAACCGGCCACCGCCGAGGAACTGCTGGAACCTGCCCACGACCAGCCGTCCACGTGCCGTCGTGACGGTGACGGCGAGGATCGCTTCGCCCTGCGCCCCAGCCCCTGGGGCACCAAGATCAACGACTTTGACGCTGCGGGGCGCAACTGTCAAACCGGTGTACGCGTCAGGCGATCGCGAGCCCTCCTGAGTGGCAAACTCAAGATCGGCAACGACGGTCTGATCGTACGGGTTGGTGAGCACAATCTGATCAAGGCTGCCCTCGACGGTGAATCCATCGGCGAGATACCACGCGTCAGAGGTGGCATTCGCACAGGCGGCCGAGCTGTCACCGCTCGGATGAAACGATCGTTGTTCGACAACCGCACCACCACCATCGACCTCGACAACGGCACCGACCATCGCTCCCGGCAGAGTGGCGTCAAGATCGACTGCTGCCGTCGACCACCCATCGACCACTAGATCGAGCCGTCTCGATTCGTTGTGATCGTTGACCACCAGCACCGTTCCGACCATCCGCTCGCCGTGTCGGTTGGCGATCAAAACCTCACCGCCGACATTGTCAATGCCGGTGGCCGGCACGCCAGGGCAGAACCACGTTTCGGTCAAGCCTGTCGCCGTCGGCGCGGCCGGCATCCAGCCGGCAACAGCAACACTGAACGTTGACGTGTTGGCAGCCCGCTCGTCACGGATCGCGATTACGGCGGCAACGATGACAACGATCGTCAGAACGACCGCAGGAAGGCGACGCTTGGTCACAGCGGATCCCGATCGTCCGTCTCGTCGACCGTCTCGGATGCATCGGACACGAGTGATGCCAGATCAACGTCGTCGGAAGTGGGACCCGATTCAGCCACTTGGGTAACCTCGATTGACGAGCCGGACAACGGTTCGTGAACCGGATCATCAGCCCACGCGGGCAGATCCAACGCCTCTCCAGCGACACCCGCGTAGATCGGGGGAGCGTCAGCCAGATCGATCAAGGTTTCATCGTGGGTATCGGTCAGGCGCCGCCGACCAAACGGGGATCGGGCGCCCGCTGCGACGACCAACACAAACAGCCAGAGCACCGTTTGTGAGGCCAGCCACAGCGACCGATCGGTGTCACGTGAGTACCGAATCACACCAATCCCGCCGGACTCCACGTCGAACGCGGTCGACAGTCCAAAACCGGTTCTCGGCTGCACGACCGTTCCATCAACGTCCAGCGTGAATCGGTTGTCGAACGGAACAGCGAGGTGCAACACCCCGGGGGCGACTTCGTTGCTGCCCGTACCTGTCCGATCAAAGCCGACCATCGACGGGACCGCGTTCGACATATCGGCTCGAACGATCGCCGCCTCGCCAGCGAGATTCGACGCACTCGCGGTCGCTCCGCCGAGCTGGGCGCCTGAAGGAATCCACACCTGATTCACAAACATTTCCAACGACGGGGGCCCATAGACCGAGCCGAGATCGAGTTGATTTTCCATCGCCTCGACCAGCCCAAATGGCACGGAAATCGGATCATCGACAGTCGACCTGACACCATCGGTCTTGGGAATCACGACATATCGAATTCCGAGCGGCGCGAGGATCCGACCAGCCCGAAGCGTCGAACCGGTCGCAATCAGATCGAGCGCCCGCACGACCGCCTTGTCGCCATCGTTCTCCGGAATCAGGAAGCGATCAACGAAACCCAACGCCCCAGCATCGGTGACGGCGTATGCGATGCCACCACGATATGTCCGACCCGGGACCGGTAGCACCCGCGGATCACCGACGTAGAGCACGCGGTAGTCCCCGGCGATGGGATCTTCCGGCAACTGCGACGCCAGGAGTTTGGCGATCGGCGTGCGCGGCGTGTTCCAGCTCCCGTCGCCGATCGACACCATCGCTGGGACCAAACCGACCACCATCGCCACGTTGGCAAGAATCGCAACGGGTTGACGCCAACCGAACCCGCGTCCCAACACATCGGCACCAAAACCATCGGCGATCGACGCACCACCCAACGCCAGACCCAGTGCAATCGGAGCTGCAAGGAGTGAAGCCGCCGGAACCGCAAAGCCAAGCGACCCACGTTCTGACAAGAGCAGCACAGCACCAAAACCGGACACGAGGATTCCCGCTCGAATGCTCCACGTGAGTCGCCAGGCACGAGTGATGGCGATCGCCGCCAAGACTGGGAGGTACAGCGCCACGGCGAGGATTGCGAACCGACCGTCGGGCATCAGCGAAGCGACTTCCGCCACCCCGTGCCCAGTCGATCCTGCCGAGCGGGGGCCGACAACGTCAGCCCACCCCCACTCAAACGCCCATGGAATATTGAGCACGACACCAGCGACCAGCGAGATCACGGTCGACCCAGCGAGCCATGCAGCAGTCCGCCATGAGCCCCCGGCGAAGAGTGTCGCAGTAGCCAGCAACAATCCGACGGCCGCCCACAACACGATCGCCGCCGGGACGAACGCGGCGATGGTCGCCAGCACGAGCGAAAGGTATGCCAACGCCCGCGCACGCTCACGCGGCAGGACTGCAGCCACACCGTCAATCAGGTCGCCACCTGCCGCCGCAGGGTCTGCTGCGGCGAGCCCTGCAGCTCTCCGCAGCAGGTGCACCAGCCACGGCAATGCCGCAAACCACGCCAATCCCGACCAGTCGCCATGACCCAGCAGCCCTGGCACCAACGGAGTGCCGACGTACACAACCATGCCAACGACTCGCGCACGGTTGGCGGGGAACACAGTCGACAAGCGCCATGCGCCCATTGCACCAACAATCGTCAACCCGACCACCGTCATCGTCATCAACAGGCTCATTCGGAACAACGCAACGACACTGAGCGCTGACAAGACGGCGAAGCCGGTCGGATTCGGTGCCGTTTGCCCGAACGATCGGGCATCGAAGCTCGACCGATATGTCGTTAAAAGATCTGACGGACTCGTCGGATAAGGCAGAAATTCTCCGACGGTGGGAACACCGTCACGAATGAAGCTTCGGCTTCCGATCACGATTGCCACCAGCACCACGAACCACGCCAGTAGCGGCCCGAACGATGCCTCACGCCACCGTCGAACCGAGCTTCCGTCACCCACGTACGTCGCCGTTTCCTTACCCCTCAAGAACGACGTCAATCGAGAACTGCCGAGATCCTGGAGCCCAAGCACCTCACGCTCGGGAACGACACGCTGGCCACGTATCGCCCTCCGTCGGCGGATGATCGATCCCGATCTGGGCAGCAATCCGACCAGCGCTCGAAGCGACGACATCGCCTCACTGAACCGGCCAGTGAAAAGCCCGACCACGAGTTCGACCAGCGTCAAAAAAATCAGTTGGATCGAACGAACCAGCAGTCGCGGACCGCCGGTGAGCGTCGCCACGGCCCGCATCCGATGACGACTGCTGAGTGCTTGATGGTTCAACTCCGGCCGACGATCCAGCAACTGCTCGCGATGCCGAACACGGGCGTCTGGCACGACAATCACGCGGGCTCCAGTGAGGTGAGCGCGCCAACAGAGGTCGACATCGTCCCCGTGGAATGAGATCCCCGGGTCAAAGCCTCCGAGTGCTCTGAACAGATCAGCTCGAACGAGCAAACAGGCCGACGGCAAGACGAATACGTCGCGAACGGCGTCATGCTGTTCTTGATCCACCTCGCCGGACTCGACCACCGGGTCGACCTCGCCGAAGCGGTCGAGTCCAAGACCGACGTGCTGCAGCGTTCTCGGCTGATCCCAATCCGTCAGCTTTGGACCGACGATTCCGGCGTTCGACCGAAACAATTCGGCGACCAAAATTCGGACTGCATTTTGGGCGAGCGCGATGTCATCGTGGCAGACGAGCAGGAACCCGTTGTCACCCTCGACCAAACGGAGGACCTCGTTGACCGCCGGACCAAATCCGACGTTGGCCGGAAGTTGGCGTACGAAGGCAGTCGGGAGCACCGATCGAATCCGCTCCTTGAGCGCCTCCTGCTCGTCGTCTGTGTCAGGGGTCAGCAGGAACAACGACCGAAGGTTGTTGTAGTCCTGAGCCGCCAACGAGGCCAGCGTTTCATCGAACCAGTCGTCCGGTTGATGGACCACCATGACGGAAACGACCGACGGTACGAGTTGGGTATCCGTCTCCACGATGGATCGAGGCTAGCGGGAGTGATCGAGTGTGCGAGGTCACCCACTCGGCTCGCCCCGCCCCGCTTCCGACTCTCGACGGCGTTCCCAGGTAGCCTCAGCAACTTCGTGATAACGCCCGACACTCCCGCGCCTCGTCGCCTAGCGCTCCCCGAGGGCACTGCGCCCGTCGGCGTCGCCCTGCTAATTGCCGGCGCCGCAACGTACGCGTTCTTCATCGTCGGCACGGAAGCGCTTGGCGGAAAGGCGCAGTTTGAACCGATCGCCACGATGTGGTTCGCCACGTTCTCGCTGGCACCCGGATTCTTCCTTCCACTCGAGCAGGAACTCGGTCGCGCTCTGTCGCACCGCAGGGCAACGGGCGAGGGTGGGCTACCGGTCGTCCGTCGGATCATTGGCCTCGGGTCGATCATCACCGTCATCGTCTTGGCAGCTATGGCGATCGCAAGCCCTGTAATTACGCGTCGGTTGTTCGACGGAGACTGGTGGATGACAGCGGCGCTCGCGACCGCCTTCCTGGCGTACGCGCCCGCACACTTGGCGCGCGGAGTCAGTGCCGGCACCGGCCGGTTTCGGATCTACGCGATCGTGATGGGATCGGACGGAGTGATCCGAATCGCCGCCTGCCTGATCTTGTTTGCGCTCGGGGTCAACGAGCCGGCACCGTACGCGTTCGCGGTTGCCCTCTCGCCGCTCGTCGCCATCATCGCGGTTGGAACGAGGGGCCACCTGCGCACCCAACCAGGGCCAGTATCGACGTGGCAGGAAGTCACCCAGAATCTTGGGTGGTTGCTGATCGGCACGGTGTTTGCCGCCGGCCTGTTGAATGCCGGCCCTGTAGCCCTCAAACTGCTCGCCGATGCAGGACAAGATGCTCATGTCGCAAGTTTCGGTTACGGCGTGTTGCTCGCCCGAATCCCGTTATTCCTGTTCCAGGCTGTTCAGGCGGCATTGCTGCCAAGGTTGTCGCGATTGGCAGCAAAGGGCGAATGGGTCGATTTCCGGCACGGGCTGACGAGGTTGCTGCAACTCGTCGTGATTGTCGGCGTCGTCGGCACGACCGGCGCCTACCTGCTTGGTCCGTTCATCATTCGACGGGTGTTCGACGCTGAACTGACTGGCGCAACGCTGGCATGGCTGGCACTTTCGAGTGCGCTGTACATGGCCGGTCTTGCCACGTCACAGGCCGTGATCGCCCTACGCGGAAATGCACGCGTCGCGCTTGGGTGGGCCACAGGCGCGGCTGCATTCGTGCTCGGTACCTGGCTCGGCAGCGATGACCTATTCCGTCGAATCGAAATCGCACTGGTGCTCTCGAGCCTGGCGTCGTTGATCGTCTTCGCCGCCGCGCTGAGATCCAAACTCCACGCCGCCACCCGCTAGTTCTGTCACGCCCGACCACTCAGAGCGTGATTCCGGCTTTCTTGGCTTCCAGTGCGAGGTCGTTTTTGACCATCATGCTGACCAACTCCGGGAAGGCGACTTCTGGCTCCCAGCCGAGCAACTGGCGAGCTTTGGCTGGGTCTCCGATCAACAGATCGACCTCAGCAGGACGGTAGAACTTCGGATCCTGGCGGACATAGTTCCGCCAATCTTCGATTCCGACTTCGGCGAATGACCGCTCAACCAGATCCTCGATCGAGTAAGTCGTGCCGGTGGCGATCACGTAGTCGTCGGGCTGATCCTGTTGCAGCATCAGCCACATCGCCTTGACGTAGTCACCCGCGTATCCCCAGTCGCGCTTCGAATCGAGGTTGCCGAGCACGATTTCCTGCTGCAACCCGAGCTTGATCCGAGCGACCGCGTTGGTCACCTTGCGGGTGACAAACTCATATCCGCGACGCGGTCCCTCGTGATTGAACAAGATCCCGGAACAGGCGTAGAGGCCGTAACTCTCGCGGTAGTTGACCGTGATGTCATGCCCGAATACCTTGGCGCAGCCGTATGGACTGCGCGGATGAAACGGCGTCATTTCGGTCTGAGGGGTCTCGCGAACCTTGCCGAACATCTCTGACGACGAGGCCTGATAGAAGCGAATCGGATTGTTTTTGGCACCACCGACCATGCGGATCGCCTCAAGCATCCGCAACACGCCCAGACCGGTGATGTTGGCGGTCAGCTCAGCTTGGTTGAAACTCATCGCCACAAACGAGATCGCGCCGAGGTTGTAGACCTCATCGGGCTGGGCGTACTCCATCGCCGACACCAACGACGGAAGGTCGGCGAGATCGCCAGGGACGGCATCGATGAACGGCATCTCTTCGAGCACGGAAGCAATTCGAGGATTGCTCTGCCCTTTCACGAGGCCGAACACCTCGTATCCCTTCGTATGCAGGAACTCGGCAAGGTGTTGGCCGTCCTGGCCCGTGATCCCGGTGATAAATGCTTTTGGCACAAAAACTCCCTGACGCCGCATCTCATTGGCGGCTCGATGGACCCACGGAGTCTAAACCCCCGCTACCGTGAAGCGCTCCGAAGCGCGCAACCATCAGCGCACAGACAATGAACCCCTCCACACTCCGTCTCGCCCTCGATATTGGTCCCCTCTACGGCCATCGGACCGGTGTCGGCGTGGCCGTCGCCGGAATGCTGCGGGCGTTGCAGCGTCGAGATGATGTCGCCGTCGATGGCTACCTCGTGAGCGTTCGAACTGATCCCGCGAGTGGACACCGTAAGTTGCCGATCCCGGGGATTGTCGCCTCGTACCTGTGGTCGAAGTCTGATCGCCCGAGCGCAGATCGATGGCTCGGTAACGCCGACGTCGTGCATGGGACGAACTACGTAGCTCCGCCTAGTACACGTCCGACAATCATTTCGGTTTACGACTGCTGGTTCCTTGAGCATTCGACCGAGGCGGCTCCGCTGGTTCGACGGGCAGGACAGATTCTGCGACGGGCGGTCAGTCGCGGGGCTTGGATCCACGCCAGTTCCGAAGCCACCGCTCGACATGCGAGCGAGTTGCTCGGGACCGACCGTATTGTGACGGTCCATCTCGGCACTCCGCCGACTCCACCGCCGCTGCGGGAACTCGCTCGTCCGCAATTTGCTGCGACCTTCACTGGCCGACCATTCATCGTGTCAATTGGGACCGAGGAGCGGCGCAAGGATCTCAGCCTGCTGATCGAAGCCTTTGACGTTGTCGCCAACCGCTCTCCTGACCCTGTGTTGGTGCTCGCCGGTGCCACCGGCGACGACACCGATCTCATCAGCCGAACGATTGCGTCGTGCTCGCCAAGCGTTCGTGACCGGATTCATCGACTCGGACGGGTCGACGACACGACCAAATACTGGTTGCTGCGTCAGGCGTCAATCCTCGCCTACCCGTCGCTCGACGAGGGGTTCGGGTTTCCGATTCTGGAGGCGCAGTCGGCCGGAACACCAGTGGTTGCCCGCAACGTTGGTGCTGTGCCGGAGATAGCCGGCGAGGGCGGCCACCTGGTCACCCAACGCGAACCTGAAGCCTTCGCTGAAGCCCTCGTGCAGTTGCTCCACGATGCCGGGTTGCGGCTCTCGCTGATCAGTGCCGGTACTCGTAACCTCAAACGCTTCGACTGGGACGCCACCGCGGTGGGCCTGATTGACCTCTACCACCGAGCGAAGGATTCGAGCGAATGAGTGTCACCGTGTTGTCTGGCGGCGTGGGTGCCGCCCGTTTCCTGAGCGGGCTACTGGCCGTCGTTTCGGAATCGGACGTGACCGCCATTGTGAACACTGGCGATGACACCGACTTGCATGGCTTGTCAATCTCGCCGGATCTCGACACGATCGTGTACACGCTTGCGGGCGCAATCGACCCGGAACGCGGGTGGGGGCTCGCAGACGAGACGTGGCGGGCGATGGAAGCGCTTGCCCGATATGTCGAGGTTCGGCCTGGGGAATCTGCTGCGGCGCCAACTTGGTTCAATCTCGGCGACCAAGATTTGGCGACCCATTTCTATCGGACGGCGCGCCTCGCCGAGGGTGCCACATTGACTCAGGTGACCGACGAAATCGCTCGGGCCTGGGGACTTGGCCTGAACGTGTTGCCGATGAGCGACGATCGGTTTCGAACGCTGGTCACACTTGCCGAGACGGGTGATGAGATCTCATTTCAGGACTACTTTGTCCGTTTGCGGCATGGGGAAGCCGTGTCGTCGATTCGGTTCGATCACGATCATGCGAGCTTGACAGTCGAGGCCGAACTCGCCCTCGCGACAGCAGACACAATCGTCGTGGCACCGTCGAATCCGCTGGTGTCGATCGGCCCGATCCGCGCCCTGCCAGGCGTTGACGAGACGCTCGCATCGCGGCGAGACCGAGTCGTTGCCGTTTCCCCGATCGTCGGTGGTGCAGCGGTCAAAGGACCGGCCGACCGGATGCTTCGGGAGTTAGGTATGGAACCCTCGGTCATCGGAGTCGCCAAGTTGTACGCCCCGATTGCTTCGGTGCTCGTGATCGACCCGGTAGATGCACACCTCGCAGATGCGGTCGAATCTGTCGGAATCGACTGTCTCGTCGCACCGTCAATCATGTCGACTAACGAACGGGCTCGCTCGCTCGCTCAGGTGTGCCTCGACGCTGTCAGTTAGGTCGTGACGATCAGCGAAGTTGGGCGAGGCCGTCGGCGAGCGTCGTCCACGGCGACCATGACAGATGAATCCGGGCCCGCACAGGCGAGACCGCGAATCGTGGGACTTCGTCGACCACAGCCGCCGCGTACTCGGGTGGTGCACCGCTACCGCCGGTCATGGTTGCCCACAGATCCCGCAAGGTCGTCTGCTCACCGGTCCCGACGTTGATCACGAGGCCGCTGCCCCGTGTCCCGGCTCGCACGATCGCGTCAACGGCGTCATCGACGAATAGGAAGTCGCGGGTTTGGTGGCCATCACCTGACATGATCGGCGGCGTTCGACCACCGGCGGCAGCCGCAAATGCTGCCACGACTCCATCGCCGGCACGCTGTCGCGGCCCATACACGGAGGTCAGCGCGAGTACCGTGAATTCGACTGCGTCGTACTCGCGATAGCTGGTAAGCAGATCAACCGTCGCACGGGAGATCACGCCACGAATCCCACGCGGTTCGAGCGGCCGCTCCTTCAGCGGAAGGTCGCGACTCGCCGGCCTGCCGTACAGCGAAGTCGCCGGCAAGGCCACGACGACTTTGGGCACCGAGTGCACGCGG